>CALMBD010000069.1 GCA_937861115.1 uncultured Bacteroidota bacterium | reverse complement strand
TTACAGGTCTCAAACCTGAACAGCCGGCCTGCTGCCCGGTATTTCCACCACAAATACCGTCCCCATCCCCGCGCCCTCGCTTTCCACACGGATGGTTCCGCCGTGCTGCCGAACGACATTGGCGACATAACTGAGACCCAGTCCGTGGCCTTTTACATTGTGGGTATTCCCGGAGGGCACACGAAAGAACTTGTCGAATATCCGGGCCTGGTATTCCGGTGCGATGCCGATCCCGTTGTCCCGTACGGTAAGGCGAATGTTGTTTTCCGGCAGGTTTTCCAGTGACACGGCAAGCATTGGATTTTCTTTTTGCCTGTATTTCAGCGCATTATCGATCAGGTTGAATACCACGCTGGTCAGGTGCAGCCGGTCGCCGTTGACCGTAAAAGCGCCGTTTTCGCCTGCCTCGAACCGGACGTCCACACCGGCATGTTCCGCCTGGAGTTTCATGGCGTTCATTACCTGCCGGGTCAGGGCAGCAAGGTCGACCGGCTCGGACTTGAGCCGCGGCTGTTTTTCTTCAAACATGGAAAGCCGCAACACCTTGTCGACAAGCAGGGTAAGCCGTTCCAGTTCAAGTTTGGAGATGGAGAGGTACTCGCGGGTTTGGTCCGGATTGCCCAGCACCTCAAAATCACTCAGCGCCTCCAGTGCCACGCCCACCGTTGTGATAGGTGTTTTCAGTTCGTGCGTGATATTTCCAATGAAATCGTTTTTCAGGGTGGTAAGCCGCTGTTGCTGCCGCAGGCTTTGATAAATGGCCCCAAAAGCCGCTGCCGTCACACCGAACAACAACAGCGAGAAAAACAGGTGCGGGAGTATTTTCCGCAGCAGGTATCCGTTGTATTCGGGAAACTCTGCAACAAAATACTGGTGGGTGAGCATCCCCGAAATTGAAGGTTTCGTACGCACAACACCGACGGCAGGTGCCGGCGCCTCCGCACTTTTGATAAGCCGAAAATCGAGCGGCATATTGGCTTTCTGTAGCGCCTGCTGCAGGGCAATTCGCAGGGTGTCGGCAGACAGGGTGTCGCGGCTGACCCGGAACGAAAACTTTCGCATCATCCCGTTCCATTTCGGGCTTTCACCCGCATCGCCGGACGGAAAGTTTTGCATGCTTTCAATCACCTTCATCTTGAATAGCGAGACGGCGCCGGACGGATCGACGTCACCCAGGCTATCGTCGCTTTTGATAAATATCTGAATGTGGTCGGTACCACTCGAATCGGGGAAATGCTGTTGTTGTATTTTATTCAAAGCAATGATCGCCTCCGTATCCCGCCTGACCTGCCAGTTTCCAGGCAACGGCGGCGGCGGCACATGCAGGGATTCCTCCTGCCCGGTATCCAGACTTTCATATACCATGTTGCGCCGGATCAGCGAATCCTGCAGAGCTGTCACCGTCTGCTGAAAAATGTAATTCGACTCCAGTTCCAGCGCCTCCCGCTCTTCCTTCCACACCTTGCGGAGCCAGAACACCTGGAACACGGCCAGCAGCGTCAGGCTGCTGAAAATAAGCCACAAGAAGCGGGACTGTCTCCGGAAGAATACCATAACGGCACAAAAATACCGGGTTTATCCCGCACCACGCCAGGCGATTAACCTTAATTAACCTTATATCAAGGTCGTTTAACCTGCCCGCCATAACAGGCGATCTACTTTTGCCCCGAAAACAAGCCCATACTTCTTCTATTCCATCCTTTTAAAATTGCGCTATGAAAGTAACCTGTCTGACATTTTCCCTGCTTTTCCTCTGGTCGGTCTTTGCCGCCGCACAAAACAACGAGGGCATTATTTACTTCGAAGAAAAGGTAAACATGCACCGTTCCCTGCCACCGGATGCAGCCGATATCAAGGCCATGATCCCCGAGTTCCGGACGCACAAAAATGAATTGCTGTTCAACGCCACGGAAAGCCTTTACAGAAATGTGGAGGAAGAAGAGGACGATGATGACGGCGACGGCAGCGGTATCGTGATCAAAATGCAGCGGCCGGAAGCCACCTTTTACCGTAATTTCGCCACGATGCACCAGGCCGATGCACGCGAGTTTTTTGGAAAAAACTACCTCATCGAAGACAGTCTGACGATGCCCGACTGGAAGGTCACGACCGAAACCAAAACGATACTCGGCTACCCCTGCATGAAGGCCACCACCACCGATACGACCCGCAAACGCGAGATCGTTGCCTGGTTCACCGGCGGAATCAGTCTCTCTTCCGGTCCGGCACAATACAGCCAATTGCCCGGCATGATCCTCGAAGTCGACATCAACAATGGGGAGATCGCGATAAGCGCGCAAAAAGTGGAATTCAAAAAACTGAAAAAAGGCGAACTGGAAGCCCCCAGGAAAGGCGAAAAAATCGACGCTGCCGGATTCGACAAACTTATGGCTGATCGCTTGCGCGAAAATGGCGGCAGGCAAATGCGGATTATCCGGAATTGATGCCCGGAAATTCGTTTTTTGTCTGAAAACGATCAATTGTGCCAAGATTTGCACCGAGAAGTTTTGCAGGATTCTACCTTTGCAAAAATTTGTTTGGAGCACAATCTTATGAAACACCTTTTACTTCCCGTTTTTCTGTTCATCTCGATCGGCTGTTTACAAGGTCAGGACAATTCCCGCCTCACCGGCAATTTGCAAACGAACGGCAATTTTTTCATCAAGGACAGTGCCATCGGTGCATCGGGTACACCTCAGTACGACAACCTCAAATTCGGCGCAGAGAGCTGGCTCAACCTCAACTACTCCAACTGGGGTTTTGATATGGGACTGCGTTTCGACCTGTTCAGCAACTCCAACCTGCTCAACCCCAACGGCGGCGTTTTCGTCGGCAAAGGCATCGGGCGCTGGTATATTCACAAGGAGATCGACAAGTTTGATTTCTCCGGCGGTTACATCTACGACCAGATCGGCTCCGGCATTATTTTCAGGGCATACGAAGAGCGTTCCCTGCTGATCGACAATGCTTTATACGGATTGAAGGTGGGGTACAATTTCGATGAAAACTGGAAAGTACGCGCCTTTGCGGGCCAGGAAAAACGCCAGTTTTCCACCTACGCGGCCAATGTGCGCGGCATGGTGCTGGAGGGTTTTGTCAAACCCGATTCGTCAAAAAATTTCACCCTCGCGCCGGGGGTGGGCGTGGTATCGCGGGCTTTCGACAAGGAAACGGCCGACCGCATTGCCAATACCCTGGGGACCTACCCCCTGCCCGAGCGTTTCGACCTGAAATACAACACCTACGCGGCGACGCTTTTTAATACGCTGACCGCCGGCGACTTCACCTGGTTCTTCGAGGGCGCCATCAAATCGCCTGATGTGCTCAACGATGCCGCCAACGTGGCAGGCAATAACGCAGGCTCTGAAATTCAGGGAAAACTGTACAGCGGAACCGGCCATACCATCTATACCAGTATGGCCTATGCTACCCGCAAATTCGGCGTTACGCTCGAAGGCAAACGCACCAAGGATTTTTCGTTCCGCAACGACCCGTTTGTCGTTGGTGTTCAGGGCCCCCTCAATTTTCTGCCCCCGATGGCCCGGCAAAACACCTACCGCCTGACCACCCGTTTCAGTCCGGCGACACAGGAACTGGGCGAACAGGCCATCCAGCTAGACATCCGGTATTCCATCAACAAGAACCTGTCCCTCAATGTCAATGTCTCCGAAATTCAGGACCTGGACAACACGGAACTGTACCGGGAGATTACGCCCGAATTCGCTTACAAATACAAGCGGAAATGGCAACTGATCGGCGGCCTGCAGGTGCTGAAATACAATATCGAGGTTTATCAGGGCAAAAAAGGATACGTAGACGCCGTGACGCCGTACGGGGAATGGCTGTACAAATTCACCCCGCGCAAATCGCTGCGCGTCGAGGCGCAATACCTCAACACCGAACAGGAGTTCGGCTCTTGGGTATTCGGACTGGCCGAACTGGCCTGGGCGCCGCACTGGCTGCTGTATGTGTCCGACATGTACAAGATCAAACACCCCAACCCCGAAACGGAAGAGGCCGAAAAAGTGAAGTACGACGGGCTGCACTACCCTACCGTAGGGCTGGTGTACACCCAGAAAGCCAACCGCTTCGAGGTGGCCTACGTCAAGCAGGTGGAGGGCATCAACTGCTCCGGCGGCATATGCCGCTTCGAGCCTACCTTCAGCGGTTTCCGGGTCAAGATCAACTCTTCCTTCTGATGTCTTTTTCGGACGATTGAATTTCTATATTTGACATAAAAAATACGCGAGATATGAAACGCTTACTCTTTTTGCTTCTCCTTGCCGCCATCGGCTTCAGCGCCTGCAAAGAAGAACCTGTGCCCATCCCCGACTTCAGTTCCGGCGAACGCAGGGTATTGATTGAAGAACTCACCGGCATCCAGTGCGCCGTGTGCCCCAAAGGCACCCGCGAACTGCTGCGTCTGCAGGATATTTTTGGAAAAGACAGCCTGATCATTGTAAGTATCCACGCAGCATCGGGGTTCACGTCGCCCATATCCAATCCGCCCAGCCAAAATAATTTCACCACCGCCCAGGCGCTCGAACTCGGAACCCTGCTTGGCTCTGCCGACGGCTTTCCCGCCGCCGCCATCAACCGCAAGCAGGTAGATCCAGGCAGTCCCTCGCTGATGGTGACGCCCTTCACTTCCTGGGCCGGCATTATCGGCGCCGAATTCCAGAAGAGCTACGGCCTCGACCTGCTGCTCGAAAACCACTATGAACCCGCCACCCGTCAACTCGACATGAAAATAACCCTCGGCGCCAACAACGCGCTCCCGGGGGAAAACCGGCTCACCATCCTGATCACCCAGGACAGTATTGTCGACCCGCAGAAAGATGGAACGGAGATCGTGCCGGCCTATATCCACCGGCACGTGATGCGGGGGATCGTGACAGCAACCGCCGGCGACCCCATCCCCGAAGCCCTGAACAAAGGCACCGTCGTCGAGAAAAACTACAGTTTTACCCTTCCGGCTGACTGGGTTGCCGAACACTGCAGTGTGGTCGCATACGTACACCACGGCCCGGTACCCGACAGGGAAGTGCTCCAGGCCATTGAGAAGCATGTGGTGGAGTAGATACAACACCTAATAAATTCCACCAATGGAAGCGCCGGTTATTCGAACGGGTTACAATGGCGACCTTTACCTTGCCTGTCCCTGGGACTCCGATTACAGTCAGGTACTCGCCTGGCGGGTTGTAAAAACGCTTGATATGGCCCGTTACCGGGCTATTGGCGACGTACCTAAAGTCGAAGGGCTGAAATTCGAGGAACCTCGAATCCGCCGCATCATGCAGCACTGCTCCGGGTTCATCGCCGTGTTACCGTACGATGATGCCGCAGCCTCCACTACTTCGAAATACATCATCCGCGAACTGCGCATTGCCGGTGAAATGGAGATTCCGGTCTTGCTGTTCCGCGAGCACGAGAAAGTGAATGTAGGTATCCGTGAGAACGGGCAATTTGCGGAAATTTTTTTTCCCGGTGATCCCTCGATCGAACCGATCCTGTGCAAACAAAGCATTTTTCATGCCGCCGAACAAAACAATTACCGCAGCGACCTCGACCCCTGGGTACAGATTCAACTGAAGGGGCTGCTGGCAGTCTGTAACAACGAGATTTCCAAGCCCAAACCCTACGCCTTTTTTATTGGACGGCTGAAAGACGACTTCCAGCAGGCCCGGCAAGCCGTGGAAACTGCCGTGTACAACCACGCCGGCATATCCTGCCTCTGGGCCAACGATGCCAAGCACAGCCTCAAGACGAAAGGCATTCAGGAGACCATAAAAACGCTCATCTACCACGCGCGATTTGTTATTGCCGACCTGAGTTTCAGCGACGATAACCCCAACTTTTTCAGCCCGAACTGTGCCCATGAGGTCGGAATTGCCGTCGCCTACGACAAACCGGTTTTTCTCTGCGCCAAAGGCGCCAGCCGGAGCCCGTATTTCTCGGCGCGCGACCTTCAAATGTCGTTTTGGAAAGACGAGCTTCAACTCGAGGACCTGATCGCCGGCTGGATACAAAACAATGTCGCCGACTTCTCCCGCCAAGTGTATAACTGGCAACTGACAGCACATATCCCGGGTTATGTACCCTCCGTTGCTGCACTTTCTTTCAACTATGATCCGCTGAAAGCGTTTCAAGGGCTTTAGTGGTGGCACAAACTTGAAACATTTTATTTAAAATTATTATCTTCACGCCCGAACACTTTACCTTCGCCGGAGGGACGGACGAACAACGCCCTGTTTTCCCGAAATCCCTGTCCGGGAAGCCGGGCCAACCTGAATCAAGGCTTACGCAGCGGTTATGGCAAATTATCTCGACGAACTGAACGACGTACAACGCACCGCCGTTACCACCACGGAAGGGCCGGTGCTGGTGATCGCCGGACCCGGATCGGGCAAAACACGGGTGCTGACTTACCGCATCGCCCACCTGCTCGATCAGGGAGTACCGCCTTGGGAGATACTCACACTCACGTTTACCAACAAGGCCGCCCGCGAGATGAAGGAACGCATCGAGAAGGTGGTCGGACCGAAAGCCCAGCAGGTCTGGGCGGGTACTTTTCACTCGATCTTTGCCCGCATCCTGCGCGCCGAAGCCACCAGGATCGGCTTTCCCGCATCCTTTTCCATCTACGATACCGACGATACGATGAGCGTCCTGCGCGCCATCATCAAGGAGATGAGCCTCGACACTACCGTGTACAATGCCTCGGCCATCCGCTCGCGCATTTCACTGGCCAAGAGCAACCTGATCAGTCCGAAAGCTTACCGCGAAAATGCGGAAATGATGCAGCAGGACCGCGCGGCCAAACGCCCGTATGTCGTCGATATTTACGAGAAATACATTGCCCGCTGCAAACGCTCCGGCGCCATGGACTTCGACGACCTGTTGTTTCAACTGTACCGGCTGTTCCGCGACAACCCCGATAACGTGCTGGAAAAGTACCACCGCAAATTCCGCTACATCCATGTGGATGAGTTTCAGGACACCAACTACCTGCAATACGCCATCCTCCGGAAGATGGTAAAATACCCCGGCAGCCCCGAAAATGTGTTTGTGGTCGGCGACGACGCCCAGAGCATCTATGCCTTTCGCGGCGCAACGATCGACAACATACTCGATTTCGAGAAGGATTATCCCAACCTTCAAACCTTCAAACTCGAACAGAACTACCGCAGCACGCACCATATCGTGTCGGCAGCCAACGAGGTGATCTCTTTCAACCGCCGCCAGCTCAACAAGACCATCTGGACCGACAGGGAAGACCGACACAAGATCAAACTGCTGCGCTGCGCCACCGACGACGAGGAAGGCCGCCGGGTGGCCGACATCATCCTGGAGCAAAAGCACCGCTATCACCTCCCCAACGCGGATATCGCCGTGCTGTACCGCACCAACGCGCAGAGCCGCAAGTTCGAGGAGCACCTGCGCCGGCTTAACCTGTCGTACCGCGTGTTCGGCGGGATGTCGTTCTACCAGCGCAAGGAGGTCAAGGATTTTGTGGCATACCTGCGCCTGGCCGTCAACCCCCTCGACGAGGAAGCGCTGCGCCGCGTCATCAACTTCCCTACCCGCGGGATCAGCGACGCGACGGTGGAAAAACTCAGCGCGCTTGCCGGCGCCCTGGAGCAAACCATGTGGGAGACCATCACTGACCCGCGCCTCGACGTGACCGAGCGCGCGCGAAAGGCCCTCGCTACTTTCCGCAACCTCGTAGCAGACTGGCAGCAACGCGCAGCGCTCGAACCCGCCGCCAAACTCGCCGCCGAGATCCTGCGCAAATCGGGCCTGTTCGACCTGCTCAAAAACGACACCAGTCCCGAAGGCATCGGCCGCCTCGAAAACGTGAATGCTGTGCTCGACGCCATTTCCGAATTCACCGACGCCCAACCCGAAGCGGATGTCGCCGCCGCCACTGCCGTCCCCTCCCTGGCCGCCTACCTGCAAACCATTTCCCTGCTGACCGACGCCGATGAAAAAGACGACGACAACGACCACATCACCCTGATGAGTGTGCACTCCGCCAAGGGGCTGGAATACAAGAGCATTTTTGTGACGGGCCTGGAGGAAAACCTGTTTCCTTCCTTCATGTCGATGGAAGACCCCAACGGGCTGGATGAGGAGCGCCGCCTTTTCTACGTAGCCATCACGCGCGCAAAGGAATTTCTGACCATCAGTTACGCGCAGAACCGCTACCGGTTCGGCACCATCCGCACCAGCGAGCCCTCGCGTTTTCTGGACGAGATCGGCGCGCAGCACTACGAGCTGCTTGGCGGCATAGGCTCCGGGCGGGGTCAGGCGCCCGTCCGAACGGTGGAAGAACCCCGCGCCAGTATTCGCGGCAACTTCACCAGCCCGCGCGCGCGCATACAGGCGAAGGCATCGACGCCGATGGTTATTCCGGCCGATTTCAAGGTCTCGCCTGCCGACAGTATCGTCGCGGGCGTCACCGTTTTACACCTGAAATTCGGCGAAGGGAAAGTGATCAGTGTGGAAGGGCCGAAGGACAACAGGGTGGCTACCATCCAGTTCAAAAACGACGAAATGACGGAACGGAGGATCGTGCTCAAGTTTGCGAAGTTGCAGGTCATGTAGGTCGGAAATCCATTTCCGGCCCGAATGTTTCATTACCTTATTGTCCCGAAAAGAGTATCGGGGATTAACTTTGCCTGCTCACTCAAGCAGCAAATATGTACCGCATATTCTTTTTTCTTTTTGCCATCCCGACGATCACTTTTGCCCAACTCCCCGAACTCCGCCTCTCCAAAGGCATGACGATCAGCCAGTCGTGCAGCATCATTAAAGAAACCTATTCCATCGCCGGCGATCCGGCCGACGTGTTTGCGCTTCCCGTCGACCCCGCGCGCGCAACAGCTGTCGTCACCGTTTCAGGGGAAAACCTGACCGTAGATTTTCAAAATGCCGAACTGCAGGGTTCGCCCGACAAGTTCTTCCCCAACGGTTTCTACGGCCTCGCCATACGTGTGAAGGGCAAAAACATCACCATCAAAAATGCGCGCGCACGGGGATATAAGGTTGCCCTGCTGGCCGACGGTGTGGAAAACCTAGTACTTGAAAGTTGCGACTTTTCGTACAACTACCGCCCGAAACTGTTCTCCGTACGGGAGCACGAGTGCTTTTCCGACTGGCTCAGTTACCACAACAACGAACACGATGAATGGCTGCGCTACGGCGCCGGCATCTACCTCAAAAACTGCACAAACCCGATGGTGCGGGGCTGTCGCGCTACCGGCAACCAAAACGCGTTGCTGATGACCGGCTGCAGCGGCGCCCTGGTGTACAACAACTCTTTTCACTTTAATTCCGGCATCGGCATCGGGTTGTACCGAAGCAGCCGCAACCGCATCATGCACAACCGCCTCGACTGGAATGTGCGCGGCTATTCACACCGTTTTTACGAACGCGGCCAGGATTCGGCCGCTATCCTGGTGTACGAGCAAAGCAACGAAAACCTGATCGCTTTTAACTCGGCCTCCCACTCCGGCGACGGCCTGTTCCTCTGGGCCGGCCAATCGACCATGGACACCGGTGAAGGCGGCTGCAACGACAACTATATTTTCGGCAACGACTTCAGTTATGCCCCGACCAACGGTATCGAGGCGACGTTCTCGCGCAACCGCATCCAGGGCAACTATATGGCCGAATGTACCTACGGCATCTGGGGCGGCTACAGTTACGGATCGCTGTTCTTCGCCAATATGATAGTGGGCTGCAAAACAGCGCTGGCTATCGAACACGGCCAGAACGACACCATCCGCCAGAATATTTTTGTAAACGACAGCGTCGGCATTCACCTCTGGGCACGCGCCGAACAGCCCGCCGACTGGG
Organism: uncultured Bacteroidota bacterium; assembly: GCA_937861115.1. Classification (GTDB taxonomy): domain Bacteria; phylum Bacteroidota; class Bacteroidia; order Chitinophagales; family Saprospiraceae; genus M3007. Next base: position 8,689 of record CALMBD010000069.1, on the reverse strand, counting down.
GATACGCGCAACACCGCGACGTCAGCAACCGCGACAATGTGATTGATCGAAATGTGTTCATGCAGGTGCGCAATCCGTTGAAAATCAGCGCTTCAAAAAATACCTCCGTGAACGGGGAAAACTTTTTCCAGGACTTCGAACGCCTGTACGACGCCCCCAAGTCCAACGAGGGTCTGCGTTTCTGGCGCAATGAAATATACGCCACTGAAGCGGTCATAGCCGACGTCTGGAAACACCCCGAACTGGCATCCTCCAAAAGCCTGAACTTTTCCTATACGGGCACACCGGAGAACCCTTATGCCGCGCTGAACGTATCGCCCGACGAACTCAAGGAGCCCGACAGCCTGCCCGACGGTATGCTGGCTGCCCTGCCCAAAGGGTTTCCCAGGGGCCGCCAGTTTATCGTCGTCGATGAGTGGGGCCCTTACGATTTTCGCCGCCCCGTCGTCGTACTCGATACCGTTGCCGAAAACAAGTACGCCTTCGTGATCATGGGACCATCCGGCTCCTGGAAACTGGGCAAAATGCGCGGCGTGCGTACGGTAAGCGCTGTACAGGGCACCGTGCCTGCACAAATTCTCGTGGAACGCAGCCCGACCGCAGACGACCTGCGCCTCGAATTCGAGTATATCGGCGAAAAAACCATCGCCTCGCAATTCGGCGAGATCATTGCCGAGGGCCAGCCTTATATGTTTGTTTTCCGGCGCTATGAAAAGAAGTTCGACTGGAAAACGCAGTTTTTCAATTATCCGGAAGGCGGTAATCCGGCGCCGGAAGAGGCTGTGCTGAAAGGCGCGCCGGTGGCGGAAAAGAACGCCGGCGAACTTTATTTTGCCTGGTGGGGCAGCCCTGCCGAAGGCGTACAGGCAGATCATTTTGCCACACGCAGCAGCACCGAATTTGATATTGCCCCCGATCAATATGTTATTGAACTGACTTCCGACGACGGCGTGCGGCTTTACGTCGACGGCAAACTCGTGATCGACAACTGGGATGTACACGAACCCGAAACCGATGAGGTCACTTTATCCCTCGGCGGCCACCACCGCATCGAGATCGAGCATTTCGACGCCGGCGGTTTTGCGACCCTGGATTTCCGGATTCGACCCAGGTAGGGAAGGCTTTTTTACAGGAGCCTTGATGTTTTATGTGGGTATAAAAAAAGCCGCCCCGCATGTGCGGGACGGCTCTTTTTATATTCCGGTAAACCGGTATTACTGTTTTGCAAAAACCCCTTCCAGCCGGCCCGTCGGGGTCAGCAGGGTCAGGCGGTACAGACCGGCCTGGAGGTTCGACACGTCGAGTTGGAAATTGCTGCCGTCGGCTACCAGGTCGGACAGCACGAGGCGCCCGTCTGCATGGTAAATTTCAACGGTTGCTTCACCGACTTTCACCGCGCCGTTCAACTGCGCCGTTACGTTCAGCCAACTGGCTGTCGGGTTGGGCGACAGTACCAGACTGCTGGTATTGACCGGGTTGACTACCGGCGTCATGCAGTTGATGCTGCCGAGCAGGATATCGTCGTAACAGTCCTGATTCTGAACATCTACTACGGCAAACTCGAATTGCGTCGAGCCATCGCCCGTGAACGGACCGAGAATGATCGGCTGCTGTTCGTCGTACGGGAATGAACCGTAGTTGTTGCCGTTGCCGACAATCTCAAAGCCGCCGAAGCCGCCGTTCTCATGATGGAACGTCACTGCGACGAAGAACTGGCCGCAGAGGCATGGCGTCGGTATTACGATCAGGTCGGAAATATTGCACTGTCCCTGGTTGACACAACCCGGCACCGCAAATTCTTTCGTCCGGCAGCACAGCACATTGCCGTTGTTGCTGCTGAAACAAACCTTCACGACATCGTTCGGGCCGCCGTTCCAGGGGAAATCCTGGATCGTCAGCGGCAGGTCGGCCAAATTGAAGTTGCCGAGGAACATACCGTTCGCCCACACGCCGAATTGATCGCCCGGAGGATTGTCTACCTGGAAGTTGATCGTAACAGTATACGTGCTGTCGCCCGTGCAATCGCCCGTCTCAACAGTCAGGTCGTACACTTCACAGCCCTGATTCAGGCATCCCGGTACGGCAAATTCTTTCGTTTTGCAGCAGCCGTAAGGATTGTTTGTGAAACAAACTTTCACCACGTCATTCTGTCCGCCGTTCCAGGGGAAATCCTGGATCGTCAGCGGCAGATCAGCCAGGGCAAAAGTGCCGAACAGGGCGCCGTTGGCAAACAGTTGGAAACTGTCGGCCGGCGCATTGGCCACCTGGAAGTTGACCACCAGGGTGTATGTGCTGTCGCCCGTGCAATCGCCCGGATCGACCACGAGGTCGTATATCTCGCAAGGCGTACCGGGGTTCAGACAGGACGGCACTGCAAATTCAAGGATCTGGCAGCAGTTTGTCGGCTCGTTGTTCGCGTCGAGCATACATACTTTCACGACATCGTTCGGGCCGCCGTTCCAGGGGAAATCATTGATGGTCAGCGGCAGATCGGCAAGGGTATAGGTGCCAAACGGCATACCGTTTACCGTGAGGGCAAAATGATCACTCGGCTGGTTGTTCACCATGAAGTTGATCGTAGCCATATACGTGCTGTCGCCCGTGCAATCGCCCGTTTCAACGGCCAAATAGAACACCTCGCAGTCGCCGCCTTGATTCAGGCAGCCCGGCACCTGGAATTCCTTCGTCCGGCAGCAGGAGTTGGAGAAGCACACTTTCACAACATCATTCGGTCCGCCGTTCCAGGGGAAGTCCTGGATCGTCAGCGGCAGATCGCCAAGGGCAAAAGTCCCGAAGAATGCGCCGTTGGCGAACAGGTTGAAACTGTCGGCCGGCGCGTTGGCCACCTGGAAGTTCACCACAAGCGTGTACGTACTGTCGCCCGTGCAGTCGCCCGGATCAACTACCAGATTGTAAACCTCGCAGGGCCCACCCTGATTCAGGCAGGACGGTACCATGAACTCGTAGGTCTGGCAGCAGTCGGTAGAAACGCCCATGCTGTCGTTCATGCAGGCCTGCACCACGTCGTGCGGGCCGCCGTTCCAGGGGAAATCAGAAATATGTACCGGCAACTGGTCAAGACTGAAATTGCCGATAAACGTACCGTTGGCATACAGGCTGAAGCTGTCGCTGGCCGGATTGTTTACCATAAAGTTGATGGTCGCCTCGTAGGTGCTGTCGCCTGTGCAATCGCCCGTTTCGACGGCCAGATAGAACAGTTCGCAGGGTCCGCCCGCGCTCATGCAGGCCGGCACGACAAACTCTTTCGTCTTGCAGCAGCCATCGCCGTTGTTCGAGAAACAAACTTTTACCACATCCTGCGGTCCGCCGTTCCAGGGGAAATTGTCGATGGTCAGCGGCAGGTCGTCCAGTGTATAGGTATCGAAGAACTGGCCGTTGGCCCACACACCAAAGGTATTTCCGGGAGGATTGGCCACCTGGAAGTTGAGGGTGATGGAATAGGTGCTGTCGCCCGTGCAGTCGCCCGGATCAACGACCAGATCGTAAACTTCGCAGGGTCCGCCCTGATTCAGGCAGGACGGTACCGGGAATTCGAAGGTCTGGCAGCAGTCGGTCGCAACGCCCATGCTGTCGTTCATGCAGGTTTGCACCACGTCGTTCGGGCCACCGTTCCAGGGGAAGTTCGAGATATGCACCGGCAACTGGTCGAGGCTGTAATTGCCGACCAGGGTGCCATTGGCATAGAGACTGAAACTGTCGCTGGCCGGGTTGTTTACCATAAAGTTGATGGTCGCCTCGTAGGTGCTGTCGCCCGTGCAATCGCCCGTTTCGACGGCCAGATAGAACAGTTCGCAGGGTCCGCCCGCGCTCATGCAGGCCGGCACGACAAACTCTTTCGTCTTGCAGCAGCCATCGCCGTTGTTCGAGAAACAAACTTTTACCACATCCTGCGGTCCGCCGTTCCAGGGGAAATTGTCGATGGTCAGCGGCAGGTCGTCCAGTGTATAGGTATCGAAGAACTGGCCGTTGGCCCACACGCCGAAGGTATTGCCCGGTGCATTGGCCACCTGGAAGTTGAGGGTGATGGAATAGGTGCTGTCGCCCGTGCAATCGCCCGGATCAACGACCAGGTCGTAAATCTCGCAGTCGCCGCCCTGATTCAGGCAGCCGGGCACGTTAAACTCAAGGGTCTGGCAGCAGCCGTTAGCGCCCGCAGGGTCGCCGGCGATGCAGATCTTGATCACATCATTTTGACCGCCGTTCCAGGGAAACTCGGGGATATAGAGTGGCAGGGAGTCAAGGCTGAAAGTGCCGAGCAGGTCGCCGTTGGCAAATACATTGAACTGGTTGCCCGTCGGGTTAGATACCTGGAAGTTGACCCATACCTCATACGTTTCGCCGGAGGTGCAGTCGCCGGTCTCAACGCTCAGGTCGCTCACCTCGCACGGATTCGAGGCGCAGCAATCGGGCGCCTGATAATCGACGTAGACGCAGCAGTCCGGATGGTCGTTGATGCAAATCTTCAGCGCATTGGCTGAAGTACTGTTACAGGGGATATTGGGCAAGGTAATTGGCAACTGACTGAGCGGGAAGAAGCCCAGGTATTGCCCGTTGCTGGTCCAGAGTTCGAAGAAATCGTTGCCCGGATTGGCCACGTCGAAGTCCAGATGCAGGCTGTAGGTATGATTGTCCGGGTTGCAGTCCAGCGCGTTCAGCACAACATTGCTGATCGAGCAGGAATCGGGGAAAAGACAATCGGGGACATGGTATTCGTATTCCAGGCAGCAGGGCACCGTATCGGGTGTTGCGCCGGAGATGCATATTTTGATCACATCGACATCGCCACCGCCCCAGGGGAAGTTGGTAATGGTCAGCGGTGCGGTATCGAGCGGGAAGGTATCGATCAGCATGCCGTTTGCCCAAAGCACAAAATTGCCGTCGCCGGGATTTGTCGCCTGGAAATTAATCCGCGCCTTATAGGTGCTGTCGGAAGTGCAGGGGCCGGCGTCGACATCGATATGGGTCACTTCACAGGGTCCGAAAGGCAGGCAGTCGGGCGCGACAAACTGCAACGTCTTGCAGCAGGGCGGCGCATTGCCGGTACAGACCCGTACGTGGTTGAAGACACTGCCGTTCCAGGGGAAGTCGGCGATGTACAGCGGCAGGGAGTCGTAGGCAAAGGTGCCGAACAGCGAGTCATTGGCCCACACCTGGAAGGAGTCGACAGCCGTCGAATCCATAACCATGAAGTTTACCCAAAGCCCAAAGGTGCTGTCGGATGAACAGGTGTCGGTTTCTACTGCAAAATCCTTGATGGCGCAGGGGTATTTGGGCAGGCAATCGGGCACGTCGAATTCCACCGATGCGCAGCAGATGATCTGCATGGTCGGGTCGATGGAATTGAGGATGCAAACCTTCACTTCGTCGACAGGTCCGCCATCCCAGGGGAAGCTGTCGATGCTGATGGGCAGGTCGTTGATGCCGAAAATGCCGAAAAATTCGCCGTTGGCAAACACGCCGAACTGGTTCAGCAGGTTCGGCGCAAGCAGGCTGAAGTTCAGTGTGAGTTGGTAGGTACTGTCGGAAGTACAGTCGCCTGCGACGGCCTCGAGGCCGGTTATGTTGCAGGGTTGCAGGGTACAGTCCGGCGCCGGAAACTCGAGGGTTTCGCAGCAGTCCGGGTTGTCGTTGATACACACTTTGATCTGGTCGATCGAGTCGCCGTTCCAGGGATAAACCGGGAATTTCAAAGGCAGGTCGCTGAGCGGGTAAAGTCCAAGATACAGTCCGTTGCCGGCATATACTTCAAAGAAGTCATTGCCGGGGTTGTCCACTTTAAAGTCCAGTAGCAGCCCGTAACTGATGCTGCCCGGGTTGCAGTCGCCCGTGACCACATGTAGGTCGTAGATGTTGCAGGCGGCATTGACCGGGCAGGCCGGGATCTGCACCTCCGTGGCATCCATACAGTCGCCGAAAGTGGCGTCGGTGACGACAAATTCGAGCACCTCGGGGCTGTTGCCGGCGGTAAAGGGGCCGAGCACCACCGGGACGGTGTCGTAGGGAAAGGTACCGTAGTTATTACCGTTGCCGGTAACGGTATACTGGTTGGTTGTACCGGAGAACTGGAAATCGAGCGTTACGAAGTACTCGCAGGAAGCATTGGCGAAAGGCGAGGCCGTAGCGGTAAGATCAGTTATACTGCATTGGCCGTACGCCTTAAAGGCGCCGACAAGCAGCAGCATCGGTAGAAAGGATGAAAAACGCATGGGATGAAAAAAGAGTTTGGTGAAAAAAAAGAAGAAACTTATTGGGAGGGAAGGATTAGAAGCCCGTGTTAGTCAGGCTTATAAGATACGAGCGGGGTGGGGTTCGCTTCTCTTTTAACGCGGCCTTTTGGCTTGATTTAAACAAAAGTCGTCATTTTTTTTCATTTCGTCGACTATTTTGTGGCGGTTGTTAAACTTTAATTAACAGGTCCAGAGTATCCGAACAGGGTTAAAATTTTTGGAAAAAATACAAAAACGCCCACGGCGACCGCCCCAAGGGCAGCGACAAGCACCGCGGCGGCGGCTACATCTTTCGCTTTTCCTGCGAGGGGGTGGTAGTCGGGCGATACCAGGTCGGTGAGGTATTCCAGCGCGGTATTTACCGCTTCCAGCGCGACGACCAGCGTTATACAAAGCACCAGGGCCATCCACTCGGTCCGGGATATGTGAAAAAACACACCGGCGCCGATGACCGCAATGGTTGCCGCGCCGTGGATACGGGCATTGGGCTGGTGCCGGAACAGATCGACCAGCCCTTTGAAGGCATATCGAAAGCTATTGGCGCGTTTTTGAAGGCTCATCCGGCGTATCGGTTTTTAGAAAAATGGTATCGGTGCAGTTGCAGGGTTGCGGGCGAAAGCCGGTGGAATAGGCCGGGAAATTCTGGTCTTTTGTGCCGAGCGCCGAGTCGCCGAGTTCATTTTTGAAGAAACAAATGGCAGCGCTACAGCCCAGGCAAACAAACATCAGCCGCGCATTATCGATAATCAGAAAAAAAAGTGCAGCCAGCAGGTACCCCAAAGCCACGAACACAGCCTGATCCGCCCACCACCGGAAAGCGGGATGAAACGGGGGAAATATGCAGGTAAGCGCACCAAACAGCATTAAAACGGTCAATACCTGCCTTACCCGCCTGTTATCGAAAAAGCTAACATTCATGGACCGGCAAAAGTACAACCAATCGTTTTGAAAATTTCTGATTTGCTTACGGCTTGCTTTTTGCAATCCGGCTATTTACCTTTGCAGCCGCTTTTGAAAAAGCGACATTGGAGAGATGTCCGAGTGGTTTAAGGAGCGCGCCTGGAAAGTGCGTATACGCCAAAAGCGTATCCGGGGTTCGAATCCCCGTCTCTCCGCTTCACCCGCCGAAGCCCTGGCGTAGGCAGGTTGGTCCATTATCAATAATCACTCCGCCTGCGCCAAGGCTTCGGCGGGTAAAAAGGAGAGGTGGCAGAGTGGTTTAATGCACCTGATTCGAAATCAGACGTACCTGCGAGGGTACCGGGGGTTCGAATCCCTCCCTCTCCGCACAAGCCCGGCTCGACAGCCGGGCTTTTTTTGTTTAGGGAGGTCCGGCGGTTACTACAGACTCCCGGTTCTGTTTCACGAACTTTCCGATAGTGGGGCCCTGTAAGCAGGGCTATTTGAATGTGTCATCGCCTATGGGTGAAGAGAAATATCGTATACCTTCAGGGCGAAAAGGATTATGTTTTCTTTTTAACCAGAGCAGGCGGTGAAATAACACAGAACAGATTTAGACCGATAAACAACTGATCATGGGAAATACGTTTGCAGATTTTCATCTCAGGTGTTACTGGGCTATTTGCGTTCCCTTTGTTATCTTTTGTGGATGCCAGACTGCTTCCACCACAATGCAGCCAAAAAAGGTAAATAGTTTTTATTTGTTATATAAAAGCGATACGATACATTTTACTTTTACTATTGACTCTTCTTTGAAGGAAACGCCAGACGCAATCCAGTGGGGATATCTGAAAAGTTTTGAATTTAAGAGTCAAGATACTGAATTGTTTTTTGGTTTCAATGAAAATAAAGGTGAAGGGCTGTCCCGTACCCCGGATAGTTTACTGGTGGAATATTTGAAAAGCAAACTCCACGATGCCGCTATAAAAGGAGAAATAACGCGAATTGATAAAATTGCAAATAAATCGATATATGGGTTTTCAGGCGGAGCAGAAGAAGAAAACCTAAGCGTACGCATGTTTATTGGCGAAGTCATCCCCGCGCATTTAATTATTAATATGCAGGTAAATCAAAAAAAAACAGGCCTGCCATTACCAGATATTTTAGAAGATGTACTAGAAACCTTACAAATTCAGGTATCAAGCCAATAGAATAATAGCTTAACGGCATCGAGTACCGCTACACTACTGCCGGGGGCACAGTACTCGAAGCAATGTACCACGCCGAAGGCCGCGTATACAACAACGGCGGTACCCTGCGTTATGAATACGCCATACGCGACCACCTCGGCAACACCCGCCTGACCTTCACGGACAAAAACGGCAACGGCGTGGTGGACGTGACGAACACGAGCGCCAACGAAATACTCCAGGAAAACCATTTTTACCCCTTTGGCCTCGATATGGCCGGGCCGTGGATGAACGACGCGGCGCAGGATAACCAGTACAAGTACAACGGGAAAGAGTTAAACGGCGATTTCG
>CALMBD010000068.1 GCA_937861115.1 uncultured Bacteroidota bacterium | reverse complement strand
TGCCTTTGTCCTGGAAAAAGGATGGCCGGGTGGAAAGCCTGTATTTCGACCACATTGCCTTTTACAATTTTGCCGCCCTGCAACAGCACCGCGACCGCATCCATGCACTCGAAGACCGGCTCGTGCAAAAAGATGCGCGCATTGAAAACCTGGAAAAACGCAATGCAGAATTGGAAGCACTACTGGCAGAAAAGACTGCCGCCTTTGAGCAACGCTTCCAAAAACTTGAAGCATCCCTCCAACAACTCAACAACGCGGCGGGCAAGAGTCCGATGACGAATGAAAAGTAGTATCCACAAAACAAATTTTCTATCATGATAAAGTGCCTGTTTCCATTACTGCTCCTGCTGACTGCCACCACCCTCAGCGCTCAAGTCAGCGTCAACCAGGACAACTCCGCCCCCGACCCCTCCGCCATGCTCGACGTGAAAAGCACCGACAAGGGCTTGCTTATCCCGCGCATGAATGCCGTCCAACGCTCAGGGATCAGCAACCCCGCCAACGGGCTTTTGGTGTTTGATAATTCGACCAACAGTTTCTGGTATTTCAACGGCGCCGGGTGGATAGAATTAACTGCCGGCGCCGACAACCTCGGCGACCACACCGCTACCCAAAACATCCAACTTAACGGCAACTACCTCTCCGGCGACGGCGACAACGAAGGTATCAGCGTGGACGCCGACGGTCGGGTAGGCATCGGCACGGCTGTGCCGCAGGAAAATCTGCACCTAACCGGGAACATTCGCATGGACGACGGCAACCAGCAAGCCGGCAATGTGATGACTTCCGACGAGAACGGTACGGGAAGCTGGCAGTCTTTGGGTAGCCTGGTTGCCCCGGCACTTACACCGGATTTTTCTTGTATGGCCTTAAGTGGCAGCATCAGCGTTGGAAACGCGCCGACCTGGGTGGAGGTATCTGGAAATTATGCTTTTGTATTGGAGGCTACCAGCCATACCTTCAGCGTATTCGACATCAGCAACCCGGCCGCTCCCACACTGGCCGGCAGCATTGTTCTAGGGCAGTATCCGCTACGGTTTGCGATGTCCGGAAATTATGCTTATGTAATTGACGATGTAAGTTATGACCTTATGGTGGTCGATGTCAGCAACCCGGCCAGCCCTGCACTGGTTGGCAGCCTTGCCCTGGGCAATGAGCCTTACAAGGTTGCAGTATCTGGAAATTATGCCTACGTTACGAGTTTTCCCTCCAGTGGCGGCCTCAAGGTGATTGATATCAGCAATCCGGGCAGCCCTGCACTGGTCGGCAGCCTCAACCTTGGAATATCCGCAGCATCAGTAGCTGCTTCCGGGAGTTATGTCTATTTAACGGATGTTACAACTGATGCTTTCAGGGTCATTGACGTCAGCAACCCGGCCAGCCCGGTGCAGGTTGCCATGCTCCCAACAGGCGATAACCACGCTACTTTTGCCGTATCCGGCAATTATGCTTATTTACCGGAGATCACGAACGGTTACTTCGAGGTAATCGACTTAAGCGATCCAATCAACCCTGTGCTGGTTGCCAATCCTGAAATATGCGCCGTGCCTGTTTCAATATCGGTATCCGGAAACTATGCCTATGTCGTGGATAAATTAACCGATGACCTTAAGGTTGTCGATGTGAGCAATCCAGGCAACCCTGTGGTGACCGGCAGTCTCGGGATAGGCCCTGAACCTTCATCGGTGGCGGTATCCGGAAATTATGCCTTTGTGACGGACCTAACAAGCGGTGATCTAAAGGTAATAAAGTTGAGCTGCGCACTACCGCTTGCCTATGACCCATCCACCGGCGGGTTCATAAATGCCGACACGGACGACGCCGATGCCGACCCGACTAATGAACTTCAATCATTGGGTCTCTCCGCCGGCGCCACCCTCAGCATCTCGAATGGCAACAGCGTCAACCTGAGCGGGATCAATACAGATAATCAAACCCTCGGCCTCTCCGGCAGCACGCTCAGCATCACCAACGGCAACAGCGTCGACATCAGCGACAACGACTGGACGCTCAGCGGCAACAACATCTACAACGCCAACAGCGGCAACGTCGGCATCGGCACGAGCAGCCCTGCTGCCCTGTTAGACATCCAGGGCGGGGCACTACTGGTACAGGGCGCCACGGGCGCCACGCCCGTTTCCGGCGCCGGCACCCGCTTGATGTGGATACCGGACAAAGCGGCATTCCGGGCAGGGTTTGTCAACGGGGCCCAATGGGATGCAGGCAACATCGGCTCCTATTCTTTTGTCGGAGGCGGCCAAGACAACACCGCTTCGGGTATCTTTTCCTTTACGGGCGGCGGCGGAATTAACACCGCTTCGGGCCACCTTTCCTTTATTGGCGGTGGCGCTCAAAGCACCGCTCCGGGACTTCGTTCCTTTGTCGGTGGTGGCTTACACAACACCACTTCGGGCGACAATACCTTTGTCGGAGGCGGTATAGATAACATTGCTTCAGGCGCACAGTCCTTTGCCGGCGGCGGAGAAGGACTATTGGCCAAATCTTTTGCGGAGACTGTGTTTGGCAACTACAACACCGACTACACGCCGGTGTCTGCCACCGACTTCAATACCGCCGACCGCCTTTTCGTCATAGGAAACGGCACAGACAGCGGCAACCGCTCCAATGCCGTCACGGTGCTGAAAAGCGGCAATGTCGGCATCGGCACCGCCTCCCCGGCCACAAAGTTAGATGTCATAGGCACGGTTACTGCCACAGCCTTTGTTGGTAACGGCTCGGCGTTGACGGGTATCGACAATCAAACCCTCGGCCTCTCCGGCGCCACCCTCAGCATTTCGAACGGCAACAACGTCGACCTGGCTGGAATCAATACCGACAACCAAACCCTGAGCCTGAGCGGCAGCAACCTGTCCATCAGCAACGGCAATACGATTGCCTTGCCGTTGAGTCAGACCAATACGCTGAAGGACGCCGATAATGACACCAAGATATTGGTCGAAGCCAGTCCCGATGAAGATGTCATCCACGCTTACGTCAAAAATGTGGAAGGCCTCCAACTGAACCAGAACGGGCTCTTCGCGCCCGGCACTTATAACGCAGACGGCGTTGCTCCGGTCACTGGAGCAGGCATTCGGCTGATGTGGGTTCCCGCCCGGGCTGCGCTGCGGGTTGGGGAAGTAACCGGCACGCAATGGAACAGTTCCAATATCGGCCTTCATACATCCGTATTGGGTGGGAAAAATAATTTCATTCCGTTTGGCGGATCTTATGGCACGATAGCCGGAGGAACCAGTAATACCGTGTCCGGTGCCGGCGGGTTTGTCGGCGCCGGGGAAAGCAATCAGGCTTCCGGAGAATTCGCCGGTATCATCGGGGGACTTTTCAATGTCGCTTCCGGCAACCAGTCCTTTATCGGGACGGGGCAATACAACACGGCCTCCGGTCAGTCTTCTGTCGTGGTGGGCGGCGAGGACAATATTGCCGCGGGCAACATGTCCACCGTCGGTGGCAATAGTAACAAGGCGGCGTCCTACGGCGAAACGACTTTGGGCTTGTTTGCCACAAATTATACGCCGGCATCGACAACGGCCTTCAATGCCAGCGACCGCCTTTTCGCTATCGGAAACGGTTCCGATGCCAATGCGCGTTCCAATGCGCTGACTATTCTGAAAAGCGGCAATGTCGGCATCGGTACCGCCACACCTTCAGCAAAACTCCAGGTTAACGGCGGCAATATTGCGCTCAGCAGCGGCAATTTTACGCTCAGCGGCGGCAATATTGCGCTTGGCGGCGGCTGGCTGAGTAATGATGGCGGCAATGAAGGTGTTTATGTCGCCACCAATGGCCGTGTCGGCATCGGCACAACCAGCCCGGAGGCAATGTTGCACGTCGTGGGCACCAAGGTGCCAGCCACCGGGTCGGGCAATTATTTTGTTTATTCGTTCGGCAATAATGCTCCAACACAAGATATTTCTGTAACCAACTCTGTTGTGGGGTTCTTTGATGGAGATGTGATGGCAAGTCAAAGCCTTATCTCTATGGGCTCCATTCAATGGTCCGACGCCCGTGCAAAGCGCATCCTGCGCCGCAGCGACAGCCGTGAGGACCTCGACCTGCTCAAGCGCATACAGATCACCGATTACCAATGGATCGACCAGGTGGAGGACCACGGGCGGGTGAACAAAAAAATCATCGCCCAGGAAGTGGAGCAGGTGCTGCCCGATGCGGTGAGCCGCATGCGTAAAGCGATCCCCAACGTGTATGCCAAAGCCGTAAAAGTGGACTACGACCCCGCTACCCGGGCCCTCACGGTGTACCTGGACAAAGCCCACGACTTCTCCGCCGGCGACAAGGTGCGGATGTTCACCGACCAGGGCGACCTGGATGCGGCGGAAGTGCTTTCCGTACCCTCGCCCGACATCTTTACCGTCTCCTGCGAAAAGGCCCCCGCCAGCGCTTTTGTCTATGGAAAATGGGTGGACGACTACCGCATGGTGGACTACGACGCCATCGCCATGCTTAATGTCAGCGCTACGCAGGAATTAGCCAAAGAAGTTGAAGTACTGCGAAAACGCAACGCAGAACTGGAAGCACTACTGGCAGAAAAGACTGCCGCTTTCGAGCAACGCTTCCAAAAACTTGAAGCATCCCTCCAGCAACTGAACTATGCGGCTGATAAAAGCCAGGTGCCAAATGAAAAATAGTATCCACAAAACAAATTTTCCATCATGATAAAGCACTTGTTCGCATTACTGCTCCTGTTGGCCGCTACCACCCTCAGCGCCCAGGTCAGCGTCAACCAGGACAACTCCGCCCCCGACCCCTCCGCCATGCTCGACGTGAAAAGCACCGACAAGGGCTTGCTCATCCCGCGCATGAGCAGCGCCGAGCGCACGGCGATCAGCAACCCCGCCAACGGGCTTTTGGTTTTTGATAATACCACTAACAGTTTCTGGTATTTCAATGGCGCCGGGTGGATAGAATTGACTTTAAACACCGACAACCAAACTCTCGGCCTCGCCGGCAGCACCCTCAGCATTTCAAACGGCAATAGTGTCGACCTGGTCAGTTTGATTGACGACAACGACTGGGCCCACAGTGGCAACAACATCTACAATGCCAACAACGGCAACGTAGGCATCGGCACCAATACCCCAGGCGCCAAACTGGAAGTAGCCGGCAGCGACGCACGGATATACGGACTCACGGTGGGCAGGGGAAACAATGGCATAGGCAATAATACAGCACTGGGAGCGGCTGCCCTTCAAGCCAATACCAGTGGTATAAACAACACGGCCAACGGGTTTTGGGCCCTTAAGAACAATACCGGCGGTATGAACAACACGGCCGGCGGCGTAAGTGCCCTTGAATCCAATACAACGGGTGGTCATAACACTGCAGGCGGGGTAGGCGCGCTTTATTCCAACACTACAGGCAGTCATAATACGGCCAATGGCTATACCGCCCTTCTGCTCAACACCACGGGTAATAACAATACAGCGAGTGGATCAAAAGCCCTTTATACGAACACCACGGGGTTTTCCAATGTAGGTATCGGCGTCAGTGCCTTGTATAAAAATACCACCACGAGCAACCTGGTTGCCGTAGGCGATTCTGCGCTGTATAACAACACGGGTGCCGGAAACACCGCGCTTGGATCTAAAGCCCTTTATTCAAACACTGCCGGAAGTTCTAATACGGCCAGCGGAGCAGCGGCACTGTATTCCAACACTACAGGTAGTTTTAACACCGCCAATGGGCAGGCCGCCCTGTATGCCAATGCCACAGGCATTCAAAACACTGCCATTGGGGCGAGCGCTCTGGAGTCCAACACAGCGGGAATGAACAATACGGCCAGTGGTTTTCAAGCGCTAAATTCCAACACTACGGGCGCCGATAATACTGCCAATGGGTCTGGCGCACTTTTTAGCAACACTACCGGCCACTCCAACATCGGCATCGGCGCCGGTGCTTTAAATATAAATACGACGACAAGCAACCTGGTCGCCGTGGGCGATTCTGCGCTGTATAACAACACGGGGGACGGAAACACCGCACTCGGCTCTAAAGCCCTCTATACCAACACCACAGGCAAGTACAATACCGCAAGTGGCTTTCAGGCACTTATACTGAATACCACAGGTTTTAGCAATACTGCCAGTGGAGCAGATGCACTTGAAAACAACACTACGGGTTTTGGCAATACAGCCAGTGGAGCAGAAGCGCTTTTTAAAAACACCACAGGCAGATTCAATACTGCAAGTGGGTTAAGCGCGCTTCGTTACAACACCACAGGTGACAACAACACCGCGAGTGGAGCAAACGCGCTTCTTTTCAACACCACAGGCAGATCCAACACCGCAAATGGATCACTGGCGCTTTCTTCCAACACCACCGGCTACTCCAACGTAGGCATCGGCGTCGGTACCTTGAATAAAAATACCAC
>CALMBD010000067.1 GCA_937861115.1 uncultured Bacteroidota bacterium | reverse complement strand
GGTACAGAACGACGAGAATTTACAGGATGTCAATAGTCCTATTTTACCTTTTGGGACAAGGCCGCATGTTGGTAATCTCACTCAATTAAAAACTCCAACTACCCCTGGGCTTGATCCGACAGTACCATTGGGATCTAATTTTTATATTGGCAGTAAAGAGGTATTCTGCAAAAATTGGCAATCATATTGGATCAATATTAATTGGAAAGGCAAACCTGGCGACTTAAAGGATCATTACAAATTTTATGATTTTGCCACTTATGAAGATAAATCCGGCGTCATCGAGAATAATAGTTTCAGGTTCCTTACCAGCATGCTTTACGAGGGAGCATGGATACAAGATAAGGACCATATCCGGACAATAGATGTAAATGCAAACATAGCTACGAATGATTTATTTGAGCTATTTCCTGAAAACCCTCCGAATCAAACTTGCAATAATTTTTGTTTAAACAAAAAAGAGGGCGCATCAACTTATTGTCATGAAATTAAGCGTGACTACTTTCTAGATAAATTATCCTACGTTCCTAAAAACCTTTCATTAGATGAACTAACCTCATATAACATTAATTCTCGTAAAGGTTTTGCAAGATTAACCTTGGCCGGAGTTAGTTTTCAGCACGATAGATATACTTATGTATTGACGCGCCACATGGTAGCTTTATCCAAAGCCATTGATACAGTTTCATTTGGCTCGGCATTGGGAAAACTAAGTGAAGTAATTGCGGTAAAGGACCAGCTCATTCAACTCAAAGGCGATATTATTGACAAGTGCAATGATATTGAAGATCTCTTGAATGATTTTGTACTTCCGGAATTTGATGATATCCGTGAATCGGTGAATGAATTAAAAAACAATTTAGATTATATTGCAGATAATTTTGTTGATGGCGATCTTATCGATACTGCATTGGCCATAATTGTTGCTATTCAGCCCACAGCAAATGCATTAGTAGCGAACCTGGGTACATGGCCTAAAGTAGCTTTCCCTAATAATGATGGTCCATATGCTGCCCACATTGTAACTTTAAATCAATGGTTAGGTGATTTGAAAATCATGATAACGGGTCCGAGCGGTTTAGAATCTTTATTAGTTGATCTGGAAACAAAAATCCAGGGAATAGAATCTTCCTTGACAGCCAATGCAGCCTTACAGTCTGGCCTTCCCAAAGAACCCTACACCCCCACCATCAAAGAACTCTCCATCGACTATACCGCCATAGCCGAGATGGACGACATCGACTTCGTCCACCTATACCCCTATCAGAATACCAGCAAGGTTGAAGACATCACCCAAACACCCTGCCTCCTGCCCACCTTCCGGGATGAAGGCACCCTGTTTATCGGCCTCAACAAACTGCAACCGGGCGGCAGCCTCAACCTGCTCTTCCAACTGGCCGAAGCCACCGCCGATACGGAACAGGACCGCGCCGATGTCCGGTGGTACTACCTGACCGGCAACCACTGGCTCCCGCTGCGCAAGGGCTTCGAGGTCATCGCCGACAATACCGACGGGTTGACCGTCTCGGGCATCGTTCAGATAATAGTACCCGACGATATCTCAGATCGGCACAATACCATATTACCGGAAGGCCTGTTCTGGATCAGGGTATCGGCAGCAGAAAATGTGCGGGCCGTTTCCGAAACCATCGGTATCCATACCCAGGCGGCACGCGCAACGGCGCTTCTACCCAAAACGGCCGATAAAAAGCGACTTGCACAGGCACTGCCCGCCGGCAGTATCGCCAAACTGGACGCGGCGGATTTCAGCATCAAAAAAGTGGAACAACCCTATGCCTCCTTCGGCGGAAAAACGCCTGAGGCAGACGGCCATCTGTACACCCGGGTCAGCGAACACCTGCGCCATAAAGGCCGCGGTCAGATGTTGTTCGACTACGAACACCTGGTGATGGAAGCCTTTCCACAGATATACAAGGTTAAATGCATCAGCCATACCATGGGGCTTTCAGCCCACACGTATGTGCGCGACCTGGAAATCGCCCCCGGTTTTGTCGTCATCGCCGTAATCCCCGACCTGACCAAACTGATCCCGGGGAATATGATGGAGCCCCGCGCACCGGTAAGCCTGCTCGAACAAATTGCCGACTACCTGCGCCAACGGGTTTCGCCCTTCGCCCGGCTCAAGGTGCTGAACCCGCGCTTTGAAAAGGTCGACGTAAATATTTCCGTGAGACTGCGCCGGGGCAAGCCAAAAGACTACTACGCCAAACAACTGAAGACCGACCTGCTTCAGTTCCTGGCGCCCTGGTACCTGGGCGATTCCGAAAAGATTGCCTTTGGTCAGAACCTCTTATTTTCGGACGTCGTCAAGTTTACAGAAAGTCTTGACTACGTGGATTTTATTGCAGAACTGGAACTAATCGGGCCCTGCGATCAGACCGGGTCAATCATCCGGCCGCTGACGGCGCGCTCCATCCTCACCGGTGGAACAGTATGCGTAAAGATCGACGATGAGAATTGTCCGACGGTAACAAATAAGACTAAGCCGGAGGACAGTGCCAATCCTCGTGCCCTTGCAGGTAAATCCGACTGGGATTGTGACACAACCGATACCTTTTTCTCCAAACCCCGGATTGCCGACTCTGACGATTGTATGACGCCATGACAGACCAACTCGACAATACAACCTACAACGTCATTCCACAGAATGACCCGACGCTACCGCCGCACCTCGATTTTCAGGTGTTGCGCCGGGAAGGGTTGTTGCATATCGGCAACCTGTCGGGAAAGATATGGACGGACCACAACGTACACGATCCGGGCATTACAATTCTTGAGGCAGTTTGTTATGCTTTGCTCGATCTCGGGTACCGCGTTCAATTGCCGTTTCGTGACCTGATCGCGCGCAAAAACCCGGAAACGGAAACGGACGACAACTTCCTTACTCCGCTGCAGGCGCTCACCGTCAACCCCGTCACCATCACCGATTACCGGAAACTGCTGCTCGAAATCGCCTGTGTGCGCAATGCCTGGCTGGAGCCAGCCGCACACCAGGAGGTTAAATTGTGGGTAGACATGGACGTAGAAGCGCTGAGCTTGTCCGAACCAAGAGTGGATAAAGGCGGCAGCACAGCCTGCAAGGATGATCTGATCATCAAGGAGACAACCGACCACGGAACAGTTATCTCCAGTCCCGGCCCCCACCTCCAGATCAACCTCAACGGCCTATATCACGTCCTGATCGAGAAAGAAGCCTGGGCTTCCGACGACCACGTCAGGGATGCCGTACGTATCCTGCTCTCCGCACACCGCAACCTGTGCGAAGATTTTATGGATATTACCATTCTGTGCCCCGCGCCGATAGGTATTTGCGCTGAGATCGACCTCCACCCGGACGCGCAGGCAGAAAAGGTGTATGCCGTCCTGCTGGAAAAACTGAGTGGTTTTATCCAGCCGGTGCCTCAAATGTACTCGCTTGAAGCGCTGCTGGACAAAGGCAAAGCCATAGAGGATGTATTCGCCGGCCGGCCGCGCCTCGACAGTAGTTTTGGCTTCATCGATACCGAGGAGATAGAGCACCTGCCGCGGCGAAAAGAGATTCATTTATCAGACCTTTACAACCTGATCCTTGCGACAGATGGCGTAAACACCGTGCGCAGGTTGAAGATCGACGGCGGCCTGCCCCTTCAGCCCGCCGGCAGTAGCTGGCAGGAGGGCGTTCAGATACCCGACAAGTTTGTTCCGGTGTTCAGCCTGGACGGTACATGTATCGACTTCCGTAAAAACGCCGGAATCATCAATTTTGACAAGGAAAAAGTACACAAAACACTGGGTGTCAAGAAGAAGGCCCGGCTGTCGGGCGACTTATTAGACTGGAGCCTTCTGGAAGGACAGTTTCGCCCTGATCTGGCCGATTATTTTTCCATTCAACATGATTTCCCGAATGTATACGGTATAGGAGAAGACGGACTGCCCGATAGCGCATCGCTCGAACGCAAGACCCAGGCCTTGCAGTTGAAAGGATACCTGCTCTTTTACGACCAGTTACTTGCCGATTATCTCGCCCAGTTATCCAATATCCGGCCCCTGTTTTCCATGAAACGGGAAACGGAACGCACACCCCGGGAAAAAAGAACCTATTTCTCGCAGGTACCCGACTCTGTGCCGGGACTGGATCGCCTGGTCCGCTTTTACGACCGGCTGGCCGGTGGCGCTGCTGCTGTCGTGGCGCAAGCCGTTTTCAACAACGCCGACCTGGAAAAGGCCCTGAAACTACTATCAACCAACTCCAGAACGGAGTTGACGATCAGAAATGACGTATGCGGCGAACCCAAAGGGCTGGTAGAGCACTACATCCACAGCTCGGCGGTATTGCGCTCGGCGTATATCCACCAATTGTCGGAAACGTTTGCCTCCGGACGCTATTCTATCGAGATACTTCAGGATAAATACGGCTGCTTTTTCATCCTCAGGCCGGAGACCCAGACGGACCTTGTATTTATTGGAAGCCAGCGGTTTACATCAGCCATTGAGGCCCGGGAGGCAGCAGAGCAGGCCGCCTTTTTGGCTGCACTGGCCGATAATTTTATCCTGACCACCCGGGAAGGCGCCGGTCCGGGCGGCCAGGACGCCCACTTGTTCGACCTTTCCTATAGCCCCGTCGCCTATTTGCGTTTTTTACAGGAAATGGTGGAAGACGAAACGCTGTATACACAACGGCGCAAGGCATTCCTGGATCACCTCCTGGGGCGTTTTGCAGAGCAATTCAACGATTATGCCCTTTTCCGGTACCAGACAAAAGTATCCGAACAGGAGAACAGAAAGCAGGTCGTTGAAAAAGAGTCGCTCTTCCTCAGTGAATACGAAGATGTGGGGCGCAACAGAGGAAAGGCATTTAACTATTTTGCGCCATCCTGGAATACGGAAAATGTATCCGGATTTGAAAAACGGGTATCCCTGCTTGCGGGAATCCAGCAATGGCGCCGCCGGAATCTGTGTAACTTCGAGGTAAGCGAGTGCCTGCAATTTAAACTGAAAGATCACCAGGGGCAATTGCTGTTTACAGGCAAATCTGATGACCAGACGCGCCAGGAACTGGAAACGCGGGCCGGGGAGATTCTCCATGAAATTCAAAAACCTGCCTCCTATCCTGCCCTGGAAAAGGAACTGGATGGTTTTCAGACCCAATCCGTACGTCGCCTGTTTTCACATTCGGCAGCCGAAGAAAACCTGGTTGTTTCCAGATACCACTACCGGCTCGAGCTGACTGACGCCCGGAACCAGACCGTGAGGGTCAGCACGGATACCAAAATTCCGGACCAGTCGAAAGCAGTTGCCCTAATCCCGGAATTTGTAAAAACGATCAACAAACAACCTATCCCGAAAGGACAATCGGCAAACAACAAACTTCAACTTTTGCGCCTGAATGAGGTCGCAAAAGAATACCTCGATGTAGCGGCGCTTCCGCTGGACATAAAGCCCATCATTACCTGGAAATGGCATATCGTATCAAAAGGCAGACAGGAGCGAAGCAGCGAAAAAACTTTCGATAATGCTGCAGAGGCATGGTCGGAACTGGCGGAAACCACGGCAGCAAAACGCTACATCACCCCTGTTAAAACCGCCTGGCGCTGGAAATTGTCGGCGCACGACCTGGACTTACACTGGAAAAGCACCCAGTGGTTCCCGGAAAACACCCGTGCCCTTATAGCCTTCAGGGCAGCAAAGGCGGCAAGTCTGAACAAATCGAATTATGTGATCCATGAGGCCAAAGACGCATCCGTCTTTTGGCTCGAATTGTACGACGAAAAGAACACACGTATCGCTGCAACCGACCCGATTTCTAAAACTGAAAACACAAAAACAGAGGTATTCCTCGACATCAGCAGCAAACTTTTACAGAACAAAAATGCAAAACCGGATTACGAGCAATCGGACCGTTTTTACCATTTTGTCATCCCGGATGAGAAAGGGATGGTCATACTGAACAGTTACCAGGCATATGAAAGTCCGGCAGCAGCAGCCATTCAGTTGGGCGAGGTATTCAAAACGGGTGTGAAGAAAGAACGTTATTTTTTGACGGGCGATGAGGCCAACCCGGACTACAATTTCCTGATAAAAAACGCAGACGGCCTGTTTATTGCCAGTCCGGAAGGTTCATTCGAAACCCTGCCGGAACGCAACGCGGCCATGACACGGGTCATGAAGCAATTGTCTGCCGCATCTGCCCCATTGCAGGTATTGGAAGAGCCCCGGCGTTATACCTGGTCGCTTGAACTGGAAAACGCCCCGGTTTTATCCGCTTCAACCGAATTCAATTCCGATAAAGCGGCGCGAACAGATTTTGAGAGAACAATCGTAAAAGAAGCGGGAAAAGAGGGCAACACCGTTTTTGCCCCCTACAAATATCTTGTACACGTGCTGTCGGCCCCGGCCAGGTACCGGCACATTTACCTGGTGACAGGTGTCGATTCCAAACCTTTGCCCCTGTTCCAGAGCTACGAGGAATACCCTACCCCAAACACCGCATCCGAAGCCTATAGCGGGTTCATGCAGGCGCTTCCGGGATTGAACCTGGTGTCCAATCCGGAATTGGAAGACCCGAAATATGAATTTGCCCTGTTCACCGGAAGCAGTCGGCCACGCCCGGTTGCGGTACAATACTTCGACGAATCGGGCCAGGGAGCCGGCTTCGCTGCCGCTCAGACACTGGTGTATTACATACAGTCCATTTACACCCCTCAAAATGTCATACAGGACGTGTTTGTTCAGGAAAACATGCTCAATCCGGACGGGCAGTTGTATCAGTGGCGGTTCCTGAAGAAAAACGAACCCGTTGCGGTCAGCCCGCGCACCTGTCCAGGCCAAAGCGATGCGCAGGACTTATTAAAAGCGATTTGCGGTTTGCCGCCTTCGGTTGGCCCGGAAGACTGTCCAAAACTGCCGCATATCATTTGTCCGGCCAAGGACCCGCTTTATTATCACTATGTGGTGCAGTTCAGGACCATCGATGGCAAATTATTCCAGTTATACAGTTATGCAGGTTATGAAACCGAGGCAGAAGCAGAGCAGGCCTATCGGGACAAATGGTTCAGCATGATTCAACTGGCGGAGAATCCGAATCAATACGGCAAATCGATCGGACTGACCGAAGGGTATGCAAGTTCCAAATCCGAATGTGAGGGCAGCAGTTTTCTTGCGGTTATACCCGAATATCTCAAATCGAAGTTGAATTTTTCCAACGACGAGGATTTGGTCGCATATTTTGCGGGGCTGGCATCCCTGTTCCCCGTTTTCGAAGTATTGCCTTCCGGCAGCAACAAGGAAGACGACTGCTTCAGGTTCAGGATGGTTTCTGAAATACCCTTGCCTGCCGGCACGTGCTTCGTAGATGATGAAAAAGACAGATATATCTGGGAAAGCACCGATTGTTTTGAGACACCGGAAATTGCTCTTGAAGCCTATTACACTTTCCTGCCCATTTCCCAGAACCCCAAAAGTTGCCGCATATTCTGCCGGCAGGGTAATTTTTATGTCGGGCTGGTAGAAATACTTGCGGAAAGCAACTGCAGTTACCATTCGGAAGAAGAGGCGTGGGACGAAACGGACCCGCGCCAGGTTGACCCTTGCGGCGCCTGCTCGTTTGGAGGGGTAAGGGCTTTCACCGAGGCAGCTGAAGACACTTCCAATATTATCCCCTATAAGGAAAATGGGTTCTGGCGTTTCAAGGTCGTTGCGCCCTCGTATTTTGTTGTAAAACACCGCTGCACCTACGATTCCAAGGCACTGAGAGACCAGGCATATGCAACATGGCTAAACAAACTGAAGGATGTAGACTGGGCAGATTATTTTCCCGATGTCAAGGAGGTCAAGGCAGACGGGTCCGCGAGTTTTTACCTTGAGCTTGAATTGGGTGTCGATGCCCGCATACGCAGTACAAGTGCCTTCACCCGTACGCGGGGCGGGCGAAAAGACCGGTCGCAAGAATGGTTGTGCGCCCTGATGGATCAAGTGCGCGTATTCCAAAACCAGTGCGATCCGATAATGATGGTGGTCGATTGGGCAACGAAATTTAATCAGCTTAATGCTACACTCAAAGGCATTGGCCAAATGGAAGTGAAGGGCGACGAAAAATCCGTTATTGCCGCATTTGCCCGGCTCAACAGAATAGCTGCCTTTTACCCTGTTTTCCAGACAGAAGCGGGATTTTGTTTCCGTTTTTACTGGGAGCAAACCAATGTCGAACCCCTTGGCGATGGTCCCTGTGGCTGCGACCCGGTTGATGCACCGTCCGATTCAGGTATCGTCGACGCCTGTCCGAATCCTTTCCCGTTTGAAAGCGCCCGCTGTTTTGCCTGTTGTGAAGGAGCGGAAGCGGCATTTATGGAGTTCTGCGAGTTCATCCGCAAAGGGATGATCGGTTTCTGGCCCACCGCCGAGACGGAATCAGGCCCTTATTCCTTTACCCTGACCGACGAGGAAAAGGTACTGGCTACTCACCCGCAGCGATATGCGACCCGAACCGAATTGCAAACGGCAATCGAGCATACCAAAATCTGCCTGGATAATGAAGGGATGCATCTGCTGGAACATATCTTATTGCGGCCGAGAACTGCTCAGGACGGCAGTTATGTGGAGGTAAACGACGGCGTGGACGTAGTCCACAACTGCCTGTTGCCCATTTGTGCAGATTACTGCTGCGACATCGATTGGAAACCCGATTTCGATCCGGACGACCCGTGTGCGGTGAGCGACCCGCCGGTAATTCATTATTTACCGGGCGCCGATCCCTATTCTTTCTGGGCAACCGTGGTTATGCCGGGTTGGACCAAACGTTTCCGGCAGAGCATCAACCGTCGTTTTTTCGAAGATATGCTGTACCGGGAAGCGCCCGCGCTGGTCGGACTGAATATTCTTTGGCTGAGCCCCCGCGACATGTGCAAGTTCGAAGACAGCTACCGGCTTTGGCTGGAATGGCTGGAATGCCCGGTCCCGCAAGGGACACCAGGTTGCTTCCCCAACAATCAGCCGGCCCAATGTGGGCTGGTCGAATGTATTAAGAGCCTGGAAATCGATGCTCCCTGCGATCCGCCGGAAGACGCCGCGCAATCCTGCGCGTGTAACAAAGTCGCAGAGCCGGTTAACTCCAATACGTGCTGTCCGCTAAACGACGTACCTGCCGGTTCCATCTTTTGGGCGGATTGCGCCAAAGAATTGGCGGATAAACACACATCCAATAAAGTTTCGGCAGCGATAACAATGGCGCCCGCACCTGTTCAGGTTCAGGTACCGCCGGCTTCAGCCGGCGCCCGCAAAACCCAAGATCCTCCCAAAAGCGAAAAACAGAAACCAAGGCGTTCTGAAAAAGCCGCAGTCCTAACCCCGGTGATTCCGCCTCAAACCGGCACTTCCAATCTACAGGAGCGAAAAGAAAAATACTTCGCGGAGGTCATGAACATAAAGTCGAAGACGATAAAACAGTCGCCTGCATACTCCCTGATCGCCGGTTTTCTGGGGAACCCAGCAGGCTGTTCCTTCACCGGATTCATGCAACTTTCGAAAACGATCTGCGATAACTACCTGAAAAGCAACAGTAAAGACAATAAAGCCTGGCAACTGCCCTTGCAGAACGTGTTGCGCTGCCTTTTTGACCGAATAGCACTCGACATGGAGCGCATGTCAAAAAAGGATTGGGAGCGCCTCGACGGCCGACTGGCGAATTTTGATGAAAAAGGAATCCATCGCTCGGCAGTCGCCCAGATATGGAAACCCGGAGAGATAGAACCGCAACCCGACCGGGAACTGGTAGACCAAATTCTAAATATCCTGAATAAAACATAACCCATGTCCGTTCGCCACATCATCGGCCGTCAAACGATCCGGTTGCAGACCGACCGCTACCAGGGCGCGCACCAGGTGCAGCAAGCCGTGAGCAAGGCATATTGGCAGCATGTGGTGCCGGTACTCGAACGGGTCTTCGATCGCCATGCCGGGCCGGGAGTATGGATACGGCTCGACTCCCTCGAGATCGACCTGGGCCCCATCGACCTTACCCTTTTGGAAAAGGTCGAGTTCGAAAGCCTGGTCGCGGAAAAAGTGGAAAAAGCCTTGCTGGAGGCCATCCGTCGATTGCCTCCCCACCAGGCTGAAGGCAGACCTACTGCGTTGCATCAATTCGATCTGTGGTTGTGGTGGTTGCAACACGGCAGCCTGCCGTGGTATTCAGCAGCACCCGATGCGGCCTGGTTCGGGCATGTGCTGAAAACGCTAGGCCTGGAACAAAAGGCAGTCGACAAACTTGGACAACTCGCCCGGCAGCACCCGGAAGTGATTCGCAGGATCGTATTACAGCATGAACCAACCTTCCTGAAAGCGATCCTCGAATTACATACCGGTCAACCGCAGGCTGCTTTTTTACGAGGAATACAGGAACTGACATCCGCTCTGGCAACATCTGATTCCGGTATTAACGGCAATGATATCCGCGCACTGGAGATCCGTTATTGGGAAACTGCCCTCCGCGAAACAATCCAGTTTCAAAGAAAGTGGGATCGCGCCTCCCTTATCCAATTGCTTCGCGACGATACCATGCTGATGCCGGCAATACCAGCCCTGAAAAAACTGTTCCGCAAAAAAAACGGTGGTTTCACTGAAATAAAAGGATTGTTTGAACAGACCGGCCTTATCGAAAAACCCGGCCTGCCGGCAAAAAAGACTGCTAAACCAGACCCGCCCGGAGCGACAGATGCCGATGCTTCATCGCCGGAATCCTTTCAATCTCCGGTTCAGGAAACGGACCAGACTGCGACTTCCGAGCAAACAATTCATAACATACTTTCAGATGCCCCCGGCAGCGAACGGGAGAAGCAGCCCGTACAGCGCGCTGATCAACAAATGCCCGAACAAAAACCGGCGATACCAGATCGCCGGGTTGACGTCGACTCCCGCGACGCCGGCGAAACCGATCAGTATTTTATACAAAATGCAGGGATCGTATTGTTGCACACCTTTCTGCCGCGCTTTTTTTCAAACCTGGGGCTGCTCGAACAACAGGCATTCAAAAACGAGGCCGCAAGGCACCGGGCCGTCGTACTGCTGCATTTTCTCGCTACCGGTGTATCGCATACACCCGATTATAACCTGGTTCTGCCCAAGTTCCTGTGCGCCATGCCCGTCAATATGCCACTCGATCACACTATTGAGCCTACACCGGACGAGCAGGAAGAGGCCACGCAGTTGCTTCAGGCCGCCATCGCGCATTGGGGTGCCTTGGGCGCCACCTCGCCCGACGGGTTGAGAGAAGGATTTCTGCAGCGACCCGGAAAATTATCGCATACCGATACCGGCTGGCGATTGCAGGTTGAGCAAAACACCATCGATATACTGCTGGACCGGCTACCCTGGAATCTCGGCATGATCAAATTGCCGTGGATGCCGGAACTGCTCCGTGTAGAATGGCGATAACCCCTGAAACGCCCCGAAAACAGATACCATAAAAAATAACAATTAAATCGAGCCACCAATGTCCACACCGACCGCATACACACCCACCGCTGCACACCGCTGGAATCGCCTTGCCTGCGACGCCCTGTATTTTAGCAAGACTCCGCCCACCATTGCGGCGCGTGCGCTTGCCATCGTGCATACGGCCATGTACGATGCCTGGACCAATTATAACGACGGCGGCTGTGAAGTAAGCACGACTACCGGCGCACGCCTCAAACGGCCGGATATCGAGTGCACGCCCGAGAACAGGGTCAAGACCTACAGTTTCGCCGCCTATAGTGCGCTGAAGGAGCTGTTTTGTCCCAGTCTGCCTCCGGAACGCAAAGGCATGTTCCGCGATTTTATGTGCGAACTGGGCTATAATCCCGACGACCGTTCCCTTGAGCTCAATACCCCGCAAGGCATCGGCAACTTGTCCGCCAAACTGGTGATTGAACAACACCTGGGCGATGCTGCCAACCAGCGCGGCACATTGCACGCAGGCAACTATTCGGATTTCACAGGTTACCATCCGGTCAATCCGCCGCCACCCCAGCCCCTGCGCGACCGGGAACGCTGGCAGCCGCAACTCATGGGCGACGGCCAGCCACAAACGTTCCTCACTGCACATTGGGGTGTGGTAAAGCCTTTCGCGTTGACCTGGGGTGGTCAGTTCCGCCCGCCCAGGCCAGCCGGACAGCGCGACACGGCATTCCAGGAGCAGGCCTGCGACCTCATCCAGATCAGCGAATGCCTGACCGACGAGCAAAAACTTATCGCTGAATACTGGGCCGGCATGCACGAAGACAAACACGCCGACGCCACAGCAACACCTCTCATTCCGGGTTACTGGTGTGTGCCGCCTTCGCAGTTGTCGCGCATCGGGCGCTACGTATCCCGGAAGAACAAGTTCAAAAACGCCAACGATATCAAGATGTTCTTCCTGCTGTCCAACGCCATGCTCGATGCCTCTATCGCAGCCTGGGACTGCAAAACGCATTACGACTACATACGGCCGGTATCGTTGATCCGCGCCTTGTTCAACGAGCAGGAAATAGAGGCCTGGGGCGGTCCATGCGAGGGCACAAGAACCATCAATGGCGACAGCTGGACGCCCTATATGATCAGCTCGCCGCCGTTTGCGGAATACGTTTCGGGGCACAGCACCTTCAGCCGGGCAGTTGCGGAGGTTTTAACCAATTTCTGTGGCAACAGCACCTATGGTGAGTCGGTTGTTTTTCCGCCTAAAAGTTCAAAAATAGAGGGCCGCTGCACCCCTCAAATGGAAGTTACGCTTACCTGGCGCACTTTCCATGAAGCGGCAGACCAGGCCGGCATGTCGCGTCGATACGGCGGCATACACTTCGAAATGGGCGACATGGAAGGTCGCGAACTGGGCAAAAAGGTAGGTCTTGCCGTGTGGAACAAGGCCTGTCAGTATTTTAACGGTGAACTGGGATAAACGATATGCACATCATCTCCATAGCGATACAGAAAGGAGGGTCGGGCAAAACAACCACCGCCATCAACCTTGCAGCCGCCCTGCGCGACCGCGGCAAGAAAGTCCTGCTGATCGACATGGACCCGCAGGCTAATTTGAGCCAGTCCCTCGGCATACCCGACGAGCCGGAAGACAACATTTACCAGGTGCTGCGGGACGAGGCATTCGGCGAAACACCCGACCTCGCCTCGATCGTGGTACGCGTCCACGGCATGGACCTGGCGCCCGCCGCGCTCGAACTGGCCGGCGCCGAGATGGAACTGGTAGGTATCTACGGTCGGGAGCATATCCTGTCCCAATTGCTCGGGAGACTGGAAAAAAAATACGATTTCGTCCTCATCGACTGCCCGCCATCGTTCGGCATGCTCACGGTGAACGCGCTGGTGGCCAGCGACTGGTACCTGATGCCCCTCCAGGCTGAATTTCTGCCCCGTCGCGGCGTGACGAGCTTCATGAACCATGTATTGCTGCTCAACAAGATCAATAAAAAACTGGACCTGCTGGGCTTCGTGCTGACCCGTTTCGATCCGCGCAAAAACATGAACCGTCAGGTCATGGAAGAGCTGATTGAAAAATACGGTTCCGACAAGATGTTCCGCACGCAAATACGAACCAACATTGCCCTGGCCACCGCACAGGAAAAAGGCATGGATATCTTCACCTTCGACAAAAACGCCAACGGCGCGGCAGATTACCGCGCCCTGGCGGACGAATTTCTGGAAAAACTGACATGAAATCCGCCGAAAATAAAACCACTGCCGCCAGATCTGCCCAAACACAGGAGCAGACCCGGCAGCCGTTCTTCAAAAAGGACGGGCAGAGAGATTTTTTTTCGGAAACCAGCCAGGCCGGGGAGCCGTTTTTCAGTCCCCAAACCATACAGCCCAAACTGACTATCGGCAAGCCCGGCGACAAGTACGAGCGGGAAGCGGATTCGATGGCAGATAAAGTGGTGCAGAGACTGGCGCAATCTCCGGCGCCCGACGCAGAACCGTCTACCGTCTACCGTCTACCGTCTACCGTTAGTCAAGTACAGCGCAAGGCCATTTTTGAAAGTAACGAAGACTTGCCGGCTGCCGATGTGCAAACCAAACTTTCGGGAGCGCCACCTGTTCAGGCAAAGTGCGCTACCTGTGAGCAAGAGGAGCAATTACAAAAGATGGAAGAACCCGGGGCGGAGGAAGAACCCGATGTACAGGCCAAGTGTGCTGCCTGTGCGGAAGAGGAGCCCGATGTACAGGCCAAATCCGATACCTCTTCACCCGATGCTACGCCCGGCCTGCAAACCCGCCTGAACAGTTCAAAAGGCGGCGGTCAGTCCTTGCCCGCCGCCACCCGCAGTTCCATGGAATCCGCCTTCGGCGCCGATTTCAGCGGTGTACGCGTGCATACGGGCAGCGAAGCGGTGCAGATGAGCCAGGAATTGGGGGCGCAGGCCTTTACGCACGGCAGCGATATCTATTTCAACTCGGGGAAGTATGATACGGGAAGTACAGGCGGCAAGAAGTTGCTGGCGCATGAGTTGACGCATACGGTGCAGCAG
>CALMBD010000066.1 GCA_937861115.1 uncultured Bacteroidota bacterium | reverse complement strand
CCATGGTCCGCATTTTCCTGACGACCGGCTTTGAAGGCGGCCGTCACGAGCGGCGGGTCGACAAAATATCCTGTGCCTGACGGCATCCTTTAACCGGTCCGTGTAGCCCCATTTCAAACAGCAGAAGCAGGTTCGAGTTCCATCTCGTATTGCTGAAGGATACATACAAAACCTTTTCTCTCCAGAAAAGCAGTTGTTTCCCGATCGGCATAGTCCACATTGGTGATCATCACTTCTACATCCTGCATGTACCTGCCCGCTGCGGCCAGCAGGCTACTCCCGACACCCTTTTTCCGGAAGTCCTTGCCCACGGCCAACTGCTTGATTTTACCCGCTTTCGGATTGAAAATGATATACCCGGCCAATTGCCCGCCGGGACTAAAAGCGGCCATGACCGTGTGTTCGGCAGCGGTTCGCCCGATCGCCTGGAGGCTGTTCTGCCACGAAGGAAGGCTGTTCCAGTAATGCCCGATATCGCCCAGACTGCTGAATGCTGTTTGCCTGATTTCGAACGCGGATGTTGAGCCGGTTGAATTGATTTTTCCCCTGTAAACCGACAATATCCGCGTTCTCCGGAAGCCGACTCGCTCATATGCCTTTATGGCCGGCACATTTTGCGTCATGACTTCCAGCCGGTGCCGGCTGATCCCTTCGCCATGCAGGCCGGACAAAAGTTGCCGGTACATGATTCCCGTGAGCCCCTGCCGCCTGAATTCGGGAAGTACGCCCGTCCCGGCATTGTATGCAATGGTCTGACCGGAATAGTCGTCGATGCCTGCCAGGATAAAAGCGACCAGTTTATCCTCATGGACCATCCCGACGGAATGTTCCAGCCTGACGTTTTCGGCTAATAATTTGCCCACCACCATTTCCTCCGTCAGGTGCATCCTGATGAAATAGTCGGCAAAGGCCTGGTTGAACGCATCGGCCAGTTGTTGGGGAGAAAAGGGTTTCAGATCATTGATGTGCATGTTTTTTCCCGATTGTGGATTGTTTTCGTAAAGATGAGAAGAAGGATACACAGATCATATTTTCAGCCTGAAATGAACGCGAAACACGTCGATACCGGGTCCGGAAAGGCACACACATGGCAGTCTTTCCGGTCGGTTAACGTTTGAAAAACAAATTATACCCCGCCCAATCAAACCCTAATGAGGATATTTGCACCTTATTTTTCAAACATAGCACCGAATAAGGACATGAAAATTCGTCTTGCCATTGTACTGTTACTGCTGCCGGCTGTCGCCCTGATGGCCCAAAGCGATACGACTACCACCCCCACCAGAAGGAAACACGATCCCAAAGATTTATATCTTCAATCACTCGGTCTGCCCGATCCCGCGCCTTATGCAGCTACGATCACGCCCGAGTTGCTGAAACCCATGCTCGACAAGCTCGCTTCTGCAGAAATGCAGGGCCGGGAGACGGGCAAGGAAGGTCAGCGCAGAGCGGCCGACTACATCGCATCGCGATTCAGCGCCATCGGCCTCACGCCTGCGGGCGACCGCAATACCTATATGCAGCGGGTAAGCCTCCAGAATGATTCCTGGAAAGAGATATCCCTGAAGGTAGGTGAACAGGAGTTCAAAAACCGGGCGGATTACTATATTTATCCGGCATACAATAACAATATCCCCCTGCTCGAACTCAAGGAAGTCGTATTTGTAGGTTACGGCATCGAAGATCCAAAATACAACGATTACGGCAACGCCGACGTGAAAGGCAAGGCCGTGATCTTCTACGACGGCGAGCCGATGGACAACGATTACAAGTCGCTCATAACCGGCGGCCAGAACCGTTCGCCGTGGTCGCTCGACTGGAAAAAGAAAGTCCGGCTCGCCAAATCAAAAGGCGCATCGATGGTGTTCATCGTCGATCCGAACATCGGCGAAAACCTGCGCAACAACCGGAAACTCATTTCCACACGAGGCTGGAAGGCCGCTGACGCCGGCTACGACAAATCGCTGGACGAGATGACCAACAACATGTTCATTTCGCCGGCCGTAGCAGCAGCCATTCTCGGGAAAAAATCGGATAAAGCCGAAGACGCCATCTCCGCACTGCGCAGCGGCAAAACATTCAAGCCCGTCAAGGTAAAGTCCAAGGTGGAGGTCCGCATGGAAAAGGAAACGCGTTTTCTGGAAGGCTCCAATGTAATCGGTGTTATCGAAGGCTCCGACCCGCGACTGAAAAACGAATACGTATTTGTGACCGCCCATTATGATCACCTGGGCATGCCCGACAGTTCGGTGATCTATTTCGGCGCCGACGACAACGCATCCGGCACAACGGGCGTCATCGGCATCGCCCAGGCATTTGCCGAGGCCAGGAAAAAGGGCTTTGGCCCAAAGCGCACCGTGGTCTTTATGCTGGTCAGCGGTGAGGAAAAAGGCCTGCTGGGATCGCGGTTTTATGTCGATTTCCCTGTTTTTCCCCTGAGCAAAACGGTGGTGGATATCAATATCGATATGATCGGCCGGGTCGACAATGCACACGCCGGCAACCCGAATTATGTGTACGTCATTGGGTCCGACCGGCTCAGCACCGAACTGCACCAGATCAACGAGAACTCGAACAAGTTCTTTACCCAACTCGAACTCGACTACAAGTACAATGCGCCCGACGACCCCAACCACTTCTACGAGCGCAGCGACCACTACAATTTCGCCGAACGCGGTATTCCGGCCATCTTTTATTTCAACGGCACCCATGCGGACTACCACAAGCCGACTGATACGGCCGACAAAATCGATTTCAGCGCGATGGCCAAACGCGCGCAACTGGCCTTCTACACCGCCTGGGATATTTCGCAGCGCACCATCCGCCTGCCGGTGAATGTCGTGGTACCGAAGGACAGCAAGGACTGAGCAAGGTGTGTTCGGGAATTTATTTCGAGCCCAAAGGGGACCTGAAATAAATTCCCGAACACGCGCTTTGGCAGGTATACCGAAAAATCCATAACATTGCTACCAAAATACTATCTGTCTTGCCATGCGTATCCTTGCCATCTTCCTGTCGCTTGCCCTGCCCCTCCACCTGCTGTCCCAATCACCCGTCCCCGCCCCTGCCCAGAAAGGCGCCGTTCTCATCATGGGCGCAACGGCACACCTGGGCAACGGACAAGTGATACCCAACAGCGCCATCGGGTTTGAGCAGGGCAAACTGACATTGGTAGCGGATGCCACCACCATACGCATCGACCGGTCGAAATACGCCAAAATATTCGATGCGACCGGCAAGCATGTCTACCCCGGTTTTATCGCCACCGCTTCGCGACTGGGGCTGATAGAGATCGAAGCGGCGCGACCAACGGCAGATTTTACGGAGCCGGGTAACTACAACCCCAATGCGCGCAGCATCGTGGCATATAATACCGACTCGCAGGTATTGCCGACGGTGCGCAGCAACGGTGTGCTGCTCGCCCAGGTCACACCCGAAGGCGGGACCATCTCCGGCACTTCCAGTATTGTGCAACTCGATGCCTGGAACTGGGAAGACGCCACGTTCCGCAACGACGACGGCATCCACCTGAACTGGCCCGTTCTGCGCACCAGGGCAGGGTTTTCCGGCGGCGCCTTTCGCGAAGAACAGAAAAACGACCAGTACGGCAAGGATGTACAGGAACTGCAACGCTTTTTTGACGAGGCGCGCGCCTATGCCCAGCAGGCCACACCCGAAGTGCAAAACCAGCGCTTTGAAGCAATGCGCGGGCTGTTCGACAAGAAACAAACCCTCTTTATTCATTGCAATACTGCCAAACCGATGCAGGAGGCCGTATTGTTCGGCGAGCGTTTCGGAGTGAACCTGGTGCTGGTCGATGCCAACGACGCATGGCTGATTCCTGATTTTCTGAAGGCGCATAACGTACCCGTCATCCTGGGTCGCACGCAGCGCCTGCCCGCCCGCGAAGACGAGGATGTAGACCAGCCCTTTAAAACGGCTGCGCTGCTGCACGAGAAAGGCGTATTGTTTACATTCAGCGAGGAAGGCGCCTGGCAGCAACGCAATTTGCCGTTCGAGGCAGGTCAGGCAGCCGGTTTCGGGCTACCCAGGGAGGCCGCGGTGGGAGCGATTACCCTCAACGCAGCAAAGATTCTGGGGATCGACGATCGTTGCGGGTCATTGGAAACGGGAAAGGACGCAACCCTCTTTATCAGCGAAGGCGATGCGCTCGACATGCGCAGTTGTCAGGTCACGGCCGCCTTTATCCAGGGGCGCGAAATCAACCTCGACAACAAACACAAGCAACTGCACCGGCGTTTTGAGGAGAAGTACAGGCAGTAGGCGCCGGCAACAACAGGATGATTTTGTGATTGTCGCGAAAATGTCGGGAAAACAAACGGCTTTGGCCAGAAATCGCTGCTGTGCGACTTTTTTAGGTTAATAACTACAGAAATCCAACTTTTCGTCCAAAAACCCGTTTATTTTGTCCCGCCCAAACAACCTTTGATTGCTTTTCAAGACCATAACAAGACGACATACCCCATGACCAACAACGTGCATTGCGCAACGACGTCAATCACGGGTGATGATAATGACGAATTGAAGAAATGACGATAACATGCTGAAAGACAATTATTCCCTGCTCATCGAGAAGTTGGACGGATTTATCCGCAAGTTTTATATCAACCAGCTGCTGCGCGGTGCATTGTATACGGTTGGCGCCGTGCTGGGGCTTTTTATTCTGCTCAATGTGGCGGAGTACTATCTGTACTTCGGAACCGGGGTTCGGACAGCCATGTTCTGGGGCTTTCTGGCCCTGAGTGGCGCGGCACTATATCGCTGGGTGGCACTTCCCCTGATGCACTATTTCCATCTCGGAAAAGTGATCAGCCATGAACAGGCTGCACAGATCATCGGCAGCCACTTCACCGATGTAAAGGACAAGTTGCTCAATATCCTGCAGTTAAAACAGCAGTCGAACAATGCCATCTACGCCGACCTGATCAATGCCAGCATTAATCAGAAAAGCAATGACATCCGGCTTGTATCATTCCAGGCAGCCATAGACCTGGGCAAGAACCGGAAATACCTGCGCTATGCCCTGCCGCCGGTCATGCTCCTGTTGTTTCTTTTGCTCGGCGCCCCGAACATCCTCAGGGAAGGCACGAAGCGCCTGTGGAACAGCACCACAAAATTTGAAAAACCCGCCCCTTTTAAATTCCTGATCAATCCTGACAGCCTGAAGGCCGTGCAGTTTTCCGATTACCTGCTGAAAGTAAAGGTGGACGGAAGCGCGCTGCCCAACGAAATATTCATCAGCCTGGGCAATGTACAGTACCGCCTCACCAAAGACGCACCCGACGAATTTTCCTACCGTTTTGTCAATGTCCAGAAGGATACGGAGTTCAAACTATTTTCAGGCGCCATTGAAAGCACCGATTACACGCTGGAAGTGCTCAAGAAGCCCAATATCCTGTCGTTCAGCACCAAACTGAATTTTCCCGCCTATATCGGTCGCGCCACGGAAGAACTGTCCAACGTCGGCGACCTCGTGGTGCCGCAGGGCACCAATATCGGTTGGGTGTTCAACGCCCAGAATACAGACAACCTCTTCCTGCGCTTCGGCAACGACCCGAATGCGGAGAGCAAACGCTTCGACGACGAACTGTTCCAGTTCAGCCGCCGGGCGCTCCGGGATGAATCCTATAAAGTTTACCTTAGCAATGCTTTGCTCAAAGGCGCCGACTCGGTGGGCTATACCATCACGGTTATCCCGGATTTGCACCCGCAAATTTCGGTGGAGGAGTTCAAGGACAGCGCCAATTTGAAAATGTC
This sequence comes from uncultured Bacteroidota bacterium, assembly GCA_937861115.1. GTDB lineage: Bacteria > Bacteroidota > Bacteroidia > Chitinophagales > Saprospiraceae > M3007. The sequence goes on along the minus strand of CALMBD010000066.1, from coordinate 8,721 downwards.
CTTTTTCGCCGGCGACGCTTCCGACGACTACGGCCTGACCAACCTGACCTTCAACTACCAGGTCAAAAAAGCCAAAGGCGGCCAGATGCCGATGAATACGGTAAAAATAGAAAAGCAGGCCGGTAAACAAATCCAGTATGAATACAACTGGGATGTCCGCAACCTGAACCTGGAGCCGGGCGATGAGGTCACGTACTACTTCGAGGTGTTCGACAACGACGGCGTCAACGGCGCCAAAAGCGCGCGCACCGGACTCATGCAATACCGCATGCCCACACTCGACGAGTTCCGTCAGCAACAGTCACAAAACAGCGAGGAGATCAAAAAAGACCTGGAAAAAGCGCTGAAAGAAAGTCTCAAAGTGCAGGAAGAGTTGAAAAAACTGCGCGAGAAGGTGCTGCAAAAGAAAGAGATGGACTGGCAGACCCGCAAAGAGATGGAAAAACTGCTCGACCGCCAGAAACAGCTCCAGAAGCAGATAGAAGAGGCCAAGCAGAATTTTGACGAGAATAAACAGCAGCAGCAGGACTTCAACCAGCAAAATGAAGACCAGCAGCAAAAGCAGGAAAAACTGGAAAAACTCTTCGAGGACACCATGTCGGAAGAGATGAAGCAACTCATCGACGATATCCAGAAGTTGCTCCAGGAAATGAACAAAGAGCAGATGCTCGACCAAATGGAGCAAATGCAGCTCAATACCGAGGACATGAGCAAAGAACTCGAACGCCTGCAGGAACTGTACAAGCAACTGGAGGTGGAGAATATGCTCAATGAAACAGTCGAGCAAATGGAGGAACTGGCCAAGGAACAGGAGGAACTGGCTCAGGAGACCGAAGAATCGAAAAAGAGCGACGACCAACTCAAACAGGAGCAGGATGAGTTGAACAAGAAATTTGAAGACATCGAGAAGAAAATGGAAGAGTTGCTCCAGAAAAACGAGGAACTCAAGCGTCCGGAAAAAATCGAGGACAACAAGGAGGACATGAAGGATACGAAGAAGGATATGAAAGACGCCAAGCAGGACCTGAACCAGAACCAGAAGAAAAGTGCCAGCAAAAAGCAGAAGTCGGCGGCCAACAAGATGAAAAACATGGCCAACAAGATGAAGCAGAACAGCCAGGCCGGCGAAATGGAGCAGATGGAGGAAGACATCAAGGCGCTGCGGCAATTGCTGGAAAACCTCGTCGGCTTGTCGTTCGCGCAGGAACAGAACATGAACGACGTCGATAAAACGACCGTCAATACCCCGCGCTATGTAGAACTGGCCCAGGAACAGTACAAAATCAAGGACGATTTCAAACTGGTGGAAGACAGCCTTCAGGCCCTCGCCAGCCGAAACTTCCAGATCGAAAGCATCATCACGGAAAAGGTCACTGAAATAAAGGCCTCCATCCGCAACAGCCTGGAAGAACTGGAAGAACGCCGCGTCGACATGGCTAACGAACACCAGCAGTACAGCATGAAAGGGCTCAACGACCTTGCCCTCATGCTTTCCGAGATCATGGAGCAAATGCAGCAGCAAATGAGCAGCATGATGCCCGGCAACCAGGCCTGCCAAAAACCCGGCAAGGGGCAGGGAGAAGGGAAAGGCAAGAACAAGGGCGAGCCCAAAGACAAGATCAGCAAGGGTCAGGAAGACCTGAACAAGATCATGAAAGACCTCAAGGAGCGACTCGACAAGCAGGCCAAAGGCTCCAAGCCGGGTCAGCAGGGGGAAGGGCAGCAAGGGCAACCTGGCACCAGTGAGGAATTTGCGAAAATGGCAGCCAAACAGGCAGCGCTCCGCAATGCCCTGCGCGAAATGCAGAAGCAAAAACAGGAACAGGGCAAAGGGGACAAAGTGCTCGACGAGATCATGGACGGCATGAACAAGATCGAGACCGACCTTGTCAACAAGCGCCTCAACAACGACATGCTCAAACGCCAGCAGGAGATACTCACGCGTCTGCTCGAACACGAAAAAGCCGAACGCGAACGCGAACAGGACGATCAGCGGCAGGCCGAAGCGGCCAAACAGCAGCCCGCCAAAATGCCGCCGGCGCTGGAAGAATACCTGAAAAAACGCCGCGCCGAAATCGAGCAGTTCCGCACCGTATCACCGGCCCTAAAGCCTTATTACAAACAACTGGTAGAGGAATATTTGAAAGGAGCGAAATAGTTGGCATTAGCCGTTGGTAGTGGTCACTGCCAACGGCTAATGCTTTCCGCCGACCACCACCACAATCTCTCCCTTCACTTCTTTTTTGGAAAAATGCTCTTTCAGCGCTTCAAGCGAGGCAGTTTTCACCTCTTCGTGGAGTTTGCTGATCTCCCTTGCCACACAGGCAGACCGTTCCGGGCCGCACACCGCAATCAACTCATCGAGGCATTTCAGCAACCGGAAAGGCGATTCGTATAATACGAAGGTGCAAGGCAATGCGCTCAGGTATTTAAGTCGGGTTTGCCGGCCTTTTTTGTGGGGAAGGAATCCTTCAAAATGAAAGGTATCGCAGGGAAGTCCGCTCGCCACCAGAGCCGGCACAAAAGCCGTGGCGCCGGGCAGGCACTCCACGCGCACGCCCCGCTGCATGCAGGCCCGTGCGAGCAAAAAACCGGGATCGCTGATGCCCGGCGTGCCCGCATCCGAAATAAGCGCCATATCTGCACCCGATGCCAATTCGTCGACTACCCGCTCCACAACGGCGTGTTCATTGTGCGCATGGAATGCCCGCATGGGCGTTGAAATCCCGTAGTGATCCAGCAGCCGGCGGCTGGTACGGGTATCTTCTGCCAGAACAAGAGACACCTCCTTCAGTATGCGCAGCGCCCGCAGCGTAATATCCTCAAGGTTGCCGATAGGTGTTGGAACGATGTAAAGCATATTTGTTGGGCGTTTGGAGGTCGAAGTGGGTGTTTGGAAAATACACTTTTGACAGGAAGTGATATATATAGACAGGATTTACAATATCTACAGGGTGAAAAAGGCGACTCCGCTATTGAAAACCCTGAAAATCCTGTAAACCCTGTCTCAAAACAGAAGACCTGTCATCAAGGCAACATGAGGCAGGCTTACGCAACACCCTCTACAGCGCTGCCAAACTAAATGTAAACGTTTCCACGATCACGTTGGCCAGCAGTTTGCGGCACGCAGTATCCACCGTTTGCCGGGCCTCTTCTTCCGTAGCGGCATCGAGGCTCATCGTTACGTGTCTGCCGATGCGGACATCCGTCACGCCGGACAGGTCGAGGTGGCTGAGGTTGTTTACGACTGCCTTACCCTGGGGGTCGAGCAGTTCTTTGTGGGGCATGATATCTATTTCTGCAACGAATTTCATGTGTGCTGGTTATACGAATGCTTGAGTACTGGTTATGAATGACACGGGACGTTTTGGTCCCGCGAAGTGGTCAGGTGGCTAGAACCTTGTCTTTCAAAAAAATAGAAATCAAAACATAAAATATGATCACGGCCGAGAAAGCCAGTTCCTTCAGGGAAAAAACCAATGCAAGAAAGACTGCCAAAAAGATCATTGAAAAGGCGTTGCTGCGCATGTCAAACGACTTGATCTTCATGCCGAACATAGGTATCTCGCTGTTCATCAGCCACGAAAGCAGGACAATCAGTCCGTATATCACCCAATGATTCTCGATGGTCGTTTTCAGGCCGAACCGGTTGTGATAGGCCGCCAGGGCCAATCCCAGCACGAACACGGTGCATGCCGGTGTACTCAGACCGATAAAGTATGTGGATTGCCGTGTGTCGATGTTAAATTTTCCCAGCCGCATGGCGGCAAACATGGCCAAAACAAAGGCAGGCAGTGCGGCAGGGTTTATGTTGGCCGACCAATAGGCCGGCATAAGGTTATTGTCGGGGATCGACTTGTCCCAATAACCATTGTTCAGCAGCATGAACAGCATGGCGCCGGGTACAACCCCGAAACTGACCACATCGGCAAGCGAGTCGAGTTGTTTGCCCAGCGGTGATGCAATACCCAACGCCCTGGCCGTCATCCCGTCGGCATAATCGAAAACAAAACATCCCAGCAAAAACCAGGCAGCCGTAACCGTGAATCCGTTCAAGGTATACATCAGGGCGCAACAGCCACAAAACAAATTACTTAACGTAAGAAGATTGGGAATATGCCGGGACATAATCTATCGTTTAAGGGTTGGGGGGTCGGGTTTCGGGTTACTGGTTTCGGGTTTAAAGATTTCAACGTTTGGGTACCTCGCAACCCGAAACCAGTAACCCACAACCCGAATCCCCTAAAGAGGCAAATGTAGAATTTTTACCGGGAACGGTAATTTGCTAATTTGCGGCGTTTTGTCGGATTATTGGGCCTGTTTTAAAGGAAACAGGCCATTTGGGAGTTTTAAGAAAACTTTGACACAAAAACCAACCAACAAAACAGGGGTAAATTGCGTCTTTGAAGGGACTGATTAACCTTCCCCTTTAATACTTTAATAAATACAGCGTGCCATGAGAAAACTTGCACTCGTTTTAACCCTATCTATAATCCGTATCGCCATAACCGTAGCGCAGCCCTCCAATGATGAATGTACCAGCCCGATCGTCATCAACGACGTGGCCAACTGGTGCAGCCAGCCGGGAGCATTCACCAATGCAGGGGCGACGCCTTCCACCTATGGCCCGGCCACCTGTTTCGGCGCAACAACAGGGAGCGATGTATGGTTTTCCTTCACTCCGCAAGCCACTGACGTCACTATCACGATACGCGGCGCTACACAGCAGTCTCCGGGCGGCACCCTGCAGGACCCGCAGGTCGCCCTGTACTTCGGCAACTGCGGCGGCACCCTCAACGAACTGGAATGTCAATCGTCGACGGGCAATTTCAATATTGCGGAAGCCTATGAAGGCGGACTCTTTGTGGGGTCCACCTACCTGATCCGGGTCCAGGGTGCTGCGGGCCAGACCGGCACTTTTCAAATCTGCATCAACAACTACAACCCGCCTGTTGAGCCTACATCCGATTGCCCGCAATCATCCATCCTGTGCGACAAGTCTTCTTTTGTTGTACAAAGCGTGGTAGGCGCCGGGCAGAACAACCTCGAAATGGAGGATGCGACCTGTTTCGACAACGGGGTGCCGGGTATAAAAGAGTCCAACTCCACCTGGTTTGTGTGGACCTGCTCCCAATCCGGAACGCTCGAATTCACCCTCACACCGCTGAACGGTCCCGACGACCTTGACTTTGTCGTTTACCGGCTTCCCAATGGTATCGGCAACTGCCAGGGCAAACAGGTGTTGCGCTGCATGGCTTCCGGTCAATCGCAAAACGTCAACTCCGCCGCCTGCCTAGGCCCTACCGGCCTGCGTGCCGGCGACCCTGACATCAGCGAAGATGCCGGGTGCTCCGATCCCGGCGACGATGCGTGGCTCAAACCGCTTGATATGATAGCCGGCGAAACCTATGCCCTGGTTGTCAACAATTTCTCCCTCTCGGGAAACGGTTTCTCCGTATCGTTTGGCGGAACCGGCCAGTTTCTTGGGCCAACGGCTCAATTTACCACCGACCCGCAGGCCGTATGCCTCGGCACGCCGGTAAGCGTGATCGATGCCTCTACCTTCCCTATCGGCAACATTACCGGCTGGAACTGGAGTTTCGGCGCCGATGCAGCACCGCAAACGGCTACCGGCCAGGGCCCGCATACCGTCGCATTCAACACGCCCGGTTTGCACCCCGTGGTTCTTACCCTCGAAACCGACCTCGGGTGTAAAGTCACCCAGATTCAAAACGCGCTCATCTACCCGGATGTCGAAGTGGATACCGTGATCGCGGCCCCCGACTGCAACGGCGCCGCCAATGGCGCCATCACCATCGACAACATCACCAGCGGCACCCCGCCCTACCTGTTCAGTTGGAATAGCGGCCCTTTTATTACCGACAATACGCTCGACAGCCTTGGGGTAGGCGTTTACACCCTCGTCATTCAGGACGCCAATAATTGCAGGACCGAGCTGTCGATAGATGTACAGGAAAGGATACTTACCGCCGAGGCAACCGTGACCCCGCCCCTTTGTTTCGGCGATGACAATGCTTTTATTACCCTGAATATCACCAACGGAAAGCCGCCTATCCTGTTTGACTGGGGCAGCGGACCGGTTCCGAATAATACCCAGGGCGGGTATGGCGCAGGCGTCTACACGGTCACCGCAATGGACGATGTGTTGTGCGGAGGCACCTTTACCGTAACCGTGACGGACAACGCTCCGCTGCAACTGATCCTGGATACCATAGATATTTCCTGCTTTGGCGCCAACGACGGTATTGCAATTGCCGAGCCATCGGGAGGTGTCGGGAATTACGGATACCAGTGGTCGAATGCACAGACGGAGCCGGAGGCTTCCGGCCTGATGCAGGGGCAGTACGACGTGACGGTAACCGACGGCAATGGCTGTACCATCACGGGCGGCGTATTTATCACCGAACCGCCGGATGTGGGGGTCGACCTGCTGGGTGTGGTCGACCTGCTGTGCAATGGAATACCTACCGGAGAAATCGATGTGCAAGGCACCGGCGGAAGACCCGGTTATATGTACAGTGCCGACGGCCTGACCTTTTTTGCAGCCAGTCCGCTGACCGGTTTGCCCGCCGGCGACTATTGGGTCAAGGTTAAAGACTCGGCCGGTTGTCAGGATTCCGTTTTTGCCACCATTGTGCAACCGCCGCAACTTATTGTCGCCGCAGAACCGGCAGATACCACCCTCGACCTGGGCTTTAGCATCGATATCACCACGATCACGGCGCCATCAGGCCGGCCCGTAATCTTTGAATGGACTCCTCCATTGGGCATCAGCGACGTGACGGAAGCGGAACCGACGATTACAGCCGTGAGCAGCCAACTTTATATTGTCAAGATCACCGATGAAGACGGTTGCATGGCGTTCGATACGGTCAATATCAGGGTCAATAATTCCCGCCCGATATATTTCCCGAATGTATTTGCGCCCGACAAAGCCTATCCCAATGATCACTTTACAGGCTTCAGCGGTCCGGCAGCAACACAAATATCCCTGCTTCGTATTTATGACCGCTGGGGAGAACTGATCTTCGAGCGGGAAGATTTCCCGCTCAACGAACCCAACTTCGGCTGGGATGGCACCTACAAGGGCGATAAAGTTACCGGCGTATTTACCTGGTACGCCCTGGTTCGATTTGTCGACCAGCAGGAACTGCCCTATGATGGCGATGTGACGGTGGTTCGGTAAGGTATTTGAGTGGGGACTGCTACATTTGCAGGGTCAAACTCACTTAGATGCCCTACCGCAACATTCACCTGCATCCGGTACTCCGCCTTGTTTACTTTATCCTGCGCACCCTGGGATGGCTGGGCGTCAGTGTCTTTTATCGCCGCCGTATCGTGCTCGGCGAAGCAAACTTTCGTTTCGACGGTCCGGCCATCGTGATCACCAACCATCCCAGCACGCTTCTGGATGTGTTCAACCCCGGCATACAAGTCCGGCAGGAAATGTTCTTTCTGGCCAATTACGGACTGTTCCGGCATCCCGTGAGCAGGTGGGTGTTCACGCAACTGTTCTGTATTCCTGTCAAACGACGAGAAGATGTAGCAGAAGGAGAATCGCGCGACAACAACGCCGCATTCGAGCAGTCGTTCCGGCACCTGGAGCAGAACGGCGTGTTGTTTATTGCGGCGGAAGGCACGAGCTGGATGAACCGTTGGGTGCGGGAGTTCAAAACCGGAACCGCTCGCATCGCCTTTGGCGTCGAGGCCCGCAACGACTGGAAAAAGGACGTAAAGATCATACCTGTCGGGCTCACCTATTCCGCACCAAACCTGTTCCGCAGCGATGTGGTTGTGCATGCCGGCGAACCGGTTTACGTTCGCGAATGGTCCGGCGACTGGCAGCAGAATCCTGAAAAAGCCATTGAAACCCTGACCGCCGAACTGCAACGCAGGGTCACAGCCCTCACCGTCCACACCCGCGACGAGTCGGGTGAACAGTTCATCGGCAGGATCGAAACCATACTGGATAATTCGGAGCCGCTGCCCCTGCAGGAATCGTTTTTCCGGATAAAAAAGATTGCAGAAACAGAACTCGACAATGAGGCGCTCATAGAAAAAACAACCCGGTATTTTGAAAACCTGCAAAAAGAAGGGCTGACCGACCGGGGATTGCGCGCCTGTACAACCTCCGGCGCAGGGGTGCAGGCACTGACTGACGCCCTGGGGATCGTGATCGGTTTCATTCCCTTTGCCATCGGTTATACCTGCTGGTTCCTGCCTTGTTTCCTGCCCTGGCTGCTCAACAACCGCCTCCATCTATATATCGGCTACAGTTCAACCGTGAAAATCCTGGCCGGCCTGATCACATTCCCGCTCGGGCTTTGGATGGTATACCGGCTTGTATCCGGATTACCCGGATTGGAACATTCCGGTCCGCTCGCCCTTATCCTGATGATCGCGCTTGGATTTTTTGCAGAACGCTATGCAGAAATAACCCGGCGCTTTTGGGAGCGGTTGAAAGCCTGGCGCTTTGCTGCAAATCAACACGAGGCGTTTGACCAACTGGCGGCGCTGCGCAATGCCATCCTGATGCAATTGAATATCGGGCAGGAGGAGGCGGTTTCCTGAGGCCCCGGTCGTTCGACAAGACACCGGAACCGGACTGAGTCTCTCCCGGTACCGGGTCGGGTTACAGTTTTCAGCAACATTTTTGCTACACTACGAAAATTTTCGTAGAAAAAATTTGGAACTACGAAA
>CALMBD010000065.1 GCA_937861115.1 uncultured Bacteroidota bacterium | reverse complement strand
GCCCAGGATCAGGGACGGCTCAGGCAACATTATCTCCGGCGCCTCTGCAGGCCCGGAAGACATGATCCTCAGCGACTTTGACGTGGAGATCATCCCATACGCCATTTTTACCCCGGACAACAGGTATTACGAATTGTTGCAGGCTCTTGCCGTGCATGGTATCGGCGGCGTGAGCAGTTCCCCCTATATCTGCGATGTGAATGAACCGGTCACTTTCGACTGGCTGACCGCGATCCGCACCACCGGCACGCCCAAACTGGTAGACTTCAGGCGCGGCAAAATGTCGGGCACCAGCGGACAAGAGACCTTTACCGTAAAGGAAGTGATGAACGACCTGATCGTCAATGTAGGCGGCGTCGGCAACCACAACTTCACTTCGCTGAAACTGGAAAAAATTACCGGAGGCGTCGCGACGGATATTACCGGTTTTGGCACCGTGTCGCCGCCGTTTAGTCAGGCCTCCCACCACCGGGTATTCAACGTGTCGTTCCCGATCGCTGTCCCGGGAGGCTTCACCGCCGAAGGCGATTACCGGCTTTCCTTTACGAGCGACCTGCCCAATGTCGCCTACGAGAGCACCGTTATTGTAGACGACAAGGGCCTTAAACAGGGCTATTTTGCCACCGAAATCGTACCGGCAGGCGAGACCCTCAACCTGGGCACTTTCCTGTTCCAGGATGCGACACCTGTCACAAATGCCAACGTAAAAGCCATTATTTACAAACCGAAAAAGCCATTGGGCAATGCCTTTGCCGCAAAACGTGTTCCGGCCAAGTTTATTAAGGTGAAAGGTCCCTGGGGCCGCTTGTTTCCCAAAAACGGATTCCGGGCCAAACAGGCACAACTGGCTGCTGTAAAGGCCCGGTCGGGCAACTGGGAAGGGGCCTATATCAAACAGATTTCGATCAGCCACCCCACCCTCAACTCCTTCAAACAGGAAGGCGACCGCATGGCCATCGGCGAAAAAAAGCACCTGGTGCTGCTCAACGAGACGAACTACCGGGATATTTTCGATCTGGAACCCATTGCAACGATCCCGCTGCAACACCTGGAAAAAGGGGTTTACAGGGGCACGTATAACGGCATGAAAAAGACCGGGCTGTATCACGTGCGTTTCCAGGCAGAGGGGAATACCGCCGTGGTAGGCGATTTTAAGCGGTTTGACGATAAAACGACCCTCGTGCGTTTTGGCGCGCCCGACCGGAAAAAATCCTGCCTGTTCATGCTTTATGAAAGCCCGTATATCATTTCCATGCGGCCGGTTGATACCGAAGGCAACCTGCTTGGTCCCAACCAGGTGAAGGCCATATCCGTGCGGCTCTCCGACGGCAGCGCCGATGCGCCGGTCGACTACCTCGATGGCAGGTATCTTGTGCCGATCAGCATTGCAACTGATCCTGACCCGAATATTGTCATCTCCATCCACGACCGCCAGTTGTACAACGGTCCGTTGTCGGGCTTGCAGCAAAAACGCGGGTTTTTCTCCCTGCACGGCGGACTGACCTTCCCCAGCGGGGATTTTGACAACTTTTTTGACCGCAGTTATTTCGTCGAAGGGAAACTCGGTATGCGGGTGTACCGGCAATTCGGGCTTCAGTTAAAAGGCGGGTATTATACCTTCAAGGATTCCGCGAATTTTTCCATCTACGGTATCGGCGGCGGCGTAACCTTCCGGCAGTGGCTGGGGTACAACTTCCTGACCGGTATTTACCTGCAGGCAGAAGCCAATGGGGGCTATTACAAACCGGAAAAAAGCGACGGCGTTTTTGGCCTGAACGGCGGAATCGGTCTGGTCAAACCGCTGGGTCATTGCCTGAACGCAATCCTGCAATCCGACTATCACCGGCTGGATACCAAGCCGCAAAAAACCGAATTCTGGACATTGGGTCTGGGCTTACAGGTACGTTTTTAAATAAACCCGTCATGCTGAAAAACCTGTTGATCGCGATATTCTTTATTGCCGGCCTGAGCGGTGTCCTGCAAGGCCAGGATTACCTGGAACTCAACACCGCCGGCAGGTGCATTTATTTTGGCACGGCCATACCCGAAGAGTTGTATCGCTTTGAAACCTCCGATTCCATCGAACAGTTGAAAGACGAAATACTCAGAAAAACTGGGCAGGTGCAGAATTTTGAATTCCTCTGTTCCAACGTGCCCTCTGTAGTGGCTGTTGTGGACAAAAACAAACGGTATATCCTGTACAGCCGGAAGTTTTTCAGCGAACAGCCGGACCGCGCGTTGCGGCTGGCCATTCTGGCGCACGAGATCGGCCATCACTCCAATGCACACGCACTATCGGGCGAGGCGCCCTCCGAGCCGGAGGAGATGGAGGCCGATGAGTTTATGGGGTACGCCCTGTGCCTGACCGGCGTGCCTGCCGTTCTCGCAGAGCAGATACCTGCCGTGCTTCAACTGGCTTCGGGCATTGATTCCGCAGACCGGCGCGTCGACATCATGCGCGGTTTCCGCCGTGCCGAAGCCAGTCTGATCAACGCAGAACACGCGGCCTGGGTGGAGGAAAAGCCCAATGACGTGGTGCAACAACTCCCGCACTTCCCGTTCCCGCCGCCGGAGTATTCCACCGACGCCGACCTCGACGCTTATTTCGGCACGTGTAAAACCATGTCGGATGCGGATAAAAAATTGCGCGGGGCACTGGAAGGGACCGGTTACCACACCCGCCGGTACTTCTATGTTCCCGGCGGTTTTGCACTGACTACCCGCATGGAGCAGTTCAACAAAGACGGCGGCTGCAAACAGGACAAATACCGCTGGTCGTCGAAGATCGTCCGCTGTGAGACCTTCTCCACGCTTTGTTACCTGAAATCGATCGTCACGACCGAGCCGGCCTATTTCCGCGTATTCGTGTTTGTCGTAACGCCAAAGTTGATATCGGCTGCCCCTCCCCCGATAACGCGAACGGAAGCGGAAGGGTGGCTGAACGAGGGCGCCAACCGGCTCCCGCAGGAAATCGGCAACCTGCCTTTTTCGGCCGGCAAGACAAACGTGACCGCATTGGTTTACGAGTTCATGGTGCGGGAAAGCGACAGAGCGGCCATTACCAATAACCCCAGTGAAGTGCCCGGGTTGGTGCATCTGCGCAAATCAAGGATCATCAACTATTTAAGAAACTGAATACACCCAATATCCGGAATATGAAAAACACACGAATCGGACTGATCCTTCTCCTTTTCACATGGGGCGCGACCATGCTCTCCGCCCAGGAGGAACTGGAATTTACCAATGGCTGCAACTTTGCGTCCGACCGAACTGCCGGTAAATACACGCTGTTCGAACCAACCGAGGAAGCGGAAAAAATCGTGGATGAGATACTCGACTTGTCGGGTATAACCGGCGAACGGCCTTTTACCCTGCAAGTCGCTACAGTGGATAATGCCCAGGCCAACGAACGCCAGGGCACACGCTATCTCCTGTATAGCAACAAGTTCATGGAGGAGTTTAAAAAAGACGCCAAAACCAAGTGGGCGGCCTATTTTGTGTTTGCCCACGAGATCGGTCACCTGGTACGGGGGCACAATTTTAAAACGGTGGACCCCAAAGAGCGCAAAAGAATGGAACTGGAGGCCGACCGCTTTGCGGCCGTCGCCATGGCGCGTATGCGCGTACAACGAAGTGATGCGCTGGCAGCCGCCCAGAGTTTAAAGGCCAGGCTGAATATCAAGCCGGAATACTATCCCGACCCGGCTGCCCGGGAGGAGGCGATCAGCATCGAATACGATAAAGAATGGAAAAAGGTGCTCGACTCGGAACGGGGCAAGATGGGCGGCGACAAGATTTTTATCGCCATCGACCCGGTTTCCTTCAACCGATGGAATCTGATCGGCAGCGCTTCCGCCGTACTTACCGACGAAAAGGTGATCGTTAGTTTTAAAATTTTGCCCCAGTACAACCGGCGCACGATCCAGGTTGTCCTTTGCTCCTACAACCCGGGTATTCGGGTCAACACGACAATCGGTACAGGCACCTTCAATGCAGTGCCGGGCGACAGGACAGTGGAATGGAATTACCAGATGGACAATGTGCCGCGGGCAATGGCCTCGCAGCCCAATCAGCTGCGGATTTATGTGTACGACGTTTCCAATATGCCCAAAGCCCAGGTCGGGCCTGATATCAGGAAAAAATGCTGGATTCTTGTCGGGTCCGGCGCCCTGGTCGGACTGGGGGCTATCTACCCGTACACCGATGCGCTTTCCAAACACGACGACTATGCCAAATATCTGGACAAGCAGGATGTGTTTTACACCTCCAGGGGAACTACCCGCGATGCCTTTTACAAAAAGGCCGACAACGAGTACGTCGGCGCCCAGGTGATGATGGTTACGGGTGGCGCACTTGTGTTAAGCGGGGTGGTATGGTCAATCGTGGAAAAAAACAGGGCCAGAAAGGAATTGAAAAACACCATCTGTGCCGCACCGCCGCGCTGGCGCCTTGACCCTGTATTAATTGCCAATACAGCGCCGGGAATAAAACTTGGCATCCGATTCTAGACTGTCCGCCAACTCCCTCACTCCTCCCGGCTCACATTCGACACCCAGTCGAAACTCTTCAGCGAGCGCATGGCGAGGTTGAGTTGGTCGGTGTTGGACACGATCAGTCCGATGCGGCCTTCGAAGTAGCCGCTTTCGCCTGAAATGGAGAAAGAGCGGATGTTGATGCCCAGGCTCGATATTTTGTCGGTCAACTGGTGGATCACACCCGGCCCGCTGTCGACACCGGTAACGACGATATTGGTCAGAAAATCGGCCTTTACGGTGTTGCCCCATCCTGCTTTCAGGATACGATGGTCGTAGTTGGCCAGCAGGTGGGTGGCATTGGGGCAGGTGGCGCGGTGTATTTTCACGCCGCCCTGAGCCAGGATAAAGCCGAATATCGCGTCGCCCTGCACCGGATTGCAGCAGGTGGCAAAAGAAAACTGGTAATAACTGCCCGGTTCGCCGTTGATGATGACCTCCGGTTTGTTGGTGTGGCGGTGTTTGGGCGCCACTTCCGGAATGACAGGCTCGACCTCTGTTTTGGCGGACTTGTCCTCGATCTCCACCAGGCGAATACCGTCGGCGCGGAAGCGCTTGAGGTCCGACAGGTCAACCTGCTCCATAAAAATAGCGCTGAGGAATTCGAGGCGGTTCGGAAAGCCGTACCATTTGGCCAGCATGTCGGCGTTTTCTTCCACGGGTACCTTGAAGGCGTTGAGTTTGCGTTCCAGGATTTCCCGGCCGTATTCGGCCTGGCTGCGTTTCTCTTCGCGCAGGGCCGACCGGATGCGGTTTTTGGCTTTGCCGGTGACGACAAATTGCAGCCAATCCTCTTTGGGTTTCTGCGATTTTTTGGTGGTCACCTCCACCTGATCGCCGCTTTTGAGCACGTAATCGAGCCGCTCCAGCCGGTTGTTCACTTTTACGGACTGGCAGGTACACCCGATATCGGAGTGTATGCTGAACGCAAAGTCGAGCGCCGTGGCGCCGTCCGGCAGGATACGCATTTCGCCCTTGGGCGTAAACACATGCACCTCTTCCGCGAACAAGTTGCTCTGAAAATCGGCTAGAAACTCCACGGCGCTACCCGTGTCGCTGTTTTCCAGCGTTTCGCGCACCTGGTTGAGCCAGTTTTCGAACACGTCTTTCTTGAGTTTGCTCAGACCCTTCACCCCCTTGTATTTCCAGTGGGCTGCAAAACCGCGTTCGGCGATGTCGTCCATGCGCACGGAGCGTATCTGCACCTCCACAAACTTGCCTTCCGGCCCGATCACCGTCGTGTGCAGCGATTCGTAGCCGTTTGCCTTGGGACTGGTGATCCAGTCTTTCAGTCTTTCCGGGATGGGCTTGTAGTAATCGGTCACGAACGTGTACACCTGCCAGCAGGCCAGGCGTTCCTGTTCCGGCGGCACATCCACGATGATCCGGATGGCAAACAGGTCGTAAATATCTTCAAACGAGACGTGTTTGTGCTTGATCTTGTTCCGGATCGAATAGATGCTTTTGGGTCGTCCGGTGATACGCGCCGGAATCTCCATTTCCAGCACCGCCTCTTTTATGGGCGCTGTGAACTCGCGGATGTACTGCTCGCGGGCGCGCTTGGTCTGGGCGAGTTTTTCGGCGATTTCGTGGTATTCCTCAGGGTGGGTTACCTTCAGGCACAGGTCCTGGAACTCGCTTTTGATCTTGTACAAGCCGAGCCGGTGCGCCAGCGGGCCGTAAATCGTGGTGGTTTCAGCGGCAATTTTGAGCTGCTTGTGGTGGGGCATGCCCTTGATGGTGCGCAGGTTGTGCAGCCGGTCGGCCATCTTGATGAGCACCACCCGCACGTCGCCCACCATGGCGCGCAGCACCTTGCTGAGGTTCTCCGCCTGCGGACTTTCCGAATCGTGCAGGCCATCGAGTTTGGTGAGGCCGTCGACGATGAGCGAAACGCGGGCGCCGAATTGGTCGTGCAGGTCCTTGAGCGACACCTCGGTGTCTTCCACCACGTCGTGCAGCAGGGCGCACACCACGGCGGTGGGGCCCAGGCCAATCTCTTCCACGCAGATGCGCGCCACCTCGATGGGGTGCATGATGTAAGGCTCGCCGGTCTTGCGGCGTTGCTCGTGGTGCGCGCGGGCCGCCAGTTCAAAGGCTGCGCGAATGCTGACGCGGTCAGCCTCGTCGAGCGGGGTTTTGATCGACTTCAGGAGGTTGCGGTAGGCCCGGCGGATGAGGGTAATATCCTCCCGCTCGCCGGGTATAGCGGCATCCTTCGCCTCAAGCGCGTAATCGCCCTGCGTGCCGACTTTGCCTTCTTCTGCAGCGCCGGATAAATCTTGATGCTGCTCCATGGGTTCCTCCTGTTTATACATGTGTTCAGATGCCTTACAAATTTAGGACAAACTTTTCACCGGCCAAATTTGTTTGTGTCCCGTTAACGGTTTTTCTTCTGCCACAATACTTTGTTTTCCACCAAAACGATTTACTTTTGCCGTCCTTTTTGAAAGGGGTTCCGGCGCGTTGTCAAGTCAGGTTTTTGACATTGAAAACATTAAGGTTACAAAAAATTTGCCAAGTGTTGAAAAGCGGCCGGAAATAACCTGTTGAAAAAAAATAATGCGGGCGTGGCGAAATTGGTAGACGTACCAGACTTAGGATCTGGCGCCGTGAGGCATGGGGGTTCGAGTCCCTCCGCCCGCACTAAAAAATGGTTTAAAAGATTCAGGGTTGGTGTTACCCCTAGCCCCGAAACCCGAAACCTTTAAACCCCGAAACCCCTTAATACCCTCCAGTTTCAAAAATTCTAATTTCCCATTTATGGTTGTCCGCAAAGACATAGACAACAGCTCCGCAGAATTGACCGTCACCGTCACCCGCGAGGAGATCAAACCAAAAATTGACGCCGAACTCAAGAAGTTTCGCTCCCGCGCCGCCATCCGCGGTTTCCGCCAGGGTCAGGCGCCGATGGATTTTGTGAAAAAGATATACGGCAGTTCGATTTTCAGCGAAACGCTGAACGAAATGCTGTCGCACCGGCTCTACGACTACCTGCGCGAGAGCCAACTCGACGTGCTCGGCCAGCCCCTGCCGACGGAAAACCAGCGCAGTTTTTCCTTCAAGATCAGCGACCCCGAACCTGAGTACGCCGTCAACTATGAAGTCGGCTTCGTGCCGCCTTTCGAGATAAACGGGCTCGAGAAGAGCGAAAAATACGAACGCCTTACGGTCTCCAACCTCGACGAACTGGCAGAAGACGACCTGAACTACGCCCGCAAACGCATGGGCGCCCGCTCCAACCCGGAGACGGATATCCAGGACAACGACATGGTACGCCTGGCCTCCAAAGAACTGGAGGGCGATGCCGGCAGCCAGGTAAAAGAAGGCGGCCTTGAAACGACCATCACCGTGCTGGTGAGCAGCACGGCCGACGAAGCGTTTAAAGCACAACTGCTCGCCTCCAAAAAGGGCGACACGCTGCGCTTCAATGCCCGCAATATCGAAAACCATGAAAAGGAGGACATGTACCGCAAATACATCCTCAGCCTCGAACCTGATGACGACCGGGAGGTGGGCGACTGGTTTGAAGGCGTGATCGAAGAGGTGAGCCGGGCCGAAGCAGCCGAACTGAACGAGGAGTTTTTCAAGGGATACTTCGGCGGCGATCATGTGACCAGCAAGGAAGACGCGATCGGCGAACTCAAGAAAGGCATACTCGGATTCTACGACGTGCGCTCCAACGCACTGCTCATGCGCGCCTTTCAGGAACGCCTGCTGGCGCAAAACCCCCTGGAATTGCCCGAAAAGTTCCTCAAACGCTGGCTTCGGGTGAGCAATGAAGGCAAGATCGACGCCGAACAGATCGAACGGGAATACCCTGCCTTTGCTGACAACCTGCGCTGGACGCTGCTGCGCGACAAGATCAAGGAAATGGCCGCCATCGAAGTCACCGATACCGAAGTCCGCGCCGCCTACGCCACCCGCGTGCGCAACTATTTCCAGGCCGAACTGCCCGACAATGTGATCGAAGGCAGCGTCGACCGGCTGATGCAAAACAAAGAAGACGTGGATAACACCCGCCGCGACCTCGAAACAGACAAAATATTCGAAGCCATCCGGGAACGGGTGACGATAACAGACAAGGCAGTCCCTTCGGATGAGTTCCACAAGATCATTGACGAGATCACGAAAAAAGCGGAAGCGGAACAGGAAGAAGGCGCAGCGCTGAGCGAAGCGGCTTCGGAGGGCTAAATAATCGAACAGACAGGATTTTCGCAGCGCGCGACCATTCGGCAATGCCGGGGTCGCGCGTTGCGCGTTTACAGCCGGAGAGGCGCGAAAGGGCGTTGTTATGTCGCCGCTTGCTAAATGGGGCGAAAATTTAACAGGGGAAACAAGTTCCGGACGACTCCGGGGGCCTAACTTTATCACACGGCCCCGCCTTCGTATTGTCCGGGAAAGCGCATGCCGGGCGCCCGTTTTCACCTAATCTGTTCACCAAAACTATCTTCACCCAATGAAAAGGAGACGATTCCTGCCGATGGGGCATAATATGCCCACCCAGCACCCAGCACCCAGCACCCAGCACCCAGCACCCAGCACCCAGCACCCA
>CALMBD010000064.1 GCA_937861115.1 uncultured Bacteroidota bacterium | reverse complement strand
AAAATAAAATTTGCCACTTGGAGGCCAGAAATAAATTCCCGAACACGCTCTTAGTGCAAATATAGGCGAATTTGCGGATTTATTTCTTGTCAGGCCATACCTGAAAGCACACTATCTTCACTACATTAATTGCTGGAAGCGCCATCATTGTAATCTATGTTTTTTAAGCATTCTTATATATTGTTCTTGTTGCTTTTTGCCTGCTCGGGCAGGAAACATTTAGCGCTGACAGAAGAGGCAGACACCAACAGTTACCTCGTCGTCCTCGGCATCACCCAGGACGGCGGATACCCCCACGCCGGATGCCGCCGCCAGTGCTGTCAGATGGTGTACGATGGCGATCGAAGTCCTAAAATGCCTGTTTGCCTGGGTCTGGTCGACCCGGCAAACAAAAAACTGTACATGCTGGAGGCCACACCGGCTTTTCCGGAGCAGTGGCGCAGGTTGCAGGACATCTCCGGCTTTCACGACAACCGTGTGCCCGAGGGCATTTTCCTTACCCACGCGCACATCGGGCATTATGCCGGACTGATGCATCTCGGCCGGGAGGTGATGGGCGCGAAAAACGCCGCTGTGTACGCCATGCCGCGTATGGGCGATTTTCTCCGGACAAACGGCCCCTGGAGTCAGTTGGTGGACCTGCAAAACATCGAAATACAACCGCTTCGGGTCGACTCAGCCATTTCGCTTCCGGGCGGGTTGCGCATCACGCCGTTTGCCGTGCCGCACCGCGACGAGTTTTCCGAAACAGTGGGCTATCGTATCGAAGGTCCAAAAAAGAAAGTGTTGTTTATCCCGGATATCGACAAATGGTCGAAATGGTCGCGCGATATTGTAGCGGAAGTGGGTCGGGTCGACTATGCCTTGCTCGATGCCACCTTCTATCGCGACGGGGAGTTGCAGGGCCGAGCCATGAAAGAAGTGCCCCACCCTTTTGTGGAAGAGACCATGCGGTTGTTTCAACAACAGGCGCCGGAGGAGCGGGCCAAGGTGACGTTCATCCACTTCAACCACACCAACCCGCTGCTGTGGGACAAAGAAGCGCAAAAAGCGGTGCGGGAGCGCGGATTTTCGATTGCTTCCGAAGGAATGCAACTGGCCTTGTGAGACTGCCTATTCAATCCTCTTCCCATTGCAAATCCTTTTCTTTCAGGTGTTGCAGCGACGTTTCGAGCCGCTCAATGCCGGCCTTTGCTTTTCTGAGCCTGCGCTGCAGAAACCAGTTGTAGCCAACAATAGATACGAGGCTCAACAAGGCAAGCGGCGCCACGATCCACAGCGATTTGGGTACCCAGGGATGTGCATCCCAGAGGAAGAAGTACAGGATCACGGTAAATACCTGCCGGATGACCCACCGGATCATTTTTCTGCGCCTTTCGGTCGGCAACATGGTATATTCCGATTCAACCTTCGCTATTTCCTCCTGCAATTCATCGGCGATGGTGTTTTTGTTGTCTGACATGGTTTTTCTGAAATAATGAATTGATCGCGCGAAGCGCTGATGACTCCGCCATATAGCCTGAAAGGTAAAGGTATAGCGCGGCGCAAGAATCTTCGTCGCTCCCGCGGATGATTCTTATCATATCCGCAGTGTGACATCGGTTACAAAACCGATGCATGCGCAATGCCGAATTTTGTGTCATTAAGCGATCAAAAATATCTGCACTATGAAAGTTGAACAACTCTATACCGGATGCCTGGCCGAAGCGGCCTATTACATTGAGAGTGACGGTGAAGCCGTCATTATAGACCCGCTTCGGGAAACAGGTCCTTATCTCGAACGCGCCGAACGCGACGGCGCCAGGATCAAATACGTTCTGGAAACCCACTTTCACGCCGACTTCGTGTCGGGCCACCTCGACCTGGCCAAAAAGACCGGCGCTACCATTGTTTACGGCCCTACCGCTCAACCAAACTTTGACGCGCACATTGCCAAGGACAATGAGGTGTTGAAAATAGGCAAGGTGAGCATTGTTGTGTTGCACACCCCGGGCCACACCATGGAAAGCAGCACTTTCCTGCTCCGCGACGAAAATGGAAAGGACTACGCCGTTTTCACGGGCGATACACTGTTTATCGGCGACGTTGGCCGGCCTGACCTGGCGGTGAAGAGCGACCTCAGCCGTGAAGACCTCGCGGGACTCTTATTCGACTCCCTGCGCAACAAGATCATGCCACTGGCCGACGAGGTGATCGTGTATCCCGGCCACGGCGCAGGTTCGGCCTGCGGCAAAAAAATGGCGAAAGAAACGGAGTCTACCATCGGCCAGCAAAAGGTGTTCAACTACGCCCTGCGCGCCGACATGACCCGTGCCGAATTTGTGCGGGAAGTAACGGAAGGGCTGGTAGAGCCGCCGCAGTATTTCCCCAAAAATGCCGTACTCAACAAAATGGGCTACGAAAGTGTCGAATCGGTGATGGAGCGCGGCCTTACCCCGCTCACACCAAAAGCCTTCATGGCAGCCGCGGAGGCAAGCGAGGCCCTTATTCTCGATACCCGCAGCGAGAAATCTTTTGTGTATGGATTTATTCCGGGTTCCGTTTCCATCGGACTCGACGGGCAGTTTGCCTCCTGGGTCGGCACACTCATTCCCGACCTGAAGCAACCGATCCTGCTGGTCGCCGACAAGGGCCGCGAACAGGAGGCCATCATGCGCCTCGCCCGGGTAGGCTATGACAATACAATGGGTTATCTCGACGGCGGCTTCGAAGCCTGGGCCAGCGCCGGCAATGATGTGGAAACAATCGACACGATCGATGCCGAAGCATTCGCCGCCCGGTATGCCCAAAAACAAAACCCCGTGATCGACGTCCGACGCCACAGCGAATACGACACCGAGCACGTGGTAGGGGCCATCAACGTACCGCTTGACTTCCTGAACCGCGAACTGGCACAGATCCCGCGCGACAAGACCTGCCTGGTGTACTGTGCAGGTGGCTACCGCTCTGTCATCGCTATCTCTATTCTGAAAGCGCGGGGCTTCGACAACCTGGTCAACGTGGCCGGCGGCTTCAAAGCCATCAAGGAAAGCGGCAAGGTCGGACTGACCGCATTCCGGGAGCAGCGTACGGAACTGTGATGAGCCGTTTCCTCTGCGTGTTGAATACCATTTTTTGTTAAAATGATTGGAAATTAGTAGTTGCACATGCCCCCTTCGGTTTTCCCCGGAAAATTGAAGGGGGTTATTCTTTGTACCACCACGCAGCAAACTCGTTTCCCAAAATTCATCAGGCTTAACAAAGGGTCAAACGACTTGTGCTGCCCCGGGAAATAAAAGTCCGGAATGCCTCCGGTTTACATAAACAACAGCATCGGACTACATTTCACTACCCCAAATCGCGCCTTTCATCGAATTTTAAAAACCCTGCTTCTATTTCAGTACAACAGCGCGCATTGTATTTTTACTTTTGGAACCGGTTCCGGGAATACGCCATCGAGCGACGCCGTTAATCACCGGACCTCCTGTAGCAATGCCCTTTTCGGAAATACTCAGCATGGCTTTTCAAAGCATCCGCACCAACATGTTGCGGGCAGTGCTTACCCTGCTCATCATCGCCTTCGGGATTATGGCTCTGGTGGGTATTTTGACCGCAATCGACGCCATTGCCTATTCGCTTAACGATAACTTTTCCGGCCTCGGCGCCAATTCCTTCAGCGTAGAGCGGAAATGGGGCGAGGTAAAAAGCAACCGCGGCGGGCGCCGCCAGAAGATCGGCGAGCCGATCCGGTTCGAGGATGCCCGGGAATTCAAGGAGCGCTTTATTTTCCCGGCCAGAGTGTCTATTTCCTTCCGCGCGACAAGGCTGGCTACCGTAAAATACCAGGATAAAAAGACCAACCCCAACATCACTTTCATGGGTGTCGACGAGAACTACTTCGACGTCAAGGGGCTCGATATTGAATATGGTCGCGGTTTTTCAAGGATGGAAGTGGAAGACGGGCAACCCAAAGCCCTGATCGGGCGGGATATCGTCAAACAATTGTTCGACGACAAGCCCGAAAAGGCGCTCGACCAGATCATACAGGTAGGCAATATCCGATACCGGGTAATTGGCGTGCTAAAATCAAAAGGCTCATCAATGGGCAGTTCGCAGGATCGTGCGGTATACGCGCCGGTGCTCAACGTAAAATCCATTTACGGCACGGCAGATACCGATTACGACCTGGTGATCGGCGTGATCAATGCCAAGGATATGGACGCTGCCCAATCGGAGACCATCGGCCTGCTGCGCATGATCAGGAAGGTTCGCCCGGGGCAGGACGAAGACTTCGAGATTTTTGCCAGCGACAGCCTCGTTTCCATCCTGAAGGAAAATACGACCAACCTGCGCCTGGCTACTATCGCCATCGGCCTGATGACGCTGCTCGGCGCCGCGATCGGCCTCATGAATATCATGCTGGTGAGCGTCACGGAGCGCACCCGCGAAATCGGCATTTACAAGGCGCTCGGCGCAACGCGTCGGAGTATCCTCACGCAGTTCCTGACCGAAGCCATTGTGATTTGCCAGATCGGCGGACTGCTGGGTATATTTCTCGGTATCCTCGTCGGCAACATCGTCACCCCGCTGCTGGGCGGCTCTTTCCTCATCCCCTGGGGCTGGATGTTCCTCGGCTTTGCGTTGTGCATGATCGTGGGTGTGGTATCGGGTTTTTATCCAGCCATGAAAGCGTCGCGGCTTGATCCGATCGAGTCGCTGCGGTATGAGTAGGTGCCATATCGTGGCTGTATCATAGTATAACTGCATTCTAATGACAACACCTACCTACTACGATCTGGTCTATGCCGTCGTGAAACAGATACCCCGCGGGCGGGTGACCAACTACGGCGCCATTGCAGACTTCCTGGCGCTTGGCGCCTCCCGAATGGTTGGATGGGCGCTCAACAATTCAGTACTCGGCGACGGTGTGCCGGCACACCGCGTCCTGAACCGCAAGGGCGAACTCAGCGGTCGCCATCATTTTGCCACCCCCACGCTGATGCAGGAACTGCTGGAAGCGGAAGGTGTCCGGGTAGAAAACGACCGGGTCGTGGATTTCGACAAACATTTCTGGAGTCCGGCGCAGGCGCTGGGAGATAACTGGGAGCCGTTTTAGTATAAACAACTCAAGTTGTAATCATCCCGATCAAACATACGGCGTCTGTACAGGAATATCAGTAAAACATCTTAATTGGCATATAGCCGCGCTTTGTATCCCGGAATGGTATTCCGGTTGTATCCCGGAATGGTATTCCGGGACGCAACACCGTATTGCGGAATGCGGAATACCATTCCGCAATACATTTCGTCGCCCTTTGTATCCCGGAATGGTATTCCGGGACGCAACACCGTATTGCGGAATGCGGAATACCATTCCGCAATACATCTTTTGTCGCACCTTGTGACGCGCGCATTACCGGGTTGTCGGCACCGTTCCCGTTACGCGGATGCCATGCCGGGTCAGCGTGTCTACTTTATCGGGGTTGTTGGTCAGCATTCGAATCGATCTGACACCCAGCGCATTCAATATTTCCGCCGACTGGGTGTAGTCCCTTGCGTCTCGTTTAAACCCTACCGCTTCGTATGCATCGGCTTGTGCAAGGCCCAGCCTTTTGTGCTCGACGCTTTTCAACAGGGCATAATGGCCATTGCCCTTACCCTCCTGGTCCAGCCAGATGACAATACCCCTGCCTTCCTGTTGTATGAGTTGTTGCGACACCTCCATCTGCTCCCTGCAATCACATTCGATACTGTTGAACACATGTCCGAACAGGCAGGAGGAATGTACCCGGCACAGAACGTCTTCCCGGCCCTGTACGTCGCCCATGATCAGGGCGATAGACTCTTTTCGGCCGTCGTAGAAAAGCATTTCCAGGAATTCACCGTATTTTGTTTTGATGTTGCCTTCGGCAATTTTGACGATCATAATTATTTTTTGCTGAAAAAGAGTACAAAATAAAGGTTTTTACGGCAAAAAGACTTCAATAACATGGTCGAAACAATAGCTGGCACAGCACTGGAATGAAATTTGCTGTCACGTGGTATTAAAGATCGGCTTTGCTCACACTTCCTAAAATAAAAAAGGTACTTCTGGTAGAAGATGACACTCATCTTCAGAAGCGTCTTTGTGCCATACTGGAAGAGAAAGGCTGCCATGTAACGTCCGCTCTGGACGCACTTACGGCGATAGAGCACCTCGAAAACAACCGTTTTGATGTCATTCTGCTCGACATCATTCTTTCCAAAAACACAGAAGCCTTGCAAGGCATCGGATTGCTCAAAAGGATGAATGCCTTGCAGATCAATACGCCGGTTATCCTGCTAACCAACAAGGCTGATAACGATACCATATCGGAAGCAGTCCGTGCAGGGGGTGAAAATGTCCGGTCTTTCCTGACCAAGAATATTGTACTCTCGGAGAATATACTTTATCTGATAGAACAAGCGATCAACAGCCCCTTTAAAACGAGGAGCTTGTCTGAACTGCTGAGCAAGGATAAAAAAATAAACATTATCAGGGGGGTAAGTGCCGATCTCCACTTTCGCTTACAGGAATATATCGGATATTTTCAGACGTACATGCGCGAGTTTAAGGGCAAGTCCATAGAGGTGAGCCTGTTGTCCTATCTTGACGATATTTTTGTTGAATTAAACTCCTTTGAAGATGCCGGCCTGGTCCAGGCGCATTTTGAGGAATACCTGTCCTATCCGCTGCAATACCCCGATATCGACCCCCTGATCGAAACGACAGGCCGCTTGAGTGCTATTGCTTCCAGCAATATCGAACTAAAGGCCCGAACCAAAAATCTGGTGCATGAAATATCCCGAAACGTGGATATCCAGTCCGTTCCGCGGACATGCATTTCGGTATCCGTTTCGAGCGAAAACATTAACGTTTTCGAATATGATACCTGGAAGATACGTTCGAATAAATTCACCGCAGATCAGGCGAGACCTTCTATCGTCAGGCAATTCGAAGTATTGAGAAACAAATGCGAATACCTCATTGCCCAAAACAATACTTCCGGTGCCTTGTCGGAAATAGGCGCCTTTTGCAAGGCCCACCAATTGAATGTGGTCAGTACAAAACAATTGCTGCTCACGGCTCAATTTGAAGCAGCGCGTAACGCCCAGATTCTGGGCATCATTGATCAAAAGGATTGTGATCGGAAAATCAACGACCTCAATGTCAGTATCCTGAATCTGATGATCGATATTGAAAAAATCGTCCTGCCGGAAGAAGGTTTGAACTGAACGCCGGCCATTTTTCTTACTCCACGTTTTTCCCGATCAGCTGCTCATCTTCTTTATTACCCCGTTTCTTGAAAAATTTCGGGTTTACCACCAGCAGGCCAAAGGATTCACCGTCCTCCTTGGTGCGCTTCGCATGGTGTGTGCCGTGCGCGCGCAGTATGGCGCGGGAGTACTTGCCATCGAGCTGTTTGAACCAGCTGAAGCGGCGGTGAATGTACACGTCGTGAATAAGGAAATAGGTAAGGCCGTACAGCGAAATACCGACGCCGATAAACAGTACCCAGAAATGGGTGGTGAGTCCGCCGATCATATAGCAGATCATACTTGGAATGGCGAAAACAAGAAAAAAGCGGTCGTTTTTTTCAAAAAAACCTTCTTTCTCGTGCCTGGGCAGGTGGTGGTCGGCGTGCCAGCTCCAAAGCACACCGTGCATGACGTATTTGTGGGTAAACCAGGCCATGAATTCCATACCGGCATATGCGGCGAGGGTAATAAGGGTATACATCAACCAACTGGGCATAATATTGAATTTTTAGTGCAACTCCCTGTGAGCGGATTTCCCGCAGATTGACGTTGTTTTTATGAGAAAACCTGCGGGAAAGCCATATAACAGCGTTCGCAGTGCTTTGTTTATCATGCCCCGAAAGGTAAAAACTTGTCGTCGGGAGTTTCTGCCAGCACCGGCGCATCGGCATGAACCGGCAGTCCCGCGCATACATGCTCGTACAACCGGAGGTAGTCCTGCGCCATCCGGTCGGCGGAAAAATACGCACGGGCGTATTCGTGGCACTTGACGCGGTCATATGCATCTGCATTTTTCACCGCTTCCACCAGTTCCGATTTTTTTACCGATAAACAGCCCATGTCGCAGTAGAAAGCCTCAACGGTGCCGTTGCCGACGTGGGGTTTGCGCTCGCTGCCCATTGTTTTTCCCAGCATTTCCGGCAATGCGCCGTAGGGCGTGCCGAATACCGGGCAGCCGAAAAACAGGCTTTCCGCAACGGCGAGGCCAAAGGGTTCGTGCCAGATGACCGGGAAAATAAGCCCTTTCGAGTTGTTGACCATGGCGTTGCGGCCCTCCGGATTCAATACACCGTGGAAACGGACGCTGGGGCTGAGCGTAATGCGCAGGCCCTTGCGGAAGTTGACCCTTGTGCCACCGATCACGTGCAGGCGCGCACCCACCTGCGCAGCGATGTCGATCGCGCCGCGCACGTTTTTGCCGCTCCAGGCGGCATTGCCGAGAAAATGGAAAT
>CALMBD010000063.1 GCA_937861115.1 uncultured Bacteroidota bacterium | reverse complement strand
AACACAACGGGCACTTACAACACCGCTAGCGGCTTTCAGGCACTTTTACTGAATACTACGGGCTATAGTAATACGGCCAGTGGGGCGCTTGCACTTAAATCTAACACCACAGGCTATGCCAATACTGCCAGTGGAACAGGTGCGCTTCAAGCCAACACGGAGGGGTATAGTAACACCGCCGACGGGGCAGCTGCGCTTGGTGCCAACACCACGGGTGGCGCCAACACCGCCAGCGGAACAGCCGCACTGATTTCCAACACGACAGGTAGTGAAAATAGTGCTCATGGAGCAGGCGCGCTTTATTCCAATACCACGGGCGCCAAAAATACTGCATTGGGGGTTGGCGCACTTTTCAGTAACACTACCGGGCGCGCCAACGTAGGCATCGGCGCCGGCGCATTGAATACAAATACAACTTCGAGCAACCTGGTCGCCGTGGGCGATTCTGCACTGTACAACAACACGGGTATCGGGAACACCGCACTCGGCTCAAAAGCGCTCTATGATAACACTGGCGGCGCGTATAACACTGCCGGTGGCTTTAAAGCACTTCAAGCCAATACACTGGGGTTATATAACACCGCCAGCGGGGCATTCGCACTTTACTTAAATACTACTGGTGGTTTTAACACCGCCACCGGACATTCTGTGCTCTTCGGGAATACAACAGGTAGTTTCAACACTGCCGTGGGCGAAATCGCCCTTCATTCCAATTCGACGGGCAGCTCTAATACCGGCCTGGGATATAATGCTGATGTTTTTACTTCCGGCCTGTCGAATGCCACGGCCATCGGCGCCAATGCTACGGTGAATGCGTCCAATAAAATTCGCCTGGGCGATGCGGGCGTAACGGTCATCGAAGGCCAGGTCGCCTATACCTTCCCTTCCGACGGTCGTTTCAAAACCAATGTAAGCGAGGAAGTAAAAGGTCTGGATTTCATCACGCGCCTGCGCCCGGTGGTGTACAATTTTGATACCCGCAAGTTTGACGACTACCTGCACCAAAACATGCCGGACAGTTTGAAATCACATTTGAAAGATCAGGATTACCGCGCTTCCACGGCCATCCGCCAAAGTGGTTTCATTGCACAAGAGGTGGAAGCAGCCATGCGCGCCAGCGGCTACGACTTCAATGGCCTGCACCGCCCCGAAAATGAAGACGATTACTATACCGTCGCGTATTCCCAGTTTGTCGTGCCGCTGGTAAAAGCGGTGCAGGAACAACAGGAAACCATAACAGCACAGCAGGCGGAACTGGATGCCCTGAAGGCACAAAACACTGCCCAACAAGCGGAACTGGATACCCTGAAGGCTCAAAATAGCGCCCAACAGGTCGCCTTTGAACAGCGCTTGCAACATCTCGAAGCAAGCCTCCAACAACTGAACAACGCGGCTAATAAATAGCCAGATGCCGAATGAAAAGTAGTATTTCTTCAGTCAGAGTCTCTCTTGAAGTGAGACTCTGGCTACAAACTGAAAACAAATTTTTTTCATCATGAAAAAATATCACGTTACTGCCATCCTCTGTTTGCTGCTCGCTATCGAGGCACACGCCCAGTTCAAAAACGAGGGCGCTTACATCAACATCACATCCGGCTCGTCCGTCAAGGCCCTCGACGGCGTCATAAACGCCGACGGCGGCACCTTAACCGTCGACGGCACGCTCACTACTCCCGCCGACCTGACCAACACCTCCGGCGCCACCCTCCAGGGCGACGGCCAGTACCACATCGGCGGCGACTGGACCAACGACGCCACTTTCTCGGCGGGAGCCTCCACGGTCACCTTCGAGGGAGATCAAGGCAGTACGGTCACCTCCGGTAGCGACGCTTTTTTCAATGTGGCGTTGAACAAAAGCGGCGGCAACGATCTGACGCTCGCCGATGACATGGGGGTGAATAACACCCTCGAGTTTCAGGCGGCAGACAACTATGTCGTGCTCGGCGATCACAATTTGCAAGTCCTCGATATCGTCGGATACGACGCCTCACGGCACGTGCGTACTATCGGCACTGGTTTTCTTGTGCGAACGGTGGGCGCTTCTCCGGTCGTTTTCCCCGTCGGAAACTCGGCCTACAACCCCGCCACGCTGACCAATGCCGGCGCCTCCGATCAGTATTTCCTGCGCGTCGCTGATGCCCTGCTCAGCGGCGGCCAGGCCGGCGATCCTCTGACGGCCGATGCCGTAGAGCGCACCTGGTTCATCGAGGAAGGCGCGCCCGAAGGCTCCGACCTGACGCTCTCTGTCCAGTGGAACGGCAGCGAGGAACTTACAAACTTTGACCGCTCGGCAGCCTATGTGTCGCATTTCACCGGCGGCAGTTGGGACACCCGGCCCACAGCCTCCGCCGGTGGCTCCGACCCCTACACCCTGTCGCGCACGGGTATCGCCAGCCTGTCGCCCTTTGCCGTATTCGGCGGCGGATTTATGCCCGTGATCGACATTTCGGGTATCATCCTGTGGGAACACGACGCCGTCACCGGCGTCAAGGATGCCACCGTCGCCCTCACCGGCGACGACACCGACACCGATCTCACGCCTGTAGAGGGTACTTACAGTCTCACAGCATCCAACGGCTCCAATTTCACCGTCACGCCGACCAAGAACATCAACAAACTCAACGGCGTCACCTCGGCCGATGCGGTAGCCATCCAGCAGCACGTGGCCGGCAACAACCCGATCACCAGCCCCTACAAGCAGGTGGCCGCCGACGTGAACAAAAGCAATTCCATTACCGCTTTCGACGCCACCATCATCAGCCAGTCGCTGCTGGGCAACCCCTCGGCCCTCGCGCAGTTCAAAACCTCGTGGCGTTTTGTGCCCATTTCGCACACCATGTCGATCCCGCCCTGGGGATTTCCGGAGAAAATCAGCCTGGCGGGTGTAAACAGCAATATGCCCGGACAGGATTTCTGGGGCATCAAAACGGGCGATGTCGTCGACGCGTACGCCAACCCGGCCAATCTGGTCGCTCCTCCACCGTTAGTGTTGCGGGTGCAGGATGCGGTACTGCAGACAGGTCAAGACGTAACAGCCGTTTTTCGCGCCGACCAGTTCGACGACCTGGCGGCATGGCAGTTTGCGCTGCACTTCGACCCGGAGCGGCTCGCACTGGGAGCGATAGAACCGCTGGGCGGTTTGCCGCTGACGCAGGACCATTTCGGCACGTACAACCAGGCCAACGGCGAACTTCGTTCGGTGTGGTCGCAGGCGAAGGGAGTGGCCCTGGACGAGGCATCCCGGGTTTTTCAACTGACATTCAAGGTGTTGGAAGACGGCGGAATGCTGAGCGATGCGCTGTGGCTCGACGACTCCGGTCTTCCCGCTTACGCCTACTCGAGCGATCTGCGGGAATCGGGTGTCGAACTGGTGTTTGCCCAGGCAACCGGCACGATCGACCCGACGGAGGCAGAGGGATGGCGCCTGCTGCAAAACCGGCCCAACCCATTCACGGAAGAGACAACCATCGGTTTTATCCTGCCGGCTAACGGCGGTTGCGACGCGCAGTTGCGCATTTACGATGCAACGGGCCGGGAATTATGGCGGGTGGACAAATACTACCCGGGCGACTACAACGCCGAGCGGGTGCGCCTGGACGGCATAACGGCAACAGGGGTGCTGTGGTATGAACTGACGACGCCTTATGGTACGCAGGCGAAGCGGATGATGAGGGTCGCAAAGTGAATTTGAGGTTTGCCGGGTACCGGGCATGTTGCATAAGAAGTGGTGGCCGATTATTTTATGGTGCTTTTTTTGCTTTTTCATGATTCCGGTTTCCTGTGCCGTAGAGCCATGGGTTCCGTCCGTAGCCCTGCTTTTCGATTACGCATACTATTTGAATTGCTTCAAAAAAGCAAGATACTTGCGGCTTAAACAGACAGGGAACAACACCGCATGTCAAACTGGATAAACGAATCGACAGAACTCACCGGAACACTGGTACATCTGGTCCCGCTGGGAAATGAACACTTCGATGCATTGGTGCAGGTGGCCAAAGACAAACGGATCTGGGCACATTACACCCTCGACGGCAGCAACCCCGAACGGCTTGTTTTAGCCCTGAATGAAGGCCTGGCGGCGCAAAGGAATGGCACTCAATTTCCGTTTGTGATCGTTGAAAAAAGTACTGGCCGCATTATCGGAAGCACACGCCTGCTGGAATTGCAGCCATTGCATCGCAAACTGGAAATCGGCTGGACCTGGCTGCATCCCGATTACTGGGGTACGGCAATCAACCTGGAATGCAAATTCCTGCTTTTGTCTTTTTGCTTTGAAACCCTGGGAACAACCCGCGTTCAGTTGCGCACCGATGAGAACAACATCCGGTCCAGGAAGGCCATCGAAAAAATCGGCGCCCGATTCGAGGGAATACTTCGCCACGACCTGATACGCGACGACGGGACACACCGGAACTCTGCCTATTTCAGCATCATTGAGCCGGACTGGGTACAGGTTAGGCAGGCGCTGATGGAGAAAATTCATATCAAGGCGGGTCTTTAATAGTTGAAAAACCGGTGAGGTGTCTACTCTGTCTGCAACGACAGCTACCCAGGTTTATGCCTCCCGAAGTGTCTGCTTGACAGAGGCTGGCAGGCGCTCATTGCCGAATCGACCAAAGACGATCCGGAGATCATCCCGGAACCATTCGGGCAGGCTAATCCGGGCGCACGAAGTCCTCCGATTGCAGGCGCTGAATAATCAAATTGACCAGGCGTCGCAAGCATTCGGCCTCATTGTCTTCGAATGTGCGCAATTCATCCACCGTAAAATGCCCGACGACCGTGCCCACAAGCAGGTTGCGAAACCGCTGATCGGAGCGCACCGCATCTGCAATCCATTCCAGCCGGGCGGGTTCAGACATCAGGAAAAAAACGTTTTTCCGCTTGCGGATATGGGTTTGAAAAAGGTGGGTAAGCAGCTGATGCTGCATTTTTAGAATGGGACGCAGCGTCTGGTTTTGAAATACCTCTTCCGGTCTGGACTGGTCGGTGGCAAGTTCTAAATTTGGCCGCAGCCGGAGCAATTGCTGTTCGTCTCGCATGAAATAGGTGTATAGGTTACTGCGGGAACAACGATCCGGGGCAATAGTTGCGCTTAGAGCGTATTGAGGTTCCTTAATCCAAAATGAAAGTTGAGATGCGAACTTTCCTAGTGGTGGCACACGGTTAACAGCAGGCGGTTT
>CALMBD010000062.1 GCA_937861115.1 uncultured Bacteroidota bacterium | reverse complement strand
CTGTCGGGATTTATGCGGTGCGGCAAGATTAGTAGTGAACCAATTTGGGGTGTGAAAAAATCGAACTGCCTCAAATGCACAAAATCCTTTGGAGTTGCGCTCACCTCATGGCCTGACAGGTAATCCTGCGCTGGCTAAAAGTAACTTTCCCCTTGCAACCATCAAAACACGGCAGGTCAACATGAGCCATGCGAATCAGGGATTAGTATCGTACCCTTCTCCGTGCCGTTCTAAACGGCCGATGCACACCATGCCACGGGTTTTCGGTGCGATTCTTGTTATTTTGGCCAGACACGACTTTACACTGTATGATACGAGCAACGTTTGCCCTGTTCTGCCTTTTATCGGTGCTTGCGCCGGTATGCCTGCGCGCCCAGAACCAGCCGTTTTTTTCGCTCCAGCCGGCCGACACGCTGCATAAACCGCGCCTTTGGGCGGGCGTCGGTACCGCATCCGTGCTGTATGGCAGCGCCCTGGTGATCCTGCACCAGGACTGGGTCTCCAACGGCTCCAACGGCAAATTCCACACCGTCGACGACCTCGGCGACTGGAACCAGATGGACAAAATGGGGCACGGACTGCTGGCCTACAACCAAAGTCGCTGGATATACGCAGGAGCGCGCTGGGCGGGCATCCGGCCGCGTGCGGCGGCCTGGACCGGTTTCGCAGGCGGTCAACTCATGATGACCACACTGGAAGTGTTCGACGGGCTGTCAACGTCCGGAGGCTTCTCCTGGAGCGATATGGGTTTCAATCTGCTGGGCTCCGGCCTGTTCCTGGGACAGCAACTCGGGTGGCACGAGCAGCGCATTGCGCTCAAGGTGAGCGCCTGGCCGAAAAAATACAGCACCGATCCGGTCTATCCCGTTTCTCCCGTCGGCAGCGAGGCCTCCACGACCCTTGAGCAACGCGCCGAGGATATTTACGGAACGGGACCGGTCAGTCTTTTCCTGAAAAACTACAACGCGAATACCGTATGGCTCTCCGTAAACCCGCGCTCCTTCTTCCCGGAACGCGCCACATGGCTGCCCGGCTGGTTTAACATAGCGCTGGGTATGGGCGCCGACAACCTGTTCGTAAAGAAGGGCTACGAATGGAAAGGCAACCTCAACTGCAACGGCCCGGATTGCGACGTGTACCAACTTGACCCTGCCGTATATCCCCGTACCCGGCAGTTCTACCTTTCCTTCGATATCGACCTGACGCGTATACCGCTCCGAAACCGGTTTTTACGCCTGCTGGCCGGCGCGCTGAATGTGGTAAAAATACCGGCGCCCGCGCTGGAGGTATCGGACCAGGGCGGCGTAAAGTTTCACGCCATACACTTTTGAGCAGTACTTTCGCCTTCTATACTCAGCTTCGGGACAGGTCCGACTATCTGTTGCTCCATTATGTCAAAAACCCGGCTGAATCTTGCATCAGTGTTCACAGTTTGCTCAATCCGCTGACTGGCTGCATCGCCAACCCTTGCGCCCAACCGAAAATAGATTTCTGACTAATTCCAGTGTTTTTTCAGACGCAGAACAGGCGATAAAATGCAGACCTGCTGCGTTTAATGTAAGTACCTGGCTTGTCTTTTCCATATCGGCCCAAAACCAATTGCAAGGCAGCCAAAGTAATTCAAACAAACACATCAAAACCATGGCAAACAAAAAGGATTTGTCCCCGGAACAACGCGAAGCACTGCTCGGTACTTTAAAAGACCGTTTTGAGCATAACATGAACCGCCACAAAGGTCTTGAATGGTCCAAAGTGCAGGCAAGGCTCGACGCCAACAGTGAAAAACTGTGGTCGCTACATGAAATGGAAAGCAGCGGCGGTGAACCGGATGTTGTAGGTCAGGATAAAAAGACGGGTGAATACATTTTTTATGACTGCTCTGTGGAAAGTCCGAAAGGCCGCAGGAGTGTTTGCTATGACCGCGAAGCACAGGAATCGAGAAAGGAATTCAAGCCGGAAAATAATGCCGTGGATATGGCCACTGCCATGGGCATTGAGATTTTAACCGTAGAACAATACCGGACTTTGCAGCAACTTGGAAAGTTCGATACAAAAACATCGAGCTGGGTACACACACCTCCCGAGATCAGGAAACTCGGTGGCGCCATTTTTTGTGATCGTCGCTACGACCATGTTTTTATGTACCACAACGGTGCAGAGTCGTACTATGCCGCCAGGGGATTCCGCGGTTCGCTAAGGGTCTGAATATTGTACAGACTTCCAATTTTGGCAAGGGAAGTATTGTTTTACGCACATAACCCTGATCTTCAGTGCTTTTTCAGCCATTTATCCAGATACTTCTGACAGACGAAATCCGGTTTTCGGGTCTTGCAGGGCGCATTGAAGGCCTCGCGGAGCACCTGCATTTCGGGGCGATAGTCCTGGCCGTTGTCCT
Organism: uncultured Bacteroidota bacterium; assembly: GCA_937861115.1. Classification (GTDB taxonomy): domain Bacteria; phylum Bacteroidota; class Bacteroidia; order Chitinophagales; family Saprospiraceae; genus M3007. The sequence goes on along the minus strand of CALMBD010000062.1, from coordinate 8,836 downwards.
CGAATCTTTCCAGGGTTTTCAGCACCCGTTCGGTTTCCCACATGAACTGGCCTTCATACAAATGGTGCTCCTGGTATGCCTCGCCGATTTTTTCGCGGATGAGCTCCGCCTGCATCCGAATACCCGCGTGAAGCGGTTCGGCAAAAAGGCTTTTGTCATCCACCTCGTTGCCGGCCAGGAAGGTAAATACCTCGGGCGCCCAGCGTTGGCCTAGCCCCTCGGCAAGTTGCTGCTGCCAGTCGGGGCGCGATTTGATTTTGGCCAGGGCAGGTTCGCGAACCCATTTTTCCTTGTTGTAATCGGTGAAAATCAGCAGGTTGCTGATGTTTTTGGAGACGTCATGGCGTTCAATCTCCCCAATCATCCGCAGGTCGTTCTGGTCGGGTTGCCCCATTGACCTTGCCGCAGCGATGTAGCCTTCCGCCCTTGTTTTCAGACTTGCCAACAAAATCAGTCCGCAAGGCACTGCGCCGATGCCCGCCGCCAGCAGCAGCGGCAGCCGGTAAGCCGCGCCGCCGTTGAGCAAAATGCCGAAGCCGATGATCAACAACAGGTGAATGGTTGTGGGCAAAAAGTTGCCCATCCAGGCAAGCATCGGCCCTTCCCGAAACGCCACGAACAGGGAGCCCAGCAAGGCCGTCAGCAATCCGCCTGCAACCCACATGAACCGCACGCCGCTGCCCGACGCAGGAACCCACGCGAACCCGCCCTGTGCGCCGATAATGGCCGCCACGAGCGACAGGCAAACGAGCGTTGCCAAATAATAGATGATGATGGTCCAGGCCCAACCCACGCCTGCGTCGCCGCCGGGCGCGGATTTACCGAAGGTTTCGAAGGTAAAAACCAGCAAAAGGAAGACCGTGATGCCGAGCAGGATGTTGCCGAGGAGGACCATTTTCAACTATTTCTCCTTACCATAAATGGTGATTATATTTTCGCCGACGATGAACGAGCCGCCGTAGGGGACTTCTTGCAGAACGAGTTCTTCGCCGATGAAATTCAGGGTTTCCTCGCGCCGCTCCAAAGGAAGATTTGTCCGGGAAACCCAGTCTGCTTCGGTCGGGATCTCTACAATAATGAGGGCGGTGTAGCCCATTTCCCACCACATATCGAATTTGGTTTCGCGGCTTTCAAAGAAGACCGTCCCGCCGCGCCCCTGGCTGGTAAACCGGACCTTCGGGTTGCCTTCCAGCGGCTTGCGCTGCTTTCCGTCGCGGTACTTTTCAACGGATTGAACGATGCGGCGGATGTTTTCCACAAACTCCTGCGGCACATCGAGCCAAACGGCGATGTCGCGGGTTGTTTTGCCCACTTCGATGTGCATCCGCGTCAGTTTGCGGAGCAGTTCCAGCCGGGCGGCTTCCTCGTATTGTTTCCGGTGTTTCTCAAAGGCTTCGCTGGCCATTTTTTCGCCCTCCCGTTCGGCTTTGGCGTGAAGTTCACGGGCGGCATCGAGCTCTTTTTCGAGTTTTTTTCGCTCTTTTTCGAGGCCTGCATTACTTTGTTCCACGCCTCCGACTGCGTTTTTCATCACCATTTCCAGGGTGGTGGCGAATTGTTTTTGCTGCTCGGCGACGACAGCGGCCAGGCGTTTTTCAACTTCGGCCTGGATGCGGGCTTCTGTGTTATCCATTTGTGTGTTGAATTTGATGCGCGAATGTAGGGAGATTGCAGTGTTTGTTTGAAGCATGCCGCAACTTCCTTTATAATACAAAATGAACGCCTTCACCTCCTGAATTACAATCTGTGCGGGCTGGCTGCGATTGGAAAATACATTGCAGAGCAAGCATACAACTCCGACCTGGTCATTGCCGGCATCGCCCGTGTGCGGGGTTGCTTTTGCATGCATAGGTTCTGATTTCCATACCGGTTGGGCATACGATTTATTGGCAAAGAAACAGGTTGATGATGAGTCAATTGCATTATACATCCACACCCGCCTCCGGAGCGGCGGATTACCAGTCCCGGCCAAAGAAATTTTTCTGAATGCTTTTAAAATCCCGGTATCTTTGACAGGAAATTCCAGCCAAAAATTCCCTGCCCCGGCCGTATACTGTGCATAGTTCTTTTACTTCCCTTCAATACCTGCCAGGCACTTTTGTCATTTAACATTAAAAGCCATTTTCGCAATGAAAATTCTCCTGCTTGAGTTTTTTCAATACCTCCCTTTTGCCCGGCGCAGTCAAACGTCTGTAAGGCTATTGACCTTCTGTTATCTCTTTGCCTTGGGTTTTACCCATTCTGTAACGGCCCAAATCACCATCTCCAATTCAGTTTTTCCTGTGGTGGGCGACACGCTTCACTATGCTATTGGCAACCAGCCCGGGGCTATTAATCAGATTTTCACACCGCCCGGCTTCGGCCAGCAGTGGGACCTGAGCGGCCTGCAGCCGACCCAATACTGGAACCAGATCATGAAGAACCCGCAAGTTGGCGTGGCTAAAGCGTCTTTCCCCGGGGCTTCTATCCTGTACAATCCCCCGAACTCCGGTAACGAGGTATATTTGCAGGTTACCGGCAATCAGGTATTTAACATGGGTTATTTTGGTCTGGACGAGCTGGGCCTGGGCCTGAATTTATTGTTTGACAATGTACCGAACCTGGAAGAAACCTGGGCGCCGGTCAACGTCTTTGACATCCGCCAAAGTAGTTCCAATGTATTGACTGCTTTCGATGCACCGATTGCGCCGCCCATTTTGCTGAACCTGGTACCGACGGCCGATTCTTTCCGTATCCGGGTTACGTATCAGCGGATTAGCACCATCGATGCCTCGGGCACGCTGGCCATCCCCGGTGGCACTTTTGATGTGCTGCGGAAGAAACGAACCGAGTACAAATCAAGGGCTGTGGATGTAAAGGTGGCGCCGCTCGGGTGGATAGATATTTCGACCATCGGCGGCCAGCAGCTCCTCCCCCTGGGGACGGATACGATAACGACCTTTCATTTTCTGAACGACGTGTCCAAGGAGGCCATTGCCGTATGCACACTCAATACCGCGCAAAACACGGTAACCAGTGTTCAGTACAAGGCAATTGTTTCTGCAAACGCAGGTCCCGACCAGACCCTGTGCCTGGCTACTCCGGCTCAATTGAATGCTACTTATTCGGTCGGAACACCTAGTTGGAGCGTGGTGAGCGGTCCGTCTACCGCCAGCAGCCAGTTTAGCAGTACATCCAACCCGCAAGCGATTTTCACACCGGCTGGCGGACCCGGTGCGTACACGCTGCGCTTCACCGTCACTGCCGGCATCAATGTTGCGTCCGACGACGTTGTTATCACCTATAACGGGCCTGTCGTATCGACCTGTCCGCCAAACCTGACGGTTTGTTTCGATCAACAAGCCTTTACCCTGACCGGTGGAACGCCTGCCGGCGGTACCTTCAGCGGCCCCGGTGTGAGCACCAACATGTTCAATCCCGGAACGGCAGGCATTGGCGCCCATACGATCACCTATACGGCCCCGGGAAGCTGTGTAACCAATTGTACGTTTACCATCACAGTAAACGCCTGCCAACCCGGCGGAGTCGCGATCAGCGGCAAGATCATCTGGGAAACCAACGACTCGAGCGGCGTCAAGGATGTCAATGTCGCCCTGACCGGCGATGGTACCGACAACGATCTCTCCCTCGCAAACGGCACCTACACCCTTACAGCCTCCAGCGGATCCAACTTTACCGTCACGCCGACCAAGAGCATTAACAAATTCAACGGCGTCACCGCGGCAGATGTGGCAGCCATCCAACAGCATGTGGCGAACATTAGCCCGATCTCCAATCTGTACAAGCAGGTGGCGGCAGATGTGAACAAGAGCAATTCGATCACTTCGGTCGACGCGTCAATCGTCAATCAGGCCCTGCTGGGCAATCCTCTGGCTATCAACCAGTTCAAAACCTCCTGGCGTTTTGTGCCGGTTGCACACACCATGAACACCCCGCCCTGGGGCTTCCCGGAAAAAATAACGCTGACTGGCGTATCCGGCAACCTGCCGGGCCGGGATTTCTACGGCATCAAGACGGGCGATCTCGTAACAGCCTTTGCCAATCCGGCAAACTTCGGCGCCGGCAAGCCCCTGGTGTTAAATGTGCCTGATCAGGTGCTGCAAACAGGCTCGGAGGTGCTGACCGAGTTCCGGGCCAGTCAGCTGGAAGACCTGGCGGCTTTCCAGTTCGCCTTGCGCTTCGACCCGGCGCAGTTGCAGTTGGCGGCAGTCCATACCGACGGCAGTGCTTTGCCGCTCACGATGGACAACTTCGGTCTGTACCATGTTTCCGAAGGCGAGATCCGCGCCGTGTGGTCGCAGGCAGAAGGACTGTTCGTTGAAGAAGCCACGTCGGTTTTTAGTCTGAAATTCAATGTATTGGAAGGTGGCGGCAAATTGAGTGAGGCATTGAGCCTTGACGAAGATGCCTTGCCCGGCTATGCCTACAACAGTGCGTTGGCGGAGTCGGGCGTTCAGTTGAATTTTCTGGGGACGACCGGCGCAGGCAGCCCGGCGAGCGCGGGCGGCTTGCAGTTGTTGCAAAACCAGCCTAATCCGTTCAATGGTACGACGACGATCGGTTTTGTGTTGCCGGAAGCCTGCGAGTTGCAGTTGCGGATATTCGACACGGCAGGGCGGTTGATCACCGAGCGCAGGGCGCAGTACCCGGCAGGCGGGCATGCGGAGCGGTTTGATCTGGAAAACGCAACGGGGGTGTTGTATTACGAACTGGTAACGCCGTTTGGTATCCTGGCGAAGAAGATGACGGTGATAGGGGAATAAAAGCGAACGTTGTTTTTTGATAAACCTTTGGTGGGGCGGCCTGGTGGCTGCCCCATTTTTTTTGCAAGCCACCGGTCTGACGGATGAGTACTCGCTTTTCTATTTGAAATTTATCGAACCCTTGAGCAAGGAAGGCGCGGGTGTGTGGAGTATGTTCCAGCAAGCACCAATTTATCGTGCCTGGAGCTGCTATGCCTTTGAAAGTATTTGCCTCAAACACCTGGCTGAAATAAAAAAAGCCCTCGGCATTTCGGGGATATTCTCTATCGCCTCGGCATTTTATCACAAAGGATCAGCAGACATGGATGGTTGCCAGATTGACCTATTGATTGATCATGCAGACCGGGTGATCAATCTCTGTGAAATTAAATGGTCCGCCGCTGATTTTATATTCACCAAAAAGCCATACTTTTGGGGAATAAAAACACAGTATGACACAAATCCCGCGCTTGTTGTTGCCTACGCTCCGCGATCGAATGTTTCAGGGCAAGGCTATCATTCTGTTGGGCGCCCGGCAAACCGGCAAAACATCGCTGGTGCGGCGGCTGATCCGGGAATGGCCCGACGACTCGGTTTTTCTGAATGCCGACCGGCCCGAAGTGCGGCGGCAGCTCGGCGATGCATCCGTGGCCGGCCTCAGGCAATTGGCCGGGAATGCGCGCGTGGTGGTCATCGATGAAGCCCAGCGGATCAAAAACATCGGCCTGACGCTCAAACTCTTTACCGATGAATTGCCTCAGATTCAGGTGGTGGCTACCGGCTCCTCTGCATTCGAACTGGCCAACGAAATCAATGAGCCCCTGACCGGCCGCAAGTGGGAGTACTTCCTGTACCCCATCGCCTGGAGCGAACTTGTGGCGGCCACATCGGCTATCGAAGCCCGCGAACAATTAGACACCCGGCTGATCTACGGCATGTATCCCGATATCATCAACCAGGTAGGGCATGAACGCGAAGTATTGCTGTCGCTTTCGGGTAGTTACCTCTATAAAGACGTATTTGAGTTCCGGGGCGTGCGCAAACCCGAAATGCTTTGGCAATTGCTGCAAGCCCTGGCGCTGCAATTAGGCGCTGAAGTTTCGTACAACGAACTCTCGCAACTACTCGGTGTCGATAAAAATACGGTGTCCAACTACCTGGATTTGCTGGAAAAATCCTATATCGTATTCCGGCTCATGCCGCTGAGTCGAAACCTGCGCAACGAAATATCCAGCAACCGAAAAGTATATTTTTACGACAACGGCATCCGAAACGCCGTACTCGAAAACTTTACTTCCCCGGCGCTCCGGCAGGATATCGGCGCCTTGTGGGAGAATTTTCTGGTCAGCGAACGCTGGAAAATCAGGCAATACGCCGGCCAGCATGGCAAGCGTTATTTCTGGCGCACCAAGGCACAGCAGGAAATCGACTATGTAGAAGAAACCGACGGGCAATTCCGCGCCTGGGAGTTCAAATGGAACCCCAAAGCGAAAGCACGGTTCCCCGCCGCATTTACCGATGCCTACCATCCTTTATCTTCGGAAGTGGTGACGCCCGACAACTTCGAGGCTTTCCTGGGTATATAATTTTTTTGCCGGCGCGGCCAACACGCAGGCGATTGTGACAGCATTAGGCGCAGGCACCTACGCCGTCTAACGCTGCTCCGACCTGGTGGCGTATGGCTACGACGACTGGTACCTGCCGGCAGCCGGCGAGTTGAATGCCATGTATCAGCAACTTGGGCCACCGGCCTTTCCGATCCCGCCTGTTTTTCCCGCGCATTTTCACAGGAATTTGGCGCAGCGCCCAAATCGTTTCGCAAGTAATTGGTTTTTAATGATTTAATTTTTATAAAAATATCCGATCCAGTTCTGTATAACTCAATACGGATACATCTTCTGCCAGCGGATAGCCCTTTGGCACCGGGCACACAATAAAATTTCGGGTGGTGGCCAGGTCATTTTTTGCGATAAAAAACCCTTTTCCGGGTTTTGGCGTGGTCGAGTATTTAATTTCCACGAGCACCTCCGGAATCCCGCTACGGGTAATGACCAGGTCCGCTTCGGTTCCATCGTGGGTACGGTAAAAATACAGGTCGGCCCGAGCGGGCAAACGAGCCGCAATTTCCTGCACAATATAGGCTTCCCAGGATGCGCCGAACGCCGGATGGCTTTGCAGATCCCGCATGGTACCGGTACGCAGCAGCGCATGCAACAAGCCGGTATCGCGCAGGTAAATTTTGGGCGTTTTTACCAGTCGTTTGGAGGTATTGGCATACCAGGGTTGCAGTTGCCGGATCAGGAAAGCCGATTCCAGGAAATCGAGGTAGCGTCGCACAGTTGGAGCGCTGATATCGAGGGAGTTGCCCAATGCGCTTAAATTGAGCAACTGGCCGTTGAGGTGGGCGATCATCGTCCACAAGCGCCGGATGAGCATGGGGTCGGCGCGTAAGCCCAACAGGGGAAGATCGCGTTCCAGGTAACTGCGAATAAAATTCTCGCGCCAATCGAGGCTTTTTTCGTCGGAATCGGCCAGTAGGGATTCCGGGAAACCGCCCCGGAGCCAATGTTGCCGGTAGTCAATAGCACCGGGCAACTCAGGCAGCGTAAATGGGTGCAACTCGAAATAGGCAACCCTTCCCGCCAGTGATTCCGATGTATCGCGGATGAGTTCGGGTGATGCCGAGCCGAGCAGGATAAAACGCCCGGGTTGACGGTGCCGGTCAATCAAGCCGCGCAAGGCCGGAAAAAGGGCAGGAACCCGTTGCACCTCATCGAGAATCACCGTTTGGTCTTTCAGGGGTTCCAGCAGCAGGCTTGGATTGGCAAACTGATGGTAATCATCGGGGTTTTCGAGGTCATAATAGACGGCCTCTCTGGAAAATTGGGCTGCCAAGTGTTTGACGAGAGATGTTTTGCCCACTTGACGGGGGCCAACAAGCACAACGGCAGGATTGGTTTTCACCAATTGGGACACCCTCGCTTCTGCTATTCTGGCAATGTAGGTCATTTTTAAGCCGTAAATTTAAATGTTTATTTTTAATTTACGGGGTTTGTTATCATGTTTCTGTTTACTGCTTTAACAAAACCCTCCTGAAATACACCGAACTATAGTCTTTATATGTCTAAGCCATCCTATCGGGTGGCTGCAAAATCATTACGAACCATTGTAAAATGTAGTAATTGCAGATGTCGCTTATCTCCCGGGCGTCTTGTGTTGTGATGGGTCGGAGCATTGTATTTAAGATTGCATCGCCTGGCCGCATCCGGAACGATATCCACTTTTCTTAAAAAACACAGTCCCTCCGCCGAACAATTTCGGTGAAAGGACTGTGTATTCAAAAGCAGAAAAGTCCGGTCAAGCGCGATCTGATTAACGGCTACAAACTAAAGCCATTTTGGGTATGCACCCAATGCCCCGCTGCGAAAAGACCGGTGCGCGAACCGGTGATCATCGCGCAGGCGCTAAAAGGACACGATCCGCCTGCTACCGCTTTTCCATGGCAATGACGCCATCGGGTCCGCCCCTGCCTGTGCAGGCATCGCTGATCCGGGTCATGGTCATGGTTTTGCCGTCGGTTTTAAAAGTATATACGCCGGCTTCCGTGCAATCGCTACCCTCTGTGTCCTGAATGGTCATTTTATCGTTGTCGAGGCTGTATTTCCCTTTGGTATCGACTATGCCGTCGGCGCCAAAATCGAGGGTATAGGTGCCGTCGTCTGCAATGTCTACATACAAGGGAATCATGGTGCCGTTTTCATCCGGCACGCTCAGTTTCCAGGAGCCGGCCGGGCTTTGAGCGGCGAGCCCCAGGGGCATCAAAAAAAGTACTGCAAGCGAGCATTGGGCGAGTGTCTTCATCATTTAAAGTTTAAATCTGGTGAAAGAATATCGTGATTCTTTATCGGGGAAACCAAACCTGCTCCGTTTTCCGAAGGAATATAGCCGTGGTGGAATTCAGGGCAGGGCTTGTATTGCGATGGCAAATCTACCGAAATTTTTTTATCCCTGCCAGGGTTTGCACATGCCTTATAATACCCTGTGGAAAAAGGGTGCGTTGGCAAGTCATCTGATGACAAATATCCTGTGCGACT
>CALMBD010000061.1 GCA_937861115.1 uncultured Bacteroidota bacterium | reverse complement strand
ACGATAACTTTAACAAATGCACCGACGTTCCCTTGTCATGTTGAAAACACCCGTCCGGATCGCGGGCGGGCAATGTTCGTACTTACCCCTTGTAGAGCGGACAGGTGTTTACAACAGGACAAACTCACGGTGACTTTGGTGAGCAAACGGTGCCTTTTGGCAACAAACCCACGATAACTTTAACAAATGCACCGACGTTCCCTTGTCATGATGTAATCACCCGTCCGGATCGCGGGCGGGCAACGTTGCATCTACCCCTTGTAGAGCGGACGGATGTTTACAACAGGACAAACTCACGATGACGTTGGGGAACCCACAGTGCCTTTGGTGACAAATCCACAGTGAATTTGGTGAACGAACGTTGACTTTCTGTCAAACGCACCTCGACCTTAGACAAATGTTCCAATGTTCCCTTGTCATGTTGTAAACACCTGTCCGGATCGCGGGCGGGCAGCGCCGCATCTACCCCTTGTAGAGCGGACGGGTGCTTACAGCATGACAAACTCACAGTGGCGTTGGTGAACCCACGTTGCCTTTGGTGACAAATCCACAGTGGCTTTGGTGAACGCATGTTGCCTTTCTGTCAAACGCATCCCGACCTTTACAAATGCACCCACCTTCCCTTGTCATGTTGAAAACACCCGTCCGGATCACGGGCGGGCAACGACGCATGTACCCCTTGTAGAGCGGACAGATGTTTACAACAGGACAAGGAAGAAAAGCAACCCGAAACCCTGCAACCCGTAACCCTCAACCTCTAAACCTTTAAACCTTTAAACCCAAAAACCTTACTACATTTGCGCCCGCAAGTGAATCTCGCACTCGACATCGGCAATACACGCACCAAAATTGGTCTTTTCCGGGGAAATAAACTGGTAGAGCAAGCGATTTGGACGGACTGGACGTTACAGGATTTGCCGGCGTACGGCAACCGGGCGGGTGTGGATCGCGTCATCCTGTCTTCCGTCGCGGAACCCGACGAGGCACTGCGGGAATTGTTGGGCGATCATTTCCATGTACTGGAACTGACCCACCTGACGCCCCTGCCGTTTGAAAACCGGTATAAAACCCCGCAAACGCTGGGCAAGGACCGGCTGGCGGCGGTAGCAGGCGCGCAGGCGCTGTTGCCCGGACACAATTGCCTGGTAGTCGACTGCGGCACCTGCATCAAGTACGATCTGCTGACACACGACGGCGTGTACTGCGGCGGCAATATCGCTCCCGGTGCCCGCATGCGGATACAGGCCATGCACCATTTTACGGCGCGCCTGCCCGAAGTGGCGGTACACATGCCGGCCGATTTTACCGGCACAAGTACTGAAACCGCCCTGCAAAACGGCGCTTTGCGCGGCGCAGCGCTGGAAATAGAAGGTTTTGTGCGCTTATTTGAACAACAATACAAACCGCTCACGGTGGTCCTGACCGGTGGCGACGCTGCTTTTTTTCAGCCCCACCTCCACCTCGATCGTTTAATAATTGAACCCGAACTCACGCTTATCGGCCTGAACCATATCTTAGAACATAACACATGAGAATTACCCTTTTTACTTTGCTGCTGTTGACCGGCACTGTCCTGTTTGCACAGCCCAAGCAAAACTCTCCCTATTCCAGATTTGGCATCGGCGACCCGGTGAACCAGTTTTTTGCCAACCAGGCAGCCTGGGGCGGACAAACGGCGGCTTTCCACGACCCGTTTCACCTGAACCTCGTCAACCCCGCCTCGTATGCGCACCTGCGCACCACGACGCTCGAAACGGGACTTTTTGCCAAGTACAGCCACCTGAGTACCGGCGCAGGCACAAAAGATAACTGGAGCGGCAACCTGGCCTATGCCGCACTGGGCTTCACCCTCAAAAGCCCCATCAACGAGATCCTCGACAAGGCCAAATCACCCTGGCAACTCGGTATGGGCCTGGCACTGACTCCCTATTCGCTGGTCGGCTACAATGTGCAGACCATCGACACCCTGCCCGACCTCGGCGTGGTGATAAACACCTTCGAGGGCACAGGCGGTACGTACAAACTGACCTGGAGCAACGCCGCCAAATACAAAAACACCGCCTACGGGTTCAATATCGGCTGGATTTTCGGCAAATCGGTCTATGAAAACACCACGACTTTTGCCGACAGTCTGCCGACCTTCTTCAACAACCGCCGGGAGGATGTGCGCATCAACGGCCTGCTGTGGAATGTCGGCGTGCAGCACGATTTTATCCTGGAAACGGCTGAAAACGACAAAACGGTGCCGACACGGTACGTTACCGTCGGCTTCACCGGCGAGAGCCAGCACAAGGTTAATTCCACCTTTGATCAACTTTTCCTGCGCAGCCGCGGTCTGCTCAGCAACGGCCAGTACGACGATGCCGATACACTCGAATCGGCGCTGAACGTCCGCCAGAAAATCACCCTGCCCGCCACCTTTTCGATCGGCGCACAATACGTGAAAGCGAATAAAATGCGCGTCGGTGCGCAATTCGGCTACGACGCCTGGTCTTCGTACCGCAATGCCGCCCGGCCGGGCACCTTCCGCAACGCCGTGTCCGTTTCCGGCGGCTTCGAGATCATACCCGACTACGCATCCTACAACAACTACGGCAAACGCATCCGTTACCGGGTAGGCGGCTATTTCCGCCAGGACCCGCGTGTCATCGACGGAAAGGGTCTCGACGACCTCGGCGTCACCTTCGGCTTCGGCCTGCCCATCACGCTGCCCCGGCAGCAGACTTCCTTTGTCAATACAGCCTTTGAATTCGGCAAACTCGGCGGCGGCTCGGTGCTCGAGGAGACGTATTTCCGGATTACCATCGGGTTCACAATGAATGACAATACGTGGTTCTACAAGAGGCGGTTCGAGTAGAGTGGTAAGTGATAAGGGTTAAGTGTTAAGTGATAAGGGTTAAGGGTTAAGGGTTAAGTGATAAGGGTTAAGTCTGGCCGATCACTTAACCCTTATCACTTAACACTCGAAGAATTATGGACAATCGGTTGAAACAGGCGCGGCGCCTGGGCAAAGTCCTCAATGCCTTGTCTGCCGTATCGCCGGCACTGGCGGGGCGCACGGCTTTCCGGATATTCTGCTCGCCGCGGCGCCTTCCGCTGCGCGACGCCGACCGGAAATTTCTGTCCGGCGCACAGGCCTTTACTTTTCATCTGGGGAAACAGCACATGCAGGGCTACACCTGGGCCGGCGGCACGCCCGGCGCCCGGGAAGTATTGTGCCTGCACGGCTGGGAATCGAGCAGCGCCCGCTGGAAGCAGTATGTCAAAGGGATGCTGGAAGCGGGCTTCACCGTGCATGCGTTCGACGCGCCCGCCAGCGGGCGTTCGGGTGGCAATATGCTCAACGTGATGGTGTACAGCAGGGCCGTGCAGCAGTTTGTGGCACTCAAGGGCGCCCCTTATGCAATAGTGGGGCATTCGCTCGGTGCGGCGGCGGCCGTGTTGAGCGCTACCATGCTGGATACGCCGCGCCCGGCCAGGATGGCCCTGCTTGGAGCATTTGCCGAATCGACGCGGGTGATCCGCGATTTTGGCGCCATCATGGGTATCAATGAAACGGTTCTGGAGGGTGTTTTCCGCGAAATAACGCGCAGGAGCGGCATACCTGTGGGCGAATATTCCATCGCCCAAAAGGCGGCTTTACTCACCGATGTGCGGGGACTGGTGCTGCACGACCGCGACGACGATGTGGCGCCGGTAGCAGAAGGCCGCGCGATTGCCGCTGCCTGGAATGTACCTTTTTTCGAAACCCGGGGACTGGGCCACCGCATGCAGGATAAAACGGTATCGGCAGAAGTGATCCGGTTCCTTCTGCATACCTAGTGCCTGTACTGCCGGCACTGACGGTGCCATGCGCCACCACTATTCTTAATGGAATTCACAAAGATTTTGACAAGACATAGGCCAGGAACACTTCGTCCTGGTTGTTTACGCCCAGGCGATTGCTGTTGAAGTGCAGCAGGCTGGGCAGGGCCTTTTCCATATTATCACCCATATCATTCAGAATCAACTGATTGCCCCGGAACCAGCGCAGCCATTCGGGCTGATCGGGGTCGAATTTTTCCGCTTCCAGCGCTTTCCACAATTCGCCGATGGCCATGCGCAGGTCTTCTTTTTGCGGGTCAAAACTTTTTTCAAACTGCTCGATCAGTGCAGCCTGCATATCCTCCGGCATCGGCCCCGGGTTGTCGAGGGGACGGAAAAACAGCGGCAGCCACTGGTTGCACAACTGCCCGAAATACCAGGCGGCGCGCTCTCGGGTAAACCCCGCCGCAAACGCCGTGATCGTGTGCATGCGCATCGCATCGAACATGGCATCGCCGTACGTAAAGGTGTCGCGGCCGATGCGGCCTAGCACCACCCGGGTAGAAATATGAAAATACTCCTCTGCCAGAGCGAGAGCCTCATCGCCGCCAAAACGCTCTTTTTCAGGCACATAGGGCACTTCCTGCCATTCGCCGCGGTCGGCAAACCAGCCTTCCAGCGCAGGCAGCAGGGTTTCCCTCAGCCACTCCGCTTCGCCCCGGAGCCGGAGCCGGATGTGCGGGCCTTTTTCATCGTCGAACCGGATGAAAAAAGCGCGGGCGCCTTTTTCGCGCCAGATGAACGTTTCCAGAAAAGGTTTGAGCGCGCGGGCCAGGAAAATATCCGGCGTTTCGAGCGGGTAAAAATGGATGGAAAGCCAGGTCATATTTGCAAGTAAAAATTAAAAAGCCCCCGACCGTTACAGTCAGGGGCTTTTGTGGTGGCGGAGGCAGGACTTGAACCTACGACCTTCGGGTTATGCGTACCACTACAACTTTCGTTGCCCCCGATAACACGGGGTTTGGTGGTCTGGACTGTACCTTCACCCTCGACTCAACGTTAGGGTGTCCCATTACCAGTCTCTACACCTGTTTCTCAAAATCTTCAAGAAACTCGGCTCGGTATCACCATCACTGAAGGCTTCACCGAATTTAAGGGATAAACACATAACCGTTTCCGGCTATGCCGCCCATTGTTCAACTAGTTCCCAAGCGTCGCGATAAACCCTTGAATTGGGCTTTCTTTGTCGCTTGTCGGTTTCGACTAAGTGAATTTCGGAACCGTATTGAATGAATACTTCGCAAGGAAACAAAGTCTCCTTTTAACTTGGTATCCATCCTATCAAAGAACTAAAGAACAGACTTGAGCCCGACGAGCTACCAACTGCTCCACTCCGCGATTTAGCGGCTGCAAAGGTACGGTAACTTGTTTGAAAAATAAAATGTTTTTTAAAATAAGATGTCCAATATAGTCAATATCAAGTCCCGTCGGACAAAACATTTCCGGCTGTAAAGCATTTATTACCTGAAACCTCCACGCATATGCTGAAAATATCATCAACGCTGCTCTTCCTGTCTTTTTTTATCTCCACCCTGCACGCCCAACTGAACTTCGAACAGATCGGGCACCTGCCCTACCCTTCCCTCGCACTGGCCGGTTGCAAGGGTTTTGTGGACAGCACAGGCCGCGAATGGGCGCTTGTCGGGACCAGCATTGGCTTAAGCATTGTTGATCTGGAAGATCCGACCCAGCCGGTTGAACGGTTCACCGTGCCGGGGCTGCAGAACGGCTGGCGCGAAATGGCGCTCTGGCAGGGTTTTGCCTATGTGGGCTCGGAAGCAGACAGTAGCGGTATCACCATTGTCGACCTGCGCGCACTGCCCGACACGGTGACCTGGAAAAACTGGTACGGCGACGGCGCCTATGAGGGTCTTGTGCGGCGTAGTCACACCGTGCAGACCTACAATGGCCGACTCTTCATCTTTGGCGGCGGCAACGTGACCAACGGGGCAACCATCGCCGAACTGAGCGACCCCTGGAATCCGCATATTGTGGGAAAATATACACTGAACTATGTACACGACGGATTTATCCGGGGCGACACGCTGTGGGCCAGCGAAATACTAAACGGGCAGTTTGCTGTCGTGGATATTTCGGACATCACCGACCCTCAACTGATTGTGACGCAGCCCACGCCCGACCTTCTTAACCACAATTCCGAACTCTCCGGCGACAGCAAAACACTGTTTACCACCGACGAAACATCCAGCGCACCACTGGCATCTTTTGATGTTTCGGACCTGAATAACATTACCCTGCTGGATACCTATCTTCCAAGCCAGGTACCCGTGGGAGAGGTACACAACGTACGGGTGTTCGGCGATTTTCTGGTCAACCCTTGCTACGGCGGCCAATTGACCATCGTGGATGCCAGCCGTCCCGATAACCTGATTGAAACAGCCTGGGTGTTACCAGGCAATTCGCTGGTCTGGGATGCCTGGCCATACCTGCCTTCCGGCATTGTGTTCTCTACGTCCCGCAATGCGGGCCTGTTTATTTATCAACCGACCTACCAACACGCGTCCTGGATGGAAGGCCTGGTGACCGACTCATTGACCGGGCAGCCGCTAAATGGCGCCAGGGTTTATGTGCTCAATACACCTAATTTAGATATTACGAAAATCGACGGGCTGTATAAAACCGGTGCGGCCATGCCCGGAAGTTACACTGTGAAGGCGCAGCGCGTCGGATACCATACCAGGATCATTCCCAATATCACTCTCGAAAGCGGTGTGGTGACGGCACTCGATTTCGCCCTGGTCCCTGAATTCGTTGCTACCGGGCAACCGGACCCGACCTCCGGCATAATGGTCTACCCCACCCTTTTCGACGATCAAGTGACGGTGGAAGTACCTGCCGGCAATCCGGGCGCTTTACAGGAAGAAACCCTCAGCCTGCTCGATTTTTCGGGAAAAACGGTTTTGGAAACGCCTTTAACCGGTCCGCTTACCGTAATCCGGGGCCTGGAGAATCTTCCGGCAGGTATGTACGTACTCCAGGTGGCGGGGAGGGGCAGGTATAAATTGATGAAACGGTAGTTGTTTCCCGCAATACTATTCCGCTCGCCTACCTTTGCCCCATGCTTGAAATATTGAAGAAGGGTCGTCCCTTCCCCGATCCGTTTCCCAAGGGCGCGCTCCTGTTGATCGACAAGCCCCTTGCCTGGACCTCGTTCGACGTGGTAAACAAGGTGCGCCACCTGCTTCGCAAACGCCTCGGCGTGAAAAAACTCAAGATCGGCCATGCCGGCACCCTCGACCCGCTCGCCACCGGCCTGCTTGTCCTGTGTGTCGGCGACTACACTAAAAAAATAGAATCCCTGCAGGTATTGCCCAAGACATATACCGGCGCCTTCACATTCGGCGCCACCACACCTTCGTTCGATCTCGAAAAAGCCGTGGATGCCACCTTTCCGACGGCACACCTGAACCTGGAGATGCTCATCGAAGCCGGTAAACAGTTTACCGGCGATATTCTACAGATCCCGCCCGTTTTTTCTGCGGTAAAAGTCGATGGCCGTCGCCTCTACAAGAACGCGCGAACGGGGGAAGAAGTGGAACTGCCGGAGCGCAGCGTCCATATCGAACGCTTCGAACTGCAGAACCTGCGCCCCGTGCCGCAAACGCCGGAATCCGTTCCACCAAAGGTGATCAGCAAAAAAGGTGCGACGATTATGCTGCATCCCGACTATCCGGAAGGGCTTCTGGTCGATTTCGAAGTGGTTTGCAGCAAAGGCACCTACATCCGTTCGCTGGCCAACGACCTCGGACAGGCCGTCGGAAGCGGCGCCTACCTCAGCCAGCTCCGCCGCACCGGCACGGGCGGGTATTCGGTGGAGGATGCGTGGGAAATGGAGGATGTGGAACAGTGGGTAAGTGATAAGGGTTAAGTGATAAGGGTTAAGTGTTAAGGGGTAAGAGGTAAGGGATAAGGGTTAAGTGATAAGTGATCTGGTTGGGAGCCCTTGACCTGCGGCCTCTGTCCGGGATTTTTCCGAAGAAGGTTTTCAGGAAACCATGTCACACTTCCCCAATTCCAAAGTCCGAACATTTATCCCTTATCACTTATCCCTTATCACTTAACCCTTAACCCTTATCACTCATTTATGTCTCTCTTTGTCCAAAAGCCGGATTTTTTACAACACTGAATATCAGGGAGTTCTTACTTTGTAGCGGAAACCTGTTATGATGAAAATCTCCGCCTGCATCCTTTCGCTGCTGCTTGTGGCATTTATCGGCCACGCGCAGACGTTTATGCCCGTCCACAGTCCGGTACTCGAACAGGAGGTCGCTTTCGAGATGGCCAACGAGTGCTACATTTTTTTCGACAATTTCTCGGGTGATACGTTGCAACTGCGCTGGCGCAGCCTGTCGGTAAATGCGCCCGAAGACTGGGTCATCGACCTCTGCGATTACGGCCTTTGCTATGCGGGTATTCCGGCGAACGGCACCATGAACCCCGTTTACGACACCATCCAGCCTTACCTGAAACTTGTCGTGCAACCCGGCACCAGTCCCGGCTCGGCCTGGATATGGTTTCGCGTGTTTGAAAAAGACAATGAAGACAACTACGTGGATGTCTTTTTCAGTCTGTTCACACCCGGCACAACGGGTAGCGCAGAGCCCGACGTGGCGACATTTGAAGTGTATCCCAATCCCGCCAGCGATCTGCTGTTCCTGGAGAACAAAAACGACCGCCCGCGGTGGGCACGGCTGCTGGATGCGGCCGGCCGTACGGTTTGGGGACAATCGATCGGCGCAGGCGGGCAGGCAACGATAGAAGTTTCGGCGTTTTCGGAAGGCTGGTACTTTTTGAGAACAGCGGGGAGCCACCAAACGCAAAAAATACTCATCCAACGATAGTCTCTCCCCTTTGGCGCTACAAACATTTACAACATGAAAAATATCATCACCTTCCTGCTTTCCTGCCTCTCGCTGACGGCATTGATCGGCCAGGCCATCAACGAAACGCGCGTTGCGCTGGTTTCTGCTTCTGCGACGGAAACCGTGCTCCACCTGTCGCTCACCGGCGTAGACCGGCAGGCGGTCGTCACGCCACAGGGCGAGGCATTTGTGATCAATATGCCGGAGGGCACGCCACTCCTGCTGGAAGGCAAACCGGACGTACCCAAGTTCGCCACGGCGCTCGCCATTCCGGCGACGGGCAACATGGAGGTAGAGATACTGGCTTCCGAGTTCCAGGATTTTCACAACGTGCAGGTAGCGCCGTCGAAGGGCAACCTGAAACGCAACATCGACCCGGCTACCGTGCCGTACACCTATGGGTCTACGTACGAGCACGATGCCTTTTTCCCCGGCGCACTTGCCGAACTGAAACAACCTTTCGTGATGCGCGACGTGCGCGGCCAGGCCTTGTGGATTTACCCGGTGCAGTACAATCCCGTCACGAAAACCATGCGGGTGTACACCGGCATCACTGTTCGGGTGCACCACACGGGCGGGCAGGGCGTCAACGAACTGTCCGGCAACACCGCCCGGACGCACAGCCCCGGTTTTGAACAAATGTACCAAAATACGTTCCTGAACGCGCAGGTCATCGACAAGGCGCGCAGCGGCACTGATCCCGAAAAGATGCTGTTGATCACCACGGAGGCCCTGCTCGCCGAACTCGAACCGCTGGTGACCTGGAAACGCCAGATGGGTATTCAGACTGAAGTTGTCACGGTGGAGACCATCGGTTCTTCCGAGTCGTCCGCTATTTATAACTACGCAAAAGACTACTACCAAAACAACGGCAACACCTACCTCCTGCTGGTGGGGGATGAAAATGCGATCCAGTCCGAAATGCGCCTGAGCGGCGGCACCCCGTACACCTGCGACAACTGTTTCGGCTACATGGAAGGCGACGATCACTTTGTCGAGGTCTTTGTCGGCCGCCTGCACGCCAGCAACCCGGAGCAACTGCGGATCATGGTGAACCGCAACCTCGACTATGAAAAAACGCCCCTGGTGGATGCAGCAGAAAACTGGTGCGCTACCGGCATGGCTTCCACTTCAGACCAGGGTGCAGGCATTGGCGACGACGGCCAGGCCGACTTCGAGCAGGGCAATGAATGGAAGGCCAAACACCTGGGCGACGGCTACGAAAAATACTGGGAATTCTACGACGGTTCGCATGCCGACATCTCGCCTACTCCCGGCGATGAAACGGCCGACAAGGCCGGCAACCCCGTCAATACACAACTGGTCAGCCTGATGAACGGCCGGGGCGTCAGCATTTACAACTATACCGGCCACGGCTGGGAACAGGGACTGTCGAGCGGCAATTTTAATGTAGACGCTGTCGCAACGCTGCGCAACACACATCGCTACCCTATCCTGATCTCCGTCGCCTGTTGCGCCGGCAATTTCACCAACGGCGAATGCCTCGGCGAAGCCTGGCAGCGCGCGGGCGACCCCGCTACCGGGGAAGCATGGGGCGGCATCGCAGGCTTTTTCTCCAGCGACTACCAGAGCTGGGCGCCGCCCATGGAAGGCCAGGACGGCATGAACCAGTACCTCCTCGACGCCGACGGCATTACCCTGCGCCCGACGATCGGCGGCATGCTCGCCTTCGGCAATGCACTCATGATCGCAGCCTACGACCAGGGCGGCGAGGTCATGGCCGACTTCTGGAATCCCTTTGCCGAGCCGACCACCATGCCGCGCACCAAACTGCCGCTGCCGCTGGTCGCCACACACCAGGCCGGTACGTTCATCGGTACGAGCAGCCTGTCCGTGTATTCCGATGTGGAAGGCGCGCTGGTGAGCCTGTACTGGCAGGGCCAGACGCTGGCCGTAGCAACGGTTGAGGGCGGCGTAGCCAACCTGAGTTTTTCTCCCCTCGACAATGTGGGCGACATTGTGGTGACCGTTTCGCAGTTCAACTATATTCCCTATCAGGGCACTATCGGCGTAACGGCTTCCGGAACGGCATTTGTGGTCAGCCAGGGGGTTGTACTCGACGATATTGCCGGCAACAACAACCAGAAAGCGGATTTTGGAGAAAACGTAAACCTGAACGTCACCCTGGCCAATGTAGGCGTATTGCCCGCCAATGCTACCTCGGCCACCCTCAGCACGACCGACGACGGAGTGATCATTACCGACGATACCGAACTGTTCGGCGATCTTGACCCGAGCGCGGCCCTCGAAAAAATCGCAGCCTTTGCCTTTACCGTAAATGACGATGTCGCAGATGGCCAGAAGGTGAATTTCAAACTGCATATAGTGTTCAACGGTACGGAAAGTTTCGACGCCATCATCCCGGTAACGCTGCAGGCGCCGAAGTTGTCGGTCACCAAATTCATCATCGACGACGTGAGCGGCAACGGCAACGGTCGCCTGGAAAGCGGCGAAACGGCCATTGTCACCGTCACCAACCTGAACAGCGGCCACAGTCCGAGCCCCAACGCTGCGGGTATACTCAGCAGCGATTCGCCCTGGCTGACCGTCAGCAGTACGATGGTATTGGGAAATATCGCCGTCAACGGCTCCGTCAATGCCGTGTTCTCCGTGAAGGTTGCCGACGATGCACCCAAGGTGGTGCCTGCCAATTTCCACTACGAACTCGCTGCGGGCAACTACGGTCAGGAAAAAGATTACGGTCCCTATATCATCAATCAGATACTGGAAACGTTTGAAAACCAAAACTTTAGTTCGTTTCCCTGGGTGATGGCCGGCAACAAGCCCTGGCAGATCACCTCGGCAGCGCCCTATTCCGGCGCGTACTGCTCCCGCTCCGGCAACATCGGACAGAACCAGAAATCGGTGATGGAGTTGACCGTAAACGTCTCTACAGACGGCCTGATCTCTTTTGCCCGAAAAGTGAGTTGCGAAGAAGAATTTGATTTCCTGCGCTTTTCCATCGACGACGAGGAAGTCGAACGCTGGAGCGGCGTCCAGGCCTGGGCGGAAGTCAGTTACCCCGTAACGGCAGGCTTCCACAAGTTTACCTGGAGTTATGAAAAAGACGGGGTCGGCACCACCGGTCAGGACCGTGCCTGGGTCGACGAGATATCGCTGCCGCCGCACGAGATCGTGGTCGGCACGGGAACACCGGACGCGACGGCTTTCCGCATCGCCATATCGCCCAACCCCACGACCGGGATCGCCCTGTTGAGCATTGAGTTGCCCACGGAACAGGCTGCCGGTATCGAAGTTTTTGACCTGGCGGGGCGCAGCGTTCGGGCTATACAGGCCCTCACAAGGGTTGCCGCAGGGACGTTTACCCAAACACTTGACCTCAACGGATTGCCGCAGGGCGTGTACCTGGTCCGGGTACAAACGGCATCGGGAACCCGTGTGGAAAAGGTGGTCAAACAGTGATGTTTATTGTTTTTTAAGCAAAAATTTTCAAACCGGTCTTGCATTGTTCGCTTTAACCGGCTAGGTTTGCACCGCACCAGTACGATAATACACATGTTGAACAGCGCGAACTATTTCGGTTATTCCTTTTATTATTTCTTTTTTGGAGACAAAAAAAGGAACACTCGATGCGCGTTTATTAGAATATAAACAGTTGACAATCAACAGCAAAAAGGAGTTCCTGGCATCAGGAACTCCTTTTTTGTTTGGCAAAAACAGCACATGACAGATATGGCGCATCAATCGGAAATAACGGCATCGGACGGCATTGCGGATCTCTCACAGAAACCCGAAATAATGTCGCGCCCCATGCGGGTAGGCATACAAGGCGTTTCAGGCGCCTTTCATGAAATTGCAGCGCGGCAGTACTTCGGGCAAGACATCGGGATTGTACCGGCGCTGTCGTTCGCAAGTCTGTTCGAGGCGGCAGCCGACCCGGAAACCACCGACGCAGCGGTCGTAGCCATTGAAAACAGTATTGCAGGCAGCATCCTCGGCAACTACAACCTGCTGACTGACAGCAACCTGACCGTCACCGGCGAGGTGTACCTGCATATCCGGCAGAACCTGCTGGTGCTGCCCGGCGCCACGCTCGACGACCTGAGCGAGGTACATTCCCATCCCATCGCGCTGGCGCAATGCGCCGCTTTTTTCAAAAACCTGCCGCATATCCGGCTGGTAGAATCCGCAGATACGGCAGAAAGCGCAGCACAGGTGGCCCGCAACCGGACAAAACACATTGGCGCCATCGCCGGCACGCTCGCAGCAGAGCGCTACGGGCTGCACATACTGGCCGCCGGCATCGAAACGCTGCCGGAGAACTACACCCGGTTTCTCGTCTTGTCCCGACGTACCGCCGGTACCGCCGGTACCGGCGGCTTCAGCCGCCGAAACACCCCGCCTGCCCCTCCAAACAAAGCCTCCGTCTGTTTCACCACCCCGCACGAACCCGGCAGTCTCGCACGCATCCTCAACCTGCTCGCCGCAGAAGGCGCCAACCTGACCAAAATACAATCGGTACCCCTGCCGGGTCGTCCCTGGGAATACCGCTTCTTTGCCGATTTCACGGCTGCCGCCCGCATCGACACCATACTGGATAAACTAAAGCCGCAAACCATCGATCTTCGGATACTGGGTGTATACCGGGAAGGCGACTGGAAATAACGAATCAACAAAAACACGGGTCATGATACAAGCGGCCAAACGCCTCGAATCGGTTTCGGAATACTACTTCGCCGGCAAACTGCGCGAAATTGCACAGATGCAGCGCGAAGGGCGCCCTGTGCTCAACCTCGGCATCGGTTCGCCCGACCTGCCCCCCCACCCTGCCGTGACGGAAGCCTTGCAGACCGGCGCAGCAAACCCCGGCGCACACGGCTATCAATCGTACACGGGTATCCCTGCCCTGCGCACGGCCTGGGCGGGCTGGTACGAACGGCATTACGGCGTTGCGCTGAATCCCGACAACGAAATCCTTCCGCTGATCGGCTCCAAGGAAGG
>CALMBD010000060.1 GCA_937861115.1 uncultured Bacteroidota bacterium | reverse complement strand
ACCCTTTCGGCGTCTTCCAGCCGCCCGAAGCGGTACCCCTGTGCCGCAAAATGTTCGAGTAATGCGGGCAGTGCAAACCGCAGGTTGCGTTCGGCTTTCAGGCTGTCGTGGAATACGATAATGGAGCCGGGCCGGGCATTGTCGAGCACATTCTGAAGGCATTGTTCGGGCGTAATCTCGGGGGCATAGTCGCCGCTGAGCACATCCCACATCACGATCCGGAAATGCCGCTGCAGGAACTCGCGCTGTCGGGGCATCAAACGGCCGTAGGGCGGACGGAACAGGCGGCTCTTCACCATACGGGCACAACGGCGTACATTGTTGAGATAGGTCACGTGTTCCGTTTGCCAGCCGTTGAGGTGATGGTAGGTATGGTTGCCTACGGCGTGCCCGTCGAGTTGTATCTGCCGGTAGATGTCGGGGTGCTTTTCGACGTTGTCGCCCACACAAAAAAAAGTGGCCCTGGCATCGTATGACCGGAGTGTTTCCAGCACCCAGGGGGTCACTTCCGGTATCGGCCCGTCATCAAACGTCAGATACAGTATCTTTTCGGAGGTAGGTACGCTCCAGGTATAAAAGGGCATGAATGCCTGAATGAGTTTGGGTGTTTTGGCTAAAAACATGGCGATAAAGTTCCGGTAAAAATGGTATGTTTTTACCCTTTAACGGCAAAAGTCGAGAAGCAATGGCCTTCGATAATATAAAACTGCTACTTTTGCTGAAAATAGAATGCGCGTCGGCTGAGCGTATGCCAAACTCGGCCGCCGCGCCTTTTTTTCGCTATGTCTGTTCGCGTACGATTCGCTCCATCTCCCACCGGCGCGCTGCACATCGGCGGCGTGCGTACGGCTTTATACAATTACCTGTTTGCAAGGCAGCAGGGAGGCACCTTTATTCTTCGTATTGAGGATACCGACCAAAACCGGTACGTGCCGGGTGCAGAGGAGTATATCGTGGAATCGCTGCGCTGGGTGGGGCTTTTGCCCGACGAAGGCGTTGGCTTCGGCGGGGCCTTCGGCCCGTACCGCCAAAGCGACCGAAAGGCAATATACCGGGAATATGCGGAGCGACTGGTCGCGAGCGGTCACGCCTATTATGCTTTCGATACCCCTGAAGCGCTGGAAATCCGCCGCAATGACGAGCCCAACTTTACCTGCAACCATGCGACGCGTGGCGGTCTGGTCAACAGCCTGACCCTGCCTGCCGCAGAAGTGCAATCCCGCCTGTCGGCCGGGGAGTCCTGGGTTATTCGCCTGAAAGTGGAGCCCGGACAGGAAATCCACGTACATGACCTCATTCGGGGCAGCGTCGTTTTCCAGAGCAACGAACTCGACGACAAGGTGCTGCTCAAGGCAGACGGCATGCCTACCTACCACCTGGCCAATATTGTCGACGATCACCTGATGCAAATCACCCACGTGATTCGCGGGGAGGAGTGGTTGCCCAGCACGGCACACCACGTACTGCTGTATCGCGGGTTCTGCTGGGAAGACACTATGCCCAGGTTTGCACACCTACCGCTGATCCTCAAACCTGTGGGCAATGGCAAATTGAGCAAGCGCGACGGCGCGAAATTCGGCATGCCCGTATTTCCGCTTTCCTGGAAAGGCGAAACACCGGAAGACAGTTTCCCGGGTTTCCGGGAAGCCGGCTTTTTGCCTGAAGCCGTCGTCAATTTTCTTGCACTGCTCGGCTGGCATCCCGGCGGCGATCAGGAGTTATTCAGCCTGGAAGACCTGACCGCTGCATTTTCGGTCGAACATATTAGCAAAGGCGGCGCTCGTTTCGATTTTGAAAAGGCCAAGTGGTTCAATCAGAAATATATTCAGTCGGCCGATAATGCGGTGCTCGCTACCCATATACGCCCGCTTGCAGAAGCAAAAGGATACCGCGTAAGCGACGATTACCTGGCCGTAGTGGCGGGTTTGATGAAGGAACGCGTGACATTTCTGCCGGATTTCGTCGAAGTGGGGTACTATTTGTTCGAGCCGATTCGGGAATACGACCTGGAAATGCTGCAGAAAAAGTGGAATCCGGGTATGGAACAGGTGTTTGAGTCGCTGGCAGCGGTAGTAGCGCCGCTGGAGCCATACGAATCAGGTGTGCTGGAAACGGCGGTTAAGGCTTTTATACAGGAAAACGGATTGAAACCGGGTGATGTGTTGTCGCTGCTGCGCCTGGCGCTGGCCGGCACCATGAAAGGCCCTGCCGTGTTTGATATGGCGGCTGCATTGGGACCGGAAGAAACGGTAAAGCGCCTGCACCAGTTGGTGGTGCAGGGCAGCAAGGTTCACCAAGGCGTTGAGAATGCGTGAGCATAATCTTTTAAACTTCAAAATAAATGGCCAAACAAAACAAACCGAAACCGCCCGACAAGACAAAGAAGCCCCCGTCCAAGCTCAATGAAATGGATATTCTGGTAAATGAGTTAGGTCAGATCGAGCGCAATTTTGATATCGACAAGATCAATCAGTTTCTCAACGAGAACGTGCCAGACAAGAAATTTTCCGACGAAAAGTCATAATCTTCCATCGCCTCCCGCTTTTCGGCCTAAGCCGATAGTACCTTCAGTAATCCATTTAATCCTCAGCAATAGAACATATTCTCTTGACACCCCCGGCGGCCTCCTTCGGTCGTCCGAGATGAAATACGTCCGTATGACAAACCGGTTACACAGACACTTTATGGCCGTGCCGGCTTATCTGGTATTCTGCCTGATCATATTTCCTTCTTTCGGCCTGAAAGCCCAGTTTATTTTTACTCCGCCGGCCAACACGACCTATCCTGTAGGGCCGACGTGTTCGCAGTCGGTGGCAGGCGCCAACCCTGTGCCCACCGTTACGGCGACTACCCCCGGTGCGGTTATTACCGTTTCACAATTCGATCCGGTTGCCTCCGGGTTCCCTGCTACCGACCAGTGGCCGGCGCCGACGCTCAACCTGACGGTCTCCTGGCATGTGGAAGACAACCTGGGCAACTCCAACAACTTTATTTTCTCCGTATCCTTTGTCGACCAGACACCGCCGGTACTCGATATGATGGGTACGCCCTCATCGGCATCCTACGGCTCTATCGTTCAGGTGCCGCCCCCGGCAAACGTAACGGCATTGGACAACTGTCTCGGTCTGGTCAACCTGACTTATGTACAGTCGACGCCTCCCGATACCTGTGCCGCAGGCACGTTTACGCGCACCTGGACGGCTACAGATGTTGCCGGCAACTCGTCGGTATTTACCCAGACCATTACCATTGCAGCCGACAACCTGCCGCCCGTCATTTCCTTTCC
>CALMBD010000059.1 GCA_937861115.1 uncultured Bacteroidota bacterium | reverse complement strand
GATTCTCCCTACAATACTTATGTGTACAAGGGGCTGCCTCCCGGCCCGATCAGTATGGCTTCGATCCCTTCCATCGACGCGGTCCTGAATTACCAGCGGCACAACTACCTTTATTTTTGTGCCAGGCCGGATGAATCGGGCACCCATGTTTTTGCGGAAACCTTTGCGGCACACAAGGTAAATGCCGACCGGTTTCAGACGTATGTCCGCCAACAAAGGGGGCTGTGAACCTTTTCCGATAATTATTTCGACGGCTTAAGGACTTCATTCATCCAGCGCAGGGTGTATTTGAATACCTGTTCCTGTTCCGGTTCATTGTGTATTTCGTGGTACAGGTCGTCCCACTCTTTGTGCTCAACGCGCCCTTTTACCCTTTCGCTAAACGCCTTTGTCGCTTCCGGTGAGGTGAGTTTGTCTGCCCCGCCGTGCATCAGCAGCAGGGGCATTTCAACCGGGCCTTCGTATTGGTCGAGCCAGTTGGCGCCGTCGAGCAATTCCATGCCGGCGACAACACTCAGTTGGCCGTGCACCAGAGGGTCGTTGGTGTAGGCACGTACTACCGCCTCGTCTCTGGAGAGGAAATGTGCCGCCAGTTCGGTAGGCAGGGTAAGTGCCGGGGTGATATTTTTCAGAATTTTTGCTGCCAGCAGTTTCAGGGCAGGCGGCTGAAACGCCAGGCGTATCCAGGGGCCTGTTGCGATCAGACCGGCAATCGCGGGTTTTCTGCGCAGGGCGTAGTTCAGGACAAGCTGCCCGCCCATCGAATGTCCGTATAGGAAAAGTGGCACACCGGGATACATGGCCGATGCGTGCTCAAGCATCAATCCGATATCGTTGAGCAGCAGGTTCAGTTTGCTGACATGGCCGCGTTTGCCCTCGCTTCTGCCGTACCCCTGCTGGTCATACCCGATAAAGGCAATGCCGTGGTTATTGAACCAGGTTGCGACATGATCGTACCGACCGATATGCTCACTTTGTCCGTGTACGAATGCAATCACGGCAGCAGGTTTTTCAACAGGCCATTCTGCAGCGTACAACTGGAGCCCGGTTGTGTTTTTCCAGGATAAAATATTCATGAGAGACTGGTAAATTTTATAAGCGATCTATTCGAAATAGGATTTCTTGCCTTTCTTAAACACGACCATTCTGGCGTTGGGCTGTTGAGGCTTCACTGTTTTTTTGTAAAACCGCCTGATGCCGACCGGGGTAGAATAGTTGCCGGTGAAATAGTAATAGTTGTTTTCACCTTCCTTTTGCCAGTAAATTTCGCTGAACAGTCCAAAAACAGGCGAATCGGCAGCCAGTAAAGAATCAGATTGGGCGATTTCCACCGTGAATCCATTGAAGTTGGTGGCCAGTTCCGTCAACTTTACCAGGACTGTATCGACCTTCGGCGTTGGTGTAGGGTCTGATGCAATACCCCTGACCGGCGTCGGAGCGGGCATATCTGCCAGCAATTCCCCGTCATGTGTTTCCTCCTGGGTCATTTCCTCTTGTGATGTTTCCGATTCTTCCTTTTGCGGTATTTCCAACTTTGGCAAGGGCACAGAATTGTTCGCTTCAGGCATTTGTCTGGAGGGCAACCGGATTTCCTGCTTATTGGGGCTTGCCTTGACCGGCATGACTTTCTTTTGGGGAGCGGGCATTTTTTTAGACGCCTTTGTTCGCGATTCTTCGGAAATGATCTGTTCCAGGCTTGGCCACCGCTGATACTCCAGCGAATCCCCCGAAATGCCGGTAATCCGGAGTTCGGTCCGGCGATTGAGTTGGTGTTCGGCCTCGGAACATTCCACACCATTCCTGCAGCGATTGGTCAGTTGACTCTCGCCGTAGCCTTTTGCCGTGATCCTTGTGCTGTCGATGCCTTCGCTGACGATATAGGCTACTGCGGCTCTGGCGCGCTTGTCCGAGAGGTCCATGTTATAGTCATCATTGCCCCTGCTGTCGGTGTGCGAACCCAGTTCGACGGATAGTCCGGGGTTGTCGTTCATCAGCGTGACCACATTGTCCAGGCGTTCGGCAGCATCCGGGCGGATATCCCATTTATCGAAGTCGTAATAAATATTTTGAATGACAATGCGCTTGTCGAGTTTGGCGCGTTCCAGTTCGATATTCGACAACAGGGTACCCATTGTATTGGAGGCAGTGAGATTTTCGGTGATACCGGGCGTCATGGTGCGAACGCCGTCGACACACAGGATGCAGCCTTTGATATTTACATATACTTCGATTCGTTTGGCCAGAAAACCGGGTTTCCTGATCATCATCGTATAGTGATTGCCCTGTTCGAACGTATACTGGAAGAACGCCTCCGGGTAATCTTTCAACACCAGTTCGGGTTTGCCTTTTGTCCGGTTGTAGATTTCAATGGTGGCGCCAAGCACGGCATCAACCACGACATCGGGACTTTCCCTGGCCTCGGCTATGGTAATATCGAAGAGGTATCCGGGTTTTCTGCGCATTTCCAGTTTCAGAAAAACCTTGTTTGTGTCTATCGTAAAGTGCTCCTCCCGGTCAAAAAACACATCCTTTTTGGCTGTCAGCCGGTATGCTCCCGGCGGAAGCAGGGTACTGAAGTGTCCTTCTTCATCCGATTCAATTTCAGCGCGAACGATCATATCAGGCATCGCATAAACAGTGATTTGAACCTGCCGAAGGTATCCGCGGTTGTTTTCTTCAAAAACAAATCCTTCAAGGACCGTTTGGGCAGAGGCGGGTGCAGGCGAAGTGTGCAGCGCCGTCAAAAGTGCTAGGAAGAGAATGTTTTTCATTGTAAATCAGGTTTTTAGAAAAAAAGAACTTGAACAAAAGTAAAAAGAGTTGGAAGTTTGTCCCGCTTTCTTATCAATCGACCGACGGAGCGCCACTATTGATCTGCTGCGAAACAAATGAAGAAACTGAGTATCATTTACATGGGCACACCCGAATTTGCCGTGCCGTCTCTCGAAATCCTGTGTGAACAGGGCTATGATATTTCCGCTGTCATCA
This sequence comes from uncultured Bacteroidota bacterium, assembly GCA_937861115.1. Classification (GTDB taxonomy): domain Bacteria; phylum Bacteroidota; class Bacteroidia; order Chitinophagales; family Saprospiraceae; genus M3007. The sequence continues at coordinate 21,852 of CALMBD010000059.1, read as the reverse complement.
CTTCTCCCGACAAGCCCGGCGGAAGGCTTGGAGTGCAACAATCCGCGGTCAAGAAATTTGCCCAGTCCCGGGGTCTTCGTGTGCTTCAACCGGAGAAACTTAAAAATCCGGAGTTTTTGGAAACGCTTCGATCGCTGAAGGCAGACCTGCAAATCGTGGTAGCCTTCAGAATGTTGCCCGAAGTCGTCTGGAATATGCCTCCTCTGGGTACCATGAACCTGCACGGCTCGCTGTTGCCCAAATACAGGGGCGCTGCGCCGATCAACTGGGCTATTATCAATGGAGAGACCGAAACAGGGCTGACCACCTTTTTACTGAAGCACGAGATCGATACCGGCGATCTGCTATACCAGGAACGCATTTCCATTGGCGAAAACGAGACGGCCGGCGAGTTGCACGACCGCATGATGTTGCTCGGAGCGCAACTGGTTTTAAAATCGGTCAGGGCAATTGAAGCGGGTGAGGCAAAGCCCATGCCCCAGGCCGATACTGCTGCAACCCACGCACCGAAAATATTTAGCGACACCTGCGAAATTGATTTTGCCCAGCCAACATCAAAGGTGCACAATTTCATCCGCGGCCTTAGTCCCGTTCCGGGCGCCTGGACGAAACTGGACGGTAAAACACTCAAGATTTTGCGTTCGCTCAAAGACATCCAGCCAGGTTCCGGTACTCCCGGCGTGTTTAGTTCCGACGGCAAAAACTACCTGCGCGTCAGCACCGCCGATGGGTACATCCAGATTCAGGAATTGCAACTCGAAGGGAAAAAGCGCATGTCGGTCCGCGATTTTCTCAATGGCTACCGGATATAAACCAGCAGTGGCACAATTTATGTTGATTTAACATTAACGGTAAAACGAAACTGTTATTCCGCCGTTCTTTTGCACATCCGGAAATCGAATTACACAAGCCTGACCCTCATGATTACTTATCTGATTTTATTCCTTACCCTTTCTGCTACCGCTGTTTACGGCCTGTCGGGCGATCGACCAAAGCCCGATACTGAAGAAGATTGAGGCCATTTCCAAAACTACATCTGTTTGATTCAAGTCTGTTTTATTTCAGGGATGCAGCCCTTGCCAGGGTTTGCATTGCCTGATTTCGTCATTTCCCCGGTTATGGAGAATATTTAGAAAGTGCAGGGTACACGCAAACTACCGCACTTTACGTTCTTTGCGGCGAAGATGGTTTTATCAAAACAAAAAACATCATCTAATCGCGTTTTATGAATATTCTCGTGACGGGGGGCGCCGGTTTTATCGGCTCACATACGGTGGTTGCGCTTTCGACAGCGGGTTTCAACCCGATTATTCTCGACGATTTTTCCAATTCCGAAATTCGCACGCTGAAGGGTCTGGAGAAAATCATGGGTTATACACCCCGGTACTATGCAGAGAACTGCTGCGATGCACAGGTGGTCCGGCGAATCCTCAAAGACGAACATATCTCCGGCGTCATCCATTTTGCTGCTTTCAAGTCTGTGGGCGAATCCATGCAGGAGCCCTTGAAATATTACGACAACAACCTCAATTCCCTGATCGTCCTTACCCGGTCGATGCTGGAATGCGGCATATCCAACCTGATTTTTTCCTCATCGGCTACCGTATATGGTCAGGCCGCGGCATTGCCCGCAACAGAAGATGCGCCCATACCTGTCGCCATGTCTGTTTACGGCAACACCAAACAGATCGGAGAAGAGATATTGCGCGATATTGCGTTGGCCGGCAAATCCTTAAAATCAACTTCGCTGCGCTATTTCAACCCTATTGGAGCGCATCCTTCCGCGTATATCGGCGAATTACCCCTTGGGGTTCCAAACAACCTTGTACCTTATATCACTCAAACGGCTGCAGGACTACGCCCTGTGCTGACCGTTTTCGGCGACGACTATCCGACGCCCGATGGTACCTGCCTGCGCGACTTTATCCATGTGATGGACCTCGCAGAAGCCCATGTCGTGGCCTTGCAATACCTGATGAATTACCCCTCGAATACCTTTTACGACGTATTCAATATCGGCACCGGCAAGGCAAACAGCGTACTGGAGATCATTCGAACCTTCGAAAACATCAGCGGGAAATCCCTGAACTACCGATTTGGGGAGCGCCGTTCGGGTGATGTGACCTCGCTGTATGCCGATGTTTCCAAGATTGAAAAACACCTGGGCTGGACGGCACAGAGAACCATGCGCGAAGCCCTGGAAGATGCCTGGCGCTGGCAACAAAGTCTGGCAACGGGAGGTTAATGTCTTCGTTATGGACAGAGCAAGGCACCTTGAATCAATCGGAAATGAAACATTTGACCTGTGCATTATTGGCGGAGGAGCATCGGGCGCAGGATCGGCACTCGACGCCGCTTTACGTGGCCTGAAGGTAGTCCTGGTCGAGCAGGACGATTTTGCCGCCGAGACGTCTTCCAAAAGTACAAAATTGATCCACGGTGGGGTGCGCTACCTCGAACAGGCATTCAAAAACCTGGATTTTGGACAACTGCGCCAGGTCAGGCACGGACTGGAAGAGCGGCATATTGTGCTGCATAATGCCCCGCATCTGGCACACGAACTCGCGTTGATTACGCCGGTTTCCACCTGGCTGGAAGGGCTTTATTTTTCGATCGGACTAAAGTTGTACGACTGGTTTGCCTCTGGCAGCGATACCCTGCAGGGCAGTCGCTGGCTTTCCAAAGCGGATACCCTGGCAAGGGTGCCCGGCCTCAACAGAAATATTCACAGCGCTGTATTGTATTACGACGGGCAACTGGATGATGCGCGGTATTGCCTGGCGCTCGTGCAGAGTGCTGCAGAAGCCGGTGCAATAGTGGTCAACCATGCGCAGGTCGTTGAATTTGAAAAAGACTTGTCGGGTGGTCTTCAGGCGACTGTCGTTCGCGACACGTTGTCAAATGGTCAGATGCGGATCAGGTCAAAGGTATTCCTCAACTGCACTGGTCCGCATGCCGACCGGATACGCGTGTTGGCCAACCCGGCTTTGACTGCCCGTATCCGGCCTTCGAAAGGCGTCCATGTGGTGCTTCCTCTCGATGTGTTGGGCAGCCGCGACGCCCTGCTGATACCCAAAACAAAAGACGGCAGGGTTGTATTTGCCATTCCTTTCGAAGGCATGCTGTTGCTGGGCACTACGGATAATGACTTCCCAAACCCTACGAATGAACCCGTTCTGGAGACTAAAGAAGTTGAATTCCTCCTCGAAACCCTTCAGCCCTTTGTATCAAAACCACTCGACAGAAAATTGGTCCGTTCCGGCTTCGGCGGACTGCGGCCCCTTATCGCCGCCGTAAACAAGCAGACAAAAACCCTGTTGCGCGACCACGAAGTGGAACGGGATACCGAAAGCGGCTTGTTCAGTCTGCTTGGCGGCAAATGGACCACATACAGGCTGATGGCCAAAGACGCTATCGATGCAGTATGTAGCCAACTTGGTGTGGAGAAAGCATGCCCGACCAGTACGCACCTGCTGGCCGGCGCAGAGGACTTTGATTTTGACCGGATAAAAAAACAATTGACCGATCAGGGATTGAATGACGATATTTCACAACATTTGACGCTGAAATACGGATCGCGTGCCATCCGGGTATCGGCAATTGGTCAACAACAACCGGAATTACTGGAGCCCTTACTGCCGGAAATGCCGTTTGTCAAGGCGGAAGTAGTGTATGCGGCGCGATACGAAATGGCCTGTACGGTGCGTGATTTTCTGGCGCGCAGGATCAGGCTGGAAATCAGTGACTGGCAGGCCGCGATGGCCGCAGCGCCTGTAGTGTCGGACCTGATGGGCGACGAGTTGGGTTGGACCGGGCAGGAAAAGACGGAAAATGCAGCAGCATATATGGAATTGATCCGCACCTTTATTCAAAGGTCGCAGGCCTGAAAACCCGAAACGGAATTCACACACATTGCCATTTGATAAACTAACTGATTATGAACACTTTCCTCGCCGAGTTGCTCGGGACCGCCTTGTTGATCCTTCTGGGCAACGGGGTCGTTGCCGGCGTGGTGCTGAAGGACACCAAAAACGAAAATTCCGGCTGGCTGGTCATTACCATCGGCTGGGCCCTTGCTGTCACCTTTGCCATTTACGCGGTAGGACGCATCAGCGGTGCACACATCAACCCTGCCGTAACGATTGCTTTGGCGGCAACGGGTCAGTTTGCCTGGGCAGACGTGCCCGTCTATCTTCTTGCACAGTTTTTGGGCGCCATGCTGGGGGCGGCCCTGGTTTACCTGCACTATCTGCCACACTGGGAACGCACCGCTGATCCTGGTGCAAAGCTTGCCGTGTTTTGTACGGCGCCTGCCGTGCGACATACCCCTGGAAATGTTATCAGTGAATTTCTGGGCACTTTTGTGCTCCTGTTCGGGCTTTCTGCCCTCGGCGCGAACAACTTCGCCGAGGGCCTTAACCCCCTTGTAGTGGGTGCGCTTATCCTGGCGATCGGCCATTCGCTCGGCGGCACCACCGGCTATGCCATTAACCCGGCACGTGATCTCGGACCACGGATCATGCATGCCATATTGCCGATACCGGGGAAAGGCGACTCGGATTGGGGTTATGCCTGGATACCCGTCGTAGCACCCATCCTGGGCGGCATTTGCGGGGCAGTGGCCTTTCGGGCGTTATTGGGTTAACAGCGCTTACTGCGACATTGTGGAATTTTGACAGGCCGCGAAGTGTTGCCTGTTGAAACTGTCTGGAAATGGATAAAAAGATATTGAACCGGATCGTCACGCGCTCCGGCGTACCCGATCTGCCGGAAATATTGAGTGACCGACTGACCGAATCCGATTTGAATACCCTGTTACTTGAAGTATTCCACCGGAGATCAAAAGTTAAATCGCCGGCCGTGCTCCTGCAAAACTACCGCAACAATCGCTTTGTGCAGCCGGTTGCAGCCGATGCAGTTGGATTGTCCGGGTTTTTGCTTGACTGGTTGACCTCTGCGGCAACTGCCGGGTTTACGCCCCTCGAACTATCGCCCGTTTGTCCGCTTGGTACCTGTTCCATTATTGCCACAGCACATCAGAATAAGGTGGTCTCGGCATTGCGGGGTACTGAAGTGGTAGCCGACGCCACCAATGTGCTGGCCCTCGAAAGCGCGGTCAGAAGACAGCGGGAAGGCTTTCCCACAGAAACAAGGCATTTTAGCGCTGTTCACCGGCATGTGCGCGCACAGGAGGTGCCGGATATGCCGGGGTATAGTCCGCATTTCAGTATTCTGGGCCTGACATCCGCCGGAAGGGACAAGGGCGGTTTTGACTTCGAGAAAGAAAACCTGTGGCGGCATATTCATTTCTACCGGTCCTTTCTCGAGGACAACATGCACCTTTCGCCGATAAAACTGCGGCTGATAAGTCTTCGGGGAGAAAGCGGCGACAATAGAATGTTCGATATGATGCATGAATTCCTGCGGGAAAAGTTGTTCGATTTGACTGTCGAAACCGCCCCGACAGCCCGGAAGGAGCAGGCATATTACTGCGATGTGCAATTCAAAATCGTTATACCCATGCCTGACGGCGGAGAAATGGAAATCGCGGACGGCGGCTTTACCGACTGGACACGTCAACTGACGGGCAACCGCAAAGAACGACTGCTTATCAGCGGCATCGGGCTGGAACTATTGTACAAAATGACCAATGGGTTGTTATAATTTCAGATTTTCAAAGACATTTACGGGATTGACTGCACATCACTAATCATTAATTGCCCAAATACATGAATTACATCCTCGCAATCGACCAGGGAACCACATCCACGCGTGCCATCGTATTCGACAGAAAAGGGAATACCATAGCGGTGGCACAGCAGGAGATCACCCAGTATTTTCCGAAGCCCGGCTGGGTCGAGCATAACCCTGTGGAGATATGGGAAACGGTGCAGGAAACCGTGCGGCAGGTCGTCGAAGAGGTCGGTGCAGAAAATATTGCCGCTATAGGTATCACTAACCAGCGCGAAACAACGGTCGTTTGGGATAAAAGGACAGGAAAACCGGTGTACAATGCCATTGTCTGGCAAAGCCGTCAAACGGTTGATATCTGTACTTCATTAAAGGCAAAAGGACTTGACCCGGTTGTACGTGCGAAAACGGGTCTGTTGATCGACGCCTATTTTTCGGGCACCAAGATCAAATGGATACTCGATTACGTACCCGGCGCCCAGGCGGAGGCTTTTGCCGGCAATCTGCTTTTCGGTACGATAGATACCTGGCTCCTGTGGAACCTGACGGAAGAACGCACCCATGCAACCGATTATACCAATGCTTCCAGGACGATGATCTATGATATCCGGGCGCTGAAATGGGATGATGAGTTGTGCGCTGCGCTCGATATTCCGGCCAACATGCTTCCGAAAGTGATGGATTCCTCCGCCATTTACGGTTACGCACGTGAGGCTGTGCTGGGTATCGAAGGCGTGCCGGTTTGCGGTATGGCGGGCGACCAGCAGGCGGCCCTTTTCGGGCAGGGGTGTTTTGCAGAAGGCATGGCAAAGAACACCTATGGAACCGGCTGTTTTATGCTGATGAACACCGGCGACAAGGCGGTCGCATCGCCGAGCGGTCTGCTCACGACTATTGCGTGGGGTATCGGCGGGAAAGTGGAATACGCCCTGGAGGGCTCCATCTTCGTAGCCGGCTCGGCAGTGAAGTGGATGCGCGACACCGTGGAATTGTTCGCCGATGCGGCGGAGACGGAGCAGTTTGCCCTCAGTCTGCCATCCTCGGAGGGCGTTTACGTGGTACCTGCTTTCGTAGGCCTGGGTACGCCTTACTGGGACTCCGAGGTGCGCGGCGCCATATTCGGCCTGACACGCGGCAGCAGCCGGTCGCACCTGATACGCGCCACGCTCGAAAGTGTGGCATTCCAGACGAAGGATGTTTTGACCGTCATGGAAAAAGATTCAGGCATACAATTGAAAACCCTGCGGGTCGACGGCGGTATGGTGCGCAACAACTTCCTGATGCAGTTTCAAAGCGATATGCTGGGTGTCAATGTAGAACGCCCGGTGGTGCAGGAAACCACCGCACTTGGCGCCGCCTACCTCGCCGGTCTGGCAGTGGGGTACTGGAAAGACGAGGCTGATATTGCCCGGAACTGGCAACTCGACGTCGTATTCTCCCCCGGCATGCCGCACGAGGAATCAGACAAGTTATATCATGGCTGGCAAAAAGCGGTGGAAGCGGCGCGTGTTTTCAAACCATAAGCCGCGGTTTTCCGCAATTTCTGCAAATGATGAATCCAAAACTCGAACCCTTTGCCAACCGCCTCGCCAAAATGCACAAGCATTTGGGCAAATGGGCGCGACGTCAGCATATATCCTGCTACCGGGTGTACGACAATGACATTCCGGGCACGCCACTGGCCATCGATATTTATGAAAACATTGTACACGTGGCGGAATACGCCCGGGATCACGGCATGGAACCGGGCGAACACGCAGCCTGGCTGGATGACTGTATCGGCGTGATCGGCGCTGTACTGGGCGTTTCTTCCGACCTGATCTTTCTGAAATTCAGGCAGCGGCAAAAAGGCCTGAGCCAGTACGACCGTTTCGCCAGGACCGGCGCCGAATTTATTGTTCGCGAAAACGGTCTGCATTTCATCATCAATCCGTCTGATTATCTTGATGTTGGATTGTTTCTCGACCATCGTATTACCCGTCAGATGGTGCGACAGGAATCATCCGGCAAAAAGGTGCTCAACCTGTTTGCCTATACCGGTTCGTTCAGTGTTTATGCCGCTGCCGGCGGAGCGGCGGAGACCCTGACGGTGGATATGAGCAATACCTACCTGCAATGGGCAAACAGGAATCTGGCGCTCAACGGGTTTGAACAGGAGCACCACCGGCTGCTGCAGGCCGACGTAATGACCTGGCTGGAGCAGCCGCCGCAAGAGCGCTTCGACTTGATCGTGGTAGATCCGCCGACGTTTTCCAACAGCAAGCGCATGGAAGGTACGCTGGATATTCAACGCGACCACGTGCTGCTGATCAATCGTGTGCTGCGGTTTTGCAGCCCGGGCGGGGTGGTTTACTTCTCCACCAACAACCGCCGGTTTAAAATATGGGAAGAGGAGATCAGGGCTGCCGAAATCAGGGATATTTCCAGACAAACAGTTCCGGAGGATTTCCGGAACAAGAAAATACACCAGTGTTTCAGAATAGTAAACAGGTGAATTTTGAACAGAAAAGCCCCCGTCAATTACCTTGACGGGGGCTTTTCAATATTGCAGGGAACCGGACCTATTGCTTTTTCAGTTCTTTCTTCATGGCTTTCTTTTCAGCCTTCTTTTCTTTTTTTGCTTGTTTTTGAGTGGCCTTTTTTTGTTGGCGCTCCTGGTGTTTCTTTTCTCTTTTGGCCAGTATTTCGTCGTATTTGGCGGCCTGTTCCGGTGTCAGCACGGCTTTGTGCGCCCTAATGCGGTCTTCGCGCATTTTTGCCTTGTCTTCTTTCCTGGCGGCGCGTGCCTCTTTTGATTTTTCGGCATAATCCGAATCAATCTTTTTGAATTCGGCTTTTTGCTTCTCTGTCAGGTTTAGTTCCGAGGACAGGTTACCCTCATGGGCTTGCTTCTTTTCAGTCTTCTGTACCTTGCTGACAGGCGCAGCATCGGATTGTGCATTAAGCGAGAGCGCAACAAAACAGCCGAGTACAACGGCAAAAAGTGATTTGCGAAACATCGATTTTTTCATGTTTGTGTGTTTTTTTAAACAGTATGGCCTTTAGACCCCAACTCCGGCGAGGGGTTTCATGCAACGACCATTAAAGTACTGTTAAATAAAGGAAAGCCGGTGCGGCAAGCGGTCGGGTTATGCCTTCAGTCGCGCCACAATGGTTTGGTTGCCTTTCACCTGTTGATCCATTTGCACCTCTATCTGGGCATCGAGCGGCAGGAAAAGATCGACCCGCGAGCCGAATTTGATGAATCCCATGTCGCGGCCCTGTTCCACACGGTCACCTTCCCGGATATACCATTTAATGCGTTTGGCGACTGCACCGGCAATCTGGCGCATGAGGATTTCCGTATTCCCCATCTTGTAGACCACTGTAGTGCGCTCATTTTCCGTACTGCTTTTGGGGTGCCAGGCTACCAGGTATTTGCCCGGGTGGTAGCGGAAGTAATTAATCACACCGCTTACCGGGTTCCGATTGACGTGTACATTAAGCGGCGACATAAAAATCGACACCTGAAGACGTTTATCGTTGAAATATTCCCCTTCCTGTACTGTTTCGATCACACAAACGCGACCGTCGGCAGGGGCATAAACAATTTTGTTGTCTGCGACCAGAATATCCCGTACGGGATTCCTGAAAAACTGAAGCACGGCAATGTACAGTATTGCCGAAAAAACCAGCAAAGGCCAAAATACAATGGGCAAAAATTGCCAGACAGCGAGGTTGACAAGTATCAGGATGAGGGCAGTAACAATCAGTATGGACCAGCCTTCTTTATGGATTCTCAAAATCATAAGTGGATATTCAGTTCTTTTTCTGGCGGCAAAATTAGAAAATTTTGTCCCGGCACACGGTAAACGCAACTTATTTGGATTCAAATAAAACGCAGCGCTATCCTTATCTTTGCAGGCCCAAAACTATAAGAAACAATTGATCATAAAAAATTACAGCGCGGGCGCTGTTTCATATCCAACAATGGCCCTCCCGCATCCACCAAACATTCAAACAACAGACGTAAAATGAAAGTAGCAGTTGTAGGCGCCACAGGGTTGGTAGGCTCAAAAATGTTACAGGTGCTCGAAGAGCGCAATTTTCCGGTAACCAAACTTTTCCCGGTAGCCTCCGAGCGTTCGGTAGGCAAGACGGTCAAGTTCAGGGGGAAACGCTACAAGATCATCAGCATGGATGCTGCCATAGGCAAACGACCGGATGTCGCCATTTTTTCAGCCGGGGGAAGTGTATCGAAAGAATGGGCGCCGCGCTTTGCCGATAAAGGCACCGTGGTGATCGACAACTCTTCGGCCTGGCGCATGGATCCCGAAAAGAAACTCGTGGTGCCCGAAGTGAATGCCGGAGTACTGACCAAAAAAGACAAGATCATTGCCAATCCCAACTGCTCGACGATCCAGATGGTCGTGGCCTTGAAGCCGCTGCACGATAAATATACCATCCGTAGGGTGGTGGTGAGCACCTACCAGTCGGTGACCGGCACCGGTGTGAAAGCCGTTGCCCAACTGATGAACGAACGCAAGGGAAAATCAGGCGAGCGGGCCTATCCCTATCAGATTGACCTGAACCTGTTGCCGCATATCGACGTATTCACGGAGAACGGCTATACCAAAGAAGAAATGAAAATGGTGAACGAGACGAAGAAAATCATGGGCGACGACAGTATCCGCATCACGTCGACGACCGTGCGGGTTCCCGTGATCGGGGGACATTCAGAGTCGGTCAACGTAGAATTTGAGCGGGATTTCGACCTGGACGAGGTTCGCGCCCTGCTGGCCGCATCACCGGGTATTGTATTGACCGACAATCCTGCGGAATTGCAGTACCCCATGCCCTTGTTTGCACATGAAAAAGACGATGTTTTTGTCGGCCGGCTTCGCCGCGATGAAAGCCAGCCGAATACACTGAACATGTGGATTGTTTCGGATAATCTGCGCAAAGGCGCTGCTACCAACGCCGTACAAATTGCCGAATACCTCCTTTCAACGGGGATTTTGAAACTAAAAATGAAAAAAACTGCCGTTGAAGTATAATTTTGCAGTGTCAAACAAACCAGCAGCCCTTCACGTATCAACGTACCGTATTAAATGAAGAACAAAGTTGTAATTTGGGGAACCAACGCCGAGAACGAAAAAGTCCTGATCGCACTGGAATTAAAAGCCGATGTTAACAAGGTCGTACTGTATACCTTTCCTGAAGCTATCGCCGGAGATGATTTTGTCAATAAAATGATGAATGAATGGCGTGACGGGAAAGAAGTGGAATTCCCGGAAGGCCACACCACCCTGGAACGGGAACTGAGCGTAACCGAAAGCCTGCTCCCCGATGACCTTATGGTGGAGCGTGGCGACATCATTCAACGCGCGCAAACGGAATGGCACTTTGCGGTGTTGTCGGCCAAACTCCACGCCGCTTACCAGCAGGAACTCGCCGAATTCAAGGAAAAGGTAGAGTCCCTCGCCTCCTACGACAACAAGGTCTGGGACAGCCTGAAATCCTTCTGGGACAAGGTTCAGTCCCAGAGCCGCGAACGCAACCTGTATCGCGAACACGCGGATAACCTGCGCGACAACATCAACGCCTTGTTTGACGACCTCAAAAAAATGCGCACCCAGGTACAGGGTGAGTTCATTGCAGCCTCCCAGGTTGTGTTCGATGAATTCAGCAAAACCCTTGACGAGGTAGAGGCGCGCATCGCTGCCGGCAGTTCAAAACTGGGCAGTATATTTGAAGACCTCAAACAAATACAGCGCAAATACCGGGATGCCAAACTAAGCAATGAACACCGCAATCAATTGTGGGATCGTATAGACGGCGCTTTCAAAAAAGCAAAAGAGCGCAAATTCGGCCCTGCTGCCAACGAAGGTTCCGTAACAGAGCGTCATGAACGCAGACTGGGCGGACTCATGGAGGCTATCAAACGCATGGAAGGCAGTATCCGCCGCGATGAGGAGGAACTCAATTTTCAACGCAAAAAAGTGAATTCAAGTGAAGGCCAACTGGAAGCGCAAATCCGCACGGCCAAGATCAAGATGATTGAAGAGCGGCTCGGATCCAAGCGCGAGAAACTGGCCGAAATGGAAAAGACCCGGGGAGAGGTGGAACGTCAGGTGAACTCGGCCAAGGAAAAGGAAAGCCGCCGCGCCGAAAAGGAAGCGGAAAAACAGAAGATTGAAGCGGCTAAGGAAGCCGTTAAATCCGAAATCGCAGCAGAAATAAAGGCAAAATCCTCCGATAAGGCCGCTCCGGCCGGAAAGGATGATGACCTGCTCGATGCGTCCGCCACGGTGCTCGGCGATGTACTGATGGATGCATTGGACACTGCGCGTGCAGTGGTCAAAGTTGCCGCCGAAAAAGCGGAAGAAGCCATCGAAAAAGCAGTAGACAAAGCTGAAGAGGTACTGGAATCGCTTAACCGCGATGAAGAGACATCTAAAACGGCTGAACCGGCGCCCGAGGCCGATTCTGCCAATATTGTCATTGATGATATTGTCCATAAATCCGAAACAGCAAAAGAAGACCTGGAATCGTTTTCTGAGTCAACCGACGCTGCCGGAACCGGAACCGAGCAAGGAATCGTGATCGACGATATTGTGCACAAATCGGCGGCGCCTGCTGAAGAAGGGCTGGAATCGACCGGCGGAATCGTGATCGACGATATCGTACATAAATCTGCAGAACCTGCTGAAGAAGGGCTGGAATCAACCGGCGGAATTGTCATTGACGATATCGTGCATAAATCGGCAGAATCTGCCGAGGAAGGGCTGGAATCGACGAGTGAAGCGCCGGCAAAACCAAAGCGTACAACCAAGAAAAAAGAGGGTTAACCTTGTTGCTTCCCGGATAGGGACCAATATTTTTACATGACTACTACACAAACCGCTCAGAACATACTCGATCTGGACAGATGGAGTGAAACCTTTGCCTCGAGTGCCGCTGCATATCAGAAGGCGCATCCGTATCCCTTCGCTTCTTTTGATAACTTTCTGGAGCCACAGGCCGCCCGTGCCGCCATGAACGCCTTTCCCGGCGTGAAAGATGATGGCTGGATACATTATGTGCATGTCAATGAGAAGAAACACGGCCTCAATAAAATGGACCTTATTCCTGAAGATATCCGGGAAGTAATCAAGGTGTTGAACAGCGAGCGCTTTGTGACAGCCCTGAGCGAACTGACCGGAATTCCCAATTTGATCCCGGACCCCAGTCTGGAAGGTGGCGGCCTTCACCAAAGCAAGCGGGGTGGTTTTCTGAATATACACGCGGATTTTACCGTACACCCCCACAAACGCAACTGGCGCCGCCGGGTGAACGTCCTTGTTTACCTGAATGAAAACTGGCTGCCCGAATACCGCGGCGAACTGGAACTCTGGACCCGTGATATGAAGGCATGTGCCCAAAAGATATTGCCCGTTTTCAATCGCTGCGCCATTTTCAATACGGATGAGGATTCGTTTCACGGGCTGCCGGAGCCGATCCAGTGCCCGGAGGAGATGACCAGAAAATCCATTGCGCTCTATTACTTCACCGAAGAACAAAATATTCCCCACAGGCGCGCTACGAACTATCGGGCCCGGCCCGAAGACGGCTCCCGGCGCATCTTGATCTGGCTGGACAAACAAGCTGTGTCCTGGTACACCTCTCTGAAAGGATGGCTGGGTATCAATGATGCGTTTGTGAGCAAGCTGTTGAATTTCCTGAGTGGTAAAAAGAAATAGATGCAACAACAATCGCTGCGCACCTCCCTGCTATTGGCACTGCTCGGCGCAATCTTTTATGTTCCCTTTCTCGGCGGTGTACACCTGTTTGACTGGGACGAAATCAACTTTGCAGAGATCAGCCGGGAGATGCTGATCACAAAGGAGTATTTTCGGGTTTACGTCAATTTTATCCCTTTCTGGGAAAAACCGCCACTGTTCTTTTGGCTGCAATCGCTGTGCATGGACGCCTTCGGGGTCGGGGAGTTCGCTGCCCGTTTGCCCAATGCACTGTGCGGCATAGCGACCCTGGTATTGGTATACCAAACCGGTCGCCGTTTGTACAACCACCGTTTCGGCCTGATATGGTCGCTGACCTATTTTGGTACGGTGCTGCCCTTTTTATACTTCAAATCGGGCATTATAGATCCCTGGTTTAATTTTTTCATCTTCGCAGGGCTGTATCACTTTATCCTTTTTTACTGGAAAAAAGACGGTTTCGAACTCGATCTGCCGCATAGCAAGTGGCGATACCTGTTTCTCGGCGGATTTTGGATCGGTATGGGCATACTCACCAAGGGGCAAACGGCCTATCTTATCGCTGTGCTGACCATGGGCGTATATTGGGTTTCGCAGCGCTTCCGAATGTATGTAAACGTGCCTCAGTTTATCGGTTTTACCCTGGCGGCCACGCTCGTAACCCTCACCTGGTACGGACTGGAGACCTGGAAAAACGGAACCTGGTTTATTGAGGAGTTCAATAAATACCAGTATCGCCTGTTCAGCACGCCTGATGCCGGGCACAAGGGCTTTCCTGGCTACCATTTTGTGGTATTGCTGATCGGCTGTTTCCCGGCCTCCATCTTTGCTTTGCGTGCCTTCTGGAAAATGCCTGCAGAGGAATTCCGCTACAGAAGCGATTTCCGGCGCTGGATGAAATACCTGTTTTGGGTGGTCCTGATCCTGTTTACGATCGTCAAGTCCAAGATCGTGCACTACTCGTCTATGTGTTATTTTCCGCTGACTTACCTGGCGGCGCTCAGCATCGACAAGTTGATTTCCGGTGAAATAGGTTTTAACAAAGCCATGCGTTTCGGCTTGTGGAGCATAGCCGGCGTCTTTGCTTTGACTGTATGCGCCATGCCTTTTATAGGTATGCATACGGAAATGCTTCAGCCCCTGTTCAAAGATCCGTTCGCGCAGGAAAGTCTGGGCGCTGATGTGCGTTGGACAGGTTGGGAAGTAATCCCCGGCGTTTTCCTGCTTGGCGTGATGGCAACGGCTTTTTATTTATTCCGAAAAGGGCGTCGTGCACAACAAGAGGCTTCAGGCGATGTCGCCCGGCAGGCGTTTTGGCGCGGATTCCAGGTGCTTTTTGCAGGCACAGCAGTCTTTGTCATGCTTACCCTGATCTTTTTTATCGGACGCATTGAAGGGTATTCCCAAAGAGCAGCCATTTCATTTTTTGAAAGCAAGATCGGTCAGGACTGCTACGTGGTCACCCACGGGTATCGTTCCTACGCGCAGCTGTTTTACACCCGGAAGCCGAGGGTGACGAACGAAAAAAGTTATGACCGGGACTGGCTGTACACCGGAGACATCGACAAAGATGTATTTGTCGTCACCAAGGTGCAGACCGCGCACGAGTTGCAGCAAATCCCCGGCATGCAGGAAATCGGCCGGGAAAACGGATTTGTGTTCTTTCGCCGGCTCAAGCCTTAGAACCGGCGATTTCCACTTCCCGGCGTTCGATAACCGGAATGTTTTTTACCACCATGTGCAGGGTATTCCGGATACGCTCCTCAAACAGGACGATCTTTCCCTTTTTCAGGTTGTCGATGGTCTCCTGTGTGTAGTGGCGGATAGTGATCAATTCAAGGTCCTCCTCCATTTTTACCTTGAACTCATCCGATATTTCCTTGATAAACTGCTCGATACGGTCGGGAACATTCGGCACGCAGATCGTAAAACTGATGGCGCCGTTCTGCATCATATTGACAAAAATGCGCAGGTCGGCTGCCTTTCGGAACAGCCTCGCCATATGGTGTTCCGCCACAAAGGAATAGTCGAGTGTGCTGATATGCAGCAGGGCCTGGTTCTTTTCCACCACCACGATAGGCGGATAATTGTCTTCCGTATCGCTGCTGATCTCCGTCCCGGGCGCCTCCGGGTTGAGAAACGACTTCACATAAAGCGGAATATTCTTGTTCTGAAGGGGCTTGATGGTTTTGGGGTGTATTACCTGCGCCCCGTAATAAGTCATTTCAATGGCCTCTTTGTACGATAGCCGGTCCAGTTTGATGGTATTCTCAAAGATACGCGGGTCGGCGTTCAGCACGCCGGGTACGTCTTTCCAGATACTCATGCTTTCCGCGTCGAGGCAGAAGGAAAATATAGCAGCGGAATAGTCGGAGCCCTCCCGCCCCAGGGTGGTGGTAAAATTCTCCGAAGTTGCGCCAATGAAGCCTTGAGTAATTACAAAACTGCCTTGTTCGAGGATGGGCGGTACGAGTTTTACCGCGTTGGCCTTTGTTTTATCCCAGATAACCCAGCCTTCCCGGTAGGTATTGTCGGTTGCCACGACATCACGGGCATCGAGCCATTGGGTTTTCAGTCCGACTTTATTCAGGTATGCAGCCGCAATTTTTGAAGATACGAGTTCGCCGACGCAGACGATCTGGTCGTACATGTAGTCATAGTTTTCCGACGGTTTTTCTTCCAGCATCCATTCGCCTTCCACAAAAGTGTCGTTTACCAGCGCAAATACGTCATCGCCTTCGTCGAACAGGTCGCGCATGATGGCGTAGTGCTGTTGCTTCAGCGCATCATAAAGTTGTTGTGCTTCGCCGGTTTGTTTGGCGTGGGCGGCGACCACCGCTTCCAGCGCGTTGGTCGTCTTGCCCATTGCAGAGACGATGATGACGAGTTGTTCCTTGCTGTAACGCTGCAAAATGGAGGCTACATTCTTAATACCCGCGGCATCCTTGAGACTGGCGCCGCCGAATTTGAAAACTTTCATGTCCGGTATGGATAAATCTTGTGGGAATTGAGCATTTAATGGGGGCAAAGGTAGAAAGACCCGGAAATGAAGCGAAAGATTTCAGCGCGGGTCTTGAAGTAATTTATATCTACCTGATCCCGAGGGTCAGGCCTACCAGAATTTCAAACGGGTGGTCGGGTTTGTAGTTGGAGTCCAGGCTCCATATGGCACCTGCACCAGCTTCCGGCGCCAGGTAAAACCACTTGTTGAGTGCAAAATGCCAGCCACCGAGTATTTGTGGCCGGATAAGGAAAGGATCGCTAAAAAAGTAGGTTTTCCGACTTGCCAGAACACCCGGTGCAAACCATCCGGCACTTTTGGCCTGATGACCGGGGTAAAATGTCTTAAAGTGAAACCCGGCAGCCCAGTTGTAGTCTTCCTTATCGTCATTTATACCCACGGAAAGCATGGTTCGAAAGGAGTGCTTTCCGCTTTTGTTAAAAAAGTCGAGGTAGAAGGTAGCGTGGTCAAATATGAGGTGTACCGGATTGACGCCCAGGGAAACTCCAATATGTTCCTGCGATTTTGGCTGACTTTGTGCAGCGAGATGGAACGGAATGATCGAAAAAAGCAAGCAGATGAGGTATGCAAATCTGAACATGGAATGCTGTATTTCTCCGAAAATCGATGGCGTTTGGACGGGTTATTTCATGGCTACAGTTACCGCATAATACAAATAACCGTTTACGTACTGGGTATTAAAAGAATAGCGGAACATTTTGCCTACCACGATCTGGCTCCCGTCGGAGTTGTCGTGTTTTTCGTTGATGGCATTTTTTATGGCCGTGAAACTTGCCTCGTTCAGCGTCAGGAAAGTGATGTCGTTGGAGTTGGTGTGCCATAGAATGACCTGCTGATAAATGGCTTTTCCTTTGGCCGTTGTCTCCCAACATTTCTGGTAATGCCGGGTATTGGTGGCGCCGGTGCCGGTCTCGCTGGTAAGGTCGAACCCCAGGTCGAGTATCTTGTTTTCCTTGGCATTGGGCTCGGTCTTTTCGATGACCTGCAGCGTGCTTAGGTCAATTTCAGAACACTGTGACAACAAACAAACAGGTGAAATAAGGGCAAATAAAAGGGCGGTGAAGGCAGATCTCATGATGAATAAAATAAAGGGATTTTTCCTGTCTGCAGCTACAGGCCCGGGCAATCGGCATGATGCGCTCCGGGAAAAGTCCGCAAAGAAACTTCATATTCAATAAAAATGTATTCCGACTTTAGTTAAAGTCGTGGAGAGCCCCGCATCCGGATGGAACATACAAGAATGAGACGTGCTCTGAAATCTCACGCGGGGTTTTGCGTCGCCTCCGGCCTGCGAATTCTGCTGACCAGATAATTGACGCCAATCATTACCATCAATCCGATAAGGTAAGATGCAATGAACAACAGCCAACTGTAATCATCCTTGCTCAGGGCTTCCCTTTTGGCAGTTAATCCCCAAAGGTTGACAAGTCCCTTTTTGACAAAAAATTTGGATACCAGCGACGACGCCCACAGACCGGCCAGATAACCTGCAGCGAGGTTGGTGAATTCGCCGGCAACGAATTTTGTAAACTTTGACATGTTTGATCTGTAAATTGATAAGTGCAAATTATAAGATACCGATTATGTCTTGTTGGAAGTATGACCCGTTTTTCTGGCAAATTCCCAGACGGCAATGCCTGCTGCTACTGCGACATTAAGGGAATGTTTGGTGCCTGACTGTGGAATTTCAATCGCCCCGTCACATAGCGCAAGCGCGCGTTCTCCAACGCCCTCCACTTCATTGCCCAACAGAAACGCGTATTGTTCCCGCTCCTCCGGCTGGAACTCCTGGAGCCAGGTTTTGTGGGTGGTTTGTTCGACGGCCAATACCTTGTATCCGGCGGATTTCAGGGCCAATACTGCCGCTGGGGTATCTTGAAAATATTCCCAGGCCACAGAGTCAGTGCTGCCCAGTGCTGTTTTCAGTATCTCCCGATGCGGCGGCTGGGCCGTAATACCGCATAAAATAATCCTTTCGACGGCAAAGGCATCGGCTGTCCGGAATATAGATCCGACATTCAGTGCAGACCGCACATTGTCGAGCACCAGCACCAGCGGCATTTTTTTCTGTTCCCGGAAGGCTTCGACCGATATCCGGTTCAGGGCATCCAAACTGAGTTTTTTCATGACCAAATTGGCTCGTCAGTGCACGATGTTGTCCGTCACAAGGCTTGTTTTTTGTAAAAACGCGGCGTCAATCGTGATGAGCAGGCTGTACCCCAGTTGCTCCAGGGCCACCTTGAAGCGGCGCTTGCCTTCCGATTGTTCGATGCGGCCGCGCAAACCGATCAGGTTGCCTGCGCTGATCTCTACCAGGTCTCCTTCAGACAATATCCCGGGTACTGCCACCACATCAAGTCCATCCTCCAGGGTAATGCGTTTCAGCAGGTTAATTTCCATTTCGGGTATGGCTACAAGGTTTTTGCTGAACTTTACAAACCCGGCCACATGCTCCGTTTCCAAAACCCGGACGTACTCACTTTTGACGATCTTCACAAATACGTAGCAGTTGATCAGCGGCTTTTCAACCACGCGGGTGCTGCGGGTATACCGGCGCATCAGTCGCTGAAGGGGTACCCAGGCGTGGATGCCCTTTTTGTCGAGCATGCGCTGCACAAATTTTTCGCTTTTGGAACGGGTATGCACGGCAAACCAGCGGGGCTCGCTGTCGTGTAATTGATAGACAAGGGCACTGTTCGTTGACATGGCAGGGCAAAATTAGGCCAATAGCGCAACGCTCACGCCATCGAAGGCATATCGTTCTCCGGTTTCAGGGCAAACGGCATGTCCGTTATCGTCGAAATGCAGTCGGTGGCCGTACCTGCTGACCCATCCTACCTGCCGGGCAGGATTGCCCACAACAAGCCCGAATGCGGGCACCTCTTTGGTCACCACCGCGCCGGCGCCGATCAGGGCATAAGCGCCGATGGTAACACCGCAGATCACCGTGGCATTGGCGCCGATGCTGGCGCCTGTACGGACCAGTGTCCGCCGGAACTCTTCTTTCCGTTCGAGAAAACTTCTCGGGTTGATGACATTGGTAAACACCATGCTCGGCCCCAGAAAAACATCGTCTTCACAGATTACCCCGGTATACAATGACACGTTGTTTTGCACTTTTACATTGTTGCCCAGTTTGACGCCCGGAGCAACCAGTACATTTTGACCGAGAATGCATTTTTCGCCCATTTCGCTGTTGGGCATGACATGGCAGAAATGCCAGATTTTTGAACCGGCGCCGATACTGCAGCCTTCGTCGATTATGGCGCTTGGATGCGCAAAATAGGATTGATTTCCTGTGCTCATTGTGGAAAGTGATACTTGTTTGTTGGATAAGGCGGGGGTAAAATGACAGGGCAAAGCTATTAAAAATCGAGGTTTTGATTCCAGATATTCATTCGGAGACCTATTCCGAACAGTTTGGTGGAGAGGTCACGGCTGTCGTCGGCACTGTCTTTTTTTCGCATCAACACCTTGAGGTCGACAAACAGGTTGTGGTACAACATCCAGGAGGCATCCAGTCCGAAAATATTGATCGTGGCTGCGACACCCTGGCCGATGTAGTTACCGTAGTCCTGTACACGGCTGTCATACCCCAGCAGCGGATTGGCGCCCCAGTTTTCGTTGGGTGTATTATCGCCTGTTTTGGCATGAATAAGTCGAGCCATGATCTGCAGCCGGGGCAAAGGCTGATACCGGACAATCCCTATGATCTCCTTGAAATTCGCCCATAAAGGATGCGCCAGCGGCTGGTTGTAGTGGGTATAACTGTTCAGAGAGTCGTAATGCGAATAGGTATAGGGCCGGACGGAATTGTACTCCGCCTGGAGGTCAAGGTGATCGACGCCAAACGCATTGATGTATTTGGCCCCCGCCTGGAAACCGAACTTATTGCCCCACCAGCCTTTTTCTTCGGGCTTAACCACTGCGGAGAACAGAAATTCATCCAGCAAAAACTGGGAATAGACCTGAAAACGGTCAAACAGGTTCCAGCGGCCGTCGAACCCGACGATTACATTATCCGGGCTGCCGATCATGCCCTCTACTGTCCGGTACAGGATGACAGGGTTGAGGTATTGCAATTCAAACTGCCGGCTCCGGTTCAGGACCGTGGCTTCAAACAAACCGATTGACAGTTTGGGGGTAATGCGGTAGTTGAGGTAGTGGGCAGCCACATATTTTTTAGGCAGCAGTTCGTTGCCGGAAAACTGGGCTTTCGACACCGGGCTGAGTTCCATAAACAGGTTCTGGTAGTGAAACTTCCAGACCCGTGTGTTGATCTTCAGGTAAAACGTGTTATTCCCGGCATCGGAAAGGAACAGGGAGCGATAGCCGTTACCGATAAAATGCCGGCCGTGACCCAGTTGAATGCCCACATGTCTGCTTGCCCGTATGCTCAGGTAGGCCGTTGCCAGGTTAAAATCATACCCGTTTTCGACATCGAGTACCCTGGGCCGGTAGGTCTTGTAAAAGCCGGCGCCCGGGATCGACCGGTAGTTGTCGATCCAGTCTGTTACATAGTTGGCAAATCGCGCCTGGGTCTCCACCAGATTGGTATAGAAAAACACTTTGTTATCTACGGCGCCGCGGACTTCCAGGCCACGCTGGTTCATGAACACGAGTTCGGGGTCGTCCTGCACCGTTCCGACAAAAAAGTTGAACATCGGATTGACGCGCAGTGAAAAGTCTTTGGCATTCACCTCGAACAGGTTGGCCGGCGTTTTATAAAACACCTTGAACAGCCCTTTTGAATTGTGCGAGCAGTATCGCGCGGTATCGGCGATACAATCGTTGTTATCGTCAAAAATATATTGGAGATCGGTGTGATCGAGCCGGGTCAGGCGGTCCGACAGGGAGTCGACCTCCAGGGCATAGGCCGCAGCATCCTCTCTTGGGAAAAACTTGAGCTCGGGGTGAATCGGGCTCTTCACGCCGCTTGTGATATCGAGCCGGTCCAGGATGTGGTATGCAGGAGCGTTCAGCGGTATGCCGCTCGACTGTGCACAAAGGAACAGGGGAGCGCAAAAAAAAGCGGTAAAGATGCGGGTGGTATATGTATTCAACGTGTTCAGGTTTAAGGTTTCAGGATGAAATAAAGGAGCGGTAAACCTCCTGCCAGGGTGCCCAAAAATAGGTATTCCACGAAGAGTTGTGCCACAACAGCACAAATTCACCGCCGTGTTTTTCCACCTGTTTCCGCAGCTGCATGAGTTTGTCGAAAGCCATTTCAGGAGTATAATGGCGGTAGTGGGCCAGACTGACGTCCATGGCCAGCAAGGGTTTTTCCCTGAGGCGCAGCATTTTACGGGTCATGATATTGAAAACAGGGAATTCGCAACAAATACCGCAGCGAAACCCCTCCGCTTCTGCATAACCCAGGGTGCTGTCCCAGTCCATACC
>CALMBD010000058.1 GCA_937861115.1 uncultured Bacteroidota bacterium | reverse complement strand
TTTATATTTTTTATCTTTGCAGGATATAATAACCAAGGAATGATTGGCAGAATACTTATTTTTTTAAAAAACATTATGCTAATAGTATTCGGCATATTAATTTTATTTTCTATATTTTTTGTCATTAAAGAAATATACGACTTCATCAATAATTATATTTTTTTTAATAAGCAGTATTCAAAAATAAAAAGCACACGAGAAGAAATTTATAACTTATATTTCAAATTGATTCCGTACTTTCAAAATAAGTTTATTAATTACCTTGAAAACCATATGACAGAAATAACCGGAGAGTGGCCAGACGAAACCTTCCTCAATGCCGACCAAGGACATGTCCGTCTAGCCAAACTCGAAGAAAAATGGCGCGGCCTTGCAAAATAACTTGTCTAACCCTGAATCCTGTCCTGGTTTATGCATTTTGTGAAAACCGTGCATCCTACCCACATCTCCTTCACAAAAAGCACAAAACCATGCGTACCATTGGCTCAACCTTCCTCTTTTTCCTCCTTTCTTTTCATCTTTTTGCCAACCCGGGGGTCACACCCGTTATTTCGGAAGTCACCGTATACCGCAGCGGCGCCAAACTCAGCAGTGTGGCGACGGTGAAAATACCCGCCGGCAAATCGGAGGTCATTTTTGAAAACCTGTCGCCCTATTTCAACGCCAACAGCCTGCAGGTCAAAATCAAAGGCACGGCGACGCTGCTCTCCGCTGTATTCAGCCTGAAAACACCGGGCGCCGGACCGGAGCACCCGCGCGCGCCCGTGTTGCGAGACTCGCTGCTGCTGCTCGGCGACGAATTTACCCGCATCCGTGACGAACGGGAGGTGCTGAACGGGGAAAAGGCCCTGATTGACAGCAAAATGGGCCAGATCGGCCTGACTACAACCGATCCGAATACCCGAACGACGCTTACAGTGGCAGAACTTCGGGAACTGACCGCTTTCTACCGACAACAACTGATGGGCATCAAGGATCGCCTGCTTCAGATAGCGATCAGGGAGCGGAAAATCAATGAGACCTACAAGAATATGCAGGCCGACCTGCAACGCCTGCAGCCCAATACTGTCAACCAGACCGGCGAGGTGGTGATGAAAATTGACGCCGCAAGCGCCCAGTCGGTCGAGATTACCTGCACTTACCTGGTCACACAGGCAGGCTGGACGCCCTTGTACGACCTCCGATCCGAGGGGCTGGATAAACCGTTGCAACTCGTTTACAAGGCCAATGTGTCCAACATGTCGGGCTTTGACTGGAAAGGAGTGATCCTGCACCTGTCGACCGCCAGCCCTTTGTCCAACAACGACCGCCCTATCCTGAATCCCGTTTTTGTCGACTTCCGCCCGGTGGTAGCCTATTACCAGAAACAGGATATCAATGCCCAGGCGACCAACATTTACCAGATGGAACAGGTGCAGCAGATTGATGGCGGGGCTGTTAACATACGAGGGTCGCGCAGTGCGGAACTTGCAAATCCCATTGCGGCAGATGATCTCGGCGTACTGAATGCCATGTTTGAAAATACCGGCGACTTCAATGTAACCTTCGACGTCACCAAACCGCAGGATATACTCGCCGACGGCAAGGAGAATATCATCCAGGTAGACGAAAAAGACATGCCGGCGGCATACGAGTACCATTCCGTGCCCAAACTGGAGCCTACGGTGTTCCTGCTGGCCAAACTGGCCGATTACGGCAAATACAACCTCCTCCCGGGGATGGCCAATCTGTTTTTCCAGGATACCTATATCGGTCAGGCGTATATCAACCCGCAGGTGGCCGCCGACACTCTTCTGCTTTCTCTCGGCCGCGATGAGCAGATCACCATCAAACGGGTACAACCGCAGGATTTTACCGAGCGGAAGAAAATTTTCGGCTCCACGATCAAAGAAACCTATACCTACGAGATCGCCATTAAAAACAATAAATCGACACCCGTAACGGTAGATGTGCTTGACCAGATTCCGGTCTCCAAACAAAAAGAGATCGTTGTGGAACTGGAAGAAACAGGCGGCGCCAAGTACAACGCCGACTTCGGCAAACTGGAATGGCAGGTTGTTGTGCCGGCAGGTCAAACGAAAAAGGTCCGGTTCACCTACTCGATCAAACGGCCGAAAGACAAGGCTGTTGGAATGGTAAGGCAGTAGGCGTATCGGGTGGTGTGCCACAGGCAATGAGCCTGATCGGATGCCCAAGGCGATAAGGGTTTAGTAAGCGTGTATCATAAGTCGTTTTGCCCTTTGTCGATCCAAATATAGTTTGGCAACAAAATACCTGGTGGTGGCACACATGAGTCACGCGAATCAGGGGTTGATTTTGGACTTTGAAAATCGAACATTTAGGCACGAGACCTATAAGGTTTGGCAAACCTTATAGGTCTAAAAGGCTGAAAACCAATTCTCGCTTATTTTCAACCCCTGATTCGCGTGACTCATGTGTGCCACCACCAGGATACCTTCCTTAAATCTTTGTTTTTGCCACTCGGTGGTGCAGCGGCACAATGAGCGGCAACACCGCGGATCCATACCACGGATGCAGTTCCATGACAAGGCGACCGGCCTGGATGGCCGGGTCAGTGGCGGTCAGCGCACGCGCTTCCTCCACCGTTTTTACCTTGAAGATATAGATACCGCGCACCTCGCCGTCGTCCATGAACGGTCCGGCCAGCACCAGTTTGCCTTCATCAGCCATTCTGGTAATATTGGCCAGGTGTGCTTTTTGGAGGTTGGCCGCTGTGAGGGAATCCTGGCTGCGGTTGGGACCGGCTTTCAGGAAAGCCATGACGTATTGGGCCATCCCGTATTCGTCGGCCCGGAGTTTTGTTGCCAGGGTCGAGTCGTAAGAGACATTTGGTTCAGTGATTAGCGCAAACAGGTCGGGGCCGGTGGCTGCCGTTTGCGGGGTGTTGCTTTCGGTTTGGATGCAGCCCGTGAAGCAGAAACAGGCGAAAATGAAATAAGGAATCGATTTCATAGCTATGGTTGGGTAAATGATCAATTCAACAGCGGACATTACCTTTGAGCCGGTACCCAAAAGTATCTCTTTCAAATGGACTTTGGCAAACTACCCACGGTGGAAGGTGTTGATTTTGCGTTGCGGGCCGATCCGCCGCAGAACGAAACCCTGCTGGCAGCGCTGCCAACGGTTACGACGCCGACGCTTTATATAGGCGCTACGGGGTACAATATGAAAGCCTGGGTGGGCAAATGGTACCCCGCCGGGACAAAAGAGAAGGATTTCCTTGCCCAATACGGGAAACAATTCAATACGATTGAACACAATACCACCCACTACCGGATTCCCGATGAGGCTACCGTGGCGCGGTGGCGGGAAGAAACACCCGGCGATTTTCGTTTTTGCCCGAAAATACCCCAAACCATCAGCCATGCGCGCGATCTCGGGCTTTCGGGCAGGCAGATCGCGGTGTTTTGCAACGTGATCGCAGGCCTCGAAGAAAAACTCGGGTGCTGTTTCCTGCAATTGCCGCCTTACTTCAGCGTCCGGGACATCAACCTGCTGGCGCGTTTCCTGGAGCAGTTCCCGGCGTCCGTACCGCTTGCTGTGGAAGTCCGGCACGAGTCGTTTTTTCAGCCCACCGTTCAGGCAGAGGATTATTTTCAACTCCTTCAACAACACCATGTCGCAACAGTCATAACCGATGTGGCCGGTCGCCGCGACGTTTGCCATATGCGCCTGACCGGCGCCCGGGTACTGATCCGATTTGTCGGGAACGCCCTGCACCCCACGGACTACACCAGGATTGAAGACTGGAGTCGACGTGCCAAAGGCTGGACAGCCGGGGGGCTCCGGGAATTGTACTTTTTTACCCACGAACCCGACAACCTGCTGGCGCCCGAACTGGCAGCGTATACAGCAGAGGCATTTAAGGCCCAAATACCGGAAGCACAATTGCGCGGCCCAAAACCGGCAGGCGGGCAGCAGGGAACCCTGTTCTGAACAATACCGCTGTTAAGTTTCTTGCATGTATGGTATTGTTTTTACAGGTCGACTGCTTTAATTCGCCTGAAAACCGCACTTTTGTGCCACATCAGTAACCCGTAAACACCCTTCATTATTCCTTTTTGCATTACCCGTATTCATCATGAACACCCTGCCGCTCATTCACCGCGATATTTCCTGGCTGTCCTTCAACTACCGCGTATTACAGGAGGCTAAAGACCCGGCCGTACCGCTGTTGGAGCGCCTGAAATTCCTGGCGATCTACTCTTCCAATCTGGATGAGTTTTTTCGCATTCGCGTAGCCGGCATTCGCAAGTTGAAAAAGGTGGGCAAAAAGACCAAGGCCCAACTGGATTTCGATCCGAGTACCCTGTTGAAGGAGATACACAAGATCGTCAACCACCAGCAGGAAGAATTTGCGGCCACCTTCGAGCAGCAGATCGTGCCCGAATTGCGCAAGCACCATATATTCCTGCTCCGAAGGCTCGATCTGAACGAACGCCAGAAGGAGTTTGTGGAGAACTACTTCCACAACAACCTGTTGCCGTTCGTCATGCCGGTATTGCTGGTAAAACGCCGCATCCGGCCCTTCCTGGCAAACGCCAACCTGTATCTCGCCGTACACCTCCGGCAAAAGAAAAAACCGCTCAGCGACAGCGAATACGCCCTGGTCAAAATACCCTCCGACCAGTTGCCCCGTTTCATCAAGTTGCCTTCCACCGGCGACCGCCAGGATGTCATCATGCTCGACGACATTGTGCGAAACTCGATTTCCTGGCTGTTTCCCGGGTATGAAATACAGGATACCTACTCGATCAAACTGACCCGCGACGCCGAACTCTATATCGACGACGAATATTCCGGCGATCTGGTGCAGAAGATCAAATCCAGTCTGCAAAAACGGCAGGTCGGACCCGCCAGCCGCTTTGTCTACGACCGGGAAATGCCCGGCCATCTGCTCGATTACCTGCAGGACACCTTCGATCTGGGCAAAAACGACATCCTGCCGGAAGGTCGTTACCACAACAACTTCGACTTCTTTAAATTTCCGGATTTTGGAATGTCGCACCTGAAATACAAGCCGCTGCCCCCGCTGCCGCACACGCATTTGCACAATGCGGAGGATCCCTTTGAGATCATCCGGGGAAAGGACCAGATGCTGCATTTCCCGTATCACTCCTATCAATCGGTCGTCAATTTTTTTGAAAAGGCCGCGGAAGACCCCAACGTGACCCACATCAAAGTTATACAGTATCGTGTGGCCCGGCACAGCAAGATACTCGAAGCCCTGATGCACGCCGTCCAACGGGGAAAACAGGTATCTGCGTTTGTCGAGATCAAGGCCCGGTTCGACGAAGCGGCCAACCTCGAATGGGGCGAGCGGCTCGAACGCGCCGGGGTCCGGGTACACTATTCCTTTCCGGGGGTTAAGGTGCACTCCAAACTCGCCCTGGTACGCCGTGTCGAGAACGGCAAACCCCAACTGTACACCTACCTCGGCACCGGCAACTTCCATGAAGAAACCGCAAAAATTTACACCGATCTGGGGCTGTTCACCGCCGACCCGCGCCTTACGGTGGAAGTGAGCAATGTATTCTCGTTTCTGGAAAACATCAAGCCGCCAAAAGAAGAATTCGAACACCTGCTGGTGGGCAAGTTCAACCTCCGTCCGGCATTGTACCGGCTGATCGATCATGAAATAGAGGCTGCCAAACGCAAAAAGCCTTCCGGCATGACGCTGAAGATCAACAGCCTGGAAGACAAGGCCATCATCGCCAAATTGTACGAAGCGTCCAAAGCCGGTGTGAAGATCAAACTGATCGTCAGGGGTATTTGCTGCCTGGTGCCCGGACTAAAAGGCGTAAGTGAAAATATCGAGATCATCAGTATCGTCGATCGATTCCTCGAACATGCCCGGATATTTGTGTTCCACAATGGCGGCAAGGAAAGGATTTTCCTGAGTAGTGCCGACTGGATGGAGCGCAACCTGAGCTATCGCATCGAGACCACGTTCCCGGTGTATGATCCGGATCTTAAACAGGAGATCATGGACTTACTCGACCTGCAACTGAACGACAATGTGAAGGCACGGATCATAGATCGCTACGACCAGAATGAATACCGGCGCGTGAGCACGGATATTCCGGTTCGGACACAACTGGAGACCTACTTCTACTACAAACGCATGGTCGATGCCGCCCAGGAAGCCGGCCAGATTGCCGGAACCCCCGTTTAATCCTGCCGTTACGAGCCAAAATCGACTCGTTTTCTAAAAATATGGCCAGGTGTAAATTTTTTTTGAAAAATATTTGTCTGCCTGAAAAGGACGGTCTTATCTTTGCACCCGCTAAACGCAGGAACAATGGTTCCGGCAAGCACAAAATGCGGAAGTAGCTCAGTTGGTAGAGCGCAACCTTGCCAAGGTTGAGGTCGCGAGTTCGAGTCTCGTTTTCCGCTCAAAAGAAACCTCGCGTTCACGCGGGGTTTTTTTATTTTTACCGCTAACTTTGTAGCCGCTGCCCGGGTGGTGGAATGGTAGACACGCAGGACTTAAAATCCTGTGGCCGTTGAGGTCGTATGGGTTCGAGTCCCATTCCGGGCACAGAAGCCCCGCTGGCAAGCGGGGTTTTTGTTTTGATACCCAAACCGTTGCGTTCAAATTACACCTCCCGGACTTATGAAATACTGGCTTTCCTTATTGTGGCTATGCGCTGCAACACTAACTGTCAGCGGACAGAATACTACTGACGACGCATCCGAAATCCGATCCATCATGGCTGCCCAGGAAGATGCCTGGAACCGGGCCGATCTGGATGCCTTTATGGAGGGCTACTGGAAATCGGACAGCCTGCGTTTCATTGGCTCCCGCGGACTCACTTTCGGCTGGGAACAGACCCTCGCCAACTACAAAAAAAGTTATCCTGACGCCGAAAAAATGGGCAAACTGACCTTCACGATCCTGTCCGTTGAAATACTGTCGCCTGAAAATGCCTTTGTTACCGGCAAGTGGCTGTTGAACCGTGCAACAGATGCCCCCGAGGGGTATTACACCCTGCTCTGGAAGAAAATCGCCGGTCGCTGGGTAATCGTGGTTGACCACTCCAGTTGAATGGAAATCAATGACAAATGGCTTCCTGTTCCAATAACATTATACAACTGCCATGACACACGTCACCACCGCGCAAACAGATGCCGATATTTTGAAATGCTGGCCGGTATTACACCTGCTGCGTCCGCACCTGAAAGAGGAATCCTTTCTTCCCCTGATCAGGGAAATGATGCAGGAGGGCTATGAACTGGCTTTCATAGAAAAAGACGGCGTGGCCGCTGCTGCTATCGGATTTCGCTACCTGCGGAAATTATACGACGGGAAACAGATATATGTAGACGACCTCAGCACACTGGAGGCCTGCAGGGGAAAGGGGTACGCCGGCATGTTGCTCGATCATGTGTTCGGGCTGGCCAAAGCGAAGGGTTGCGCCTGTGTGACGCTCGATTCCGGACCCGCTCGCCACGACGCGCACCGGCTATACCTGAACAAGGGGTTCAGGATCAGTAGTTTGCACTTTTTCAGGGAAATTTAGGGTAAAAGTGGGGTTTAGACCAGTCATGGCTTGCACCCTGACCCGTCTAAACCCCTCCCTTTTTTAACGCTTTACGATTTTACCCACGTAAAGGGTATCACCCGAACGTACCTTGGCGATATAGGTACCTGTCGGAAGGTCTTTTACATCGAGCCGGAACTGCCAGTTGTCCGTCTGCTTTTCAGCCGCCAGGGTGCGCACGATCGCTCCTGTCGTAGAGACTATCTCGATCGTCACGGCGCCATTCCACGCCTGCTCCAGGCTGAGTTGAGCGAAGTCGACCGCCGGATTCGGCACGACGCCGAGCAATCTTGTTTTGGGCGCATCAAATACGCCTACAACACTCTGGTTTTCATAACAGCCGGCATCGGGCTCATTGATCCGCGGGTTGCCATCCAGATCTGTAGCGGGCGCACCTGATGCAATACCGATATCAATCGCCGGGCTGTTGGTCGGGATATGATAATCGTAGATGGAAATATCGTTGAACAGGGGGTCTTGTTCGTTGATATCGTTGGTGCCGGTGAAGTATGGCGTCAGGGTAGCATCGCTGCAAAGGTTGCCGCCAAGCGAGGTAACGGTTGGATTGCCCGATTCGATAGCATAATTATCGAGATCGCCCGCCAAAATGCAGTTTTGCAGGGTAAGGGAAGCCACACCGTCGCCTACATCAAACTGAGCGATAGATGCGCCCAGTGGTGCGAAGTTTCCACCAAACGTACAGTTTACCGCAACGATATTGGCCGTCTCCCCTTCGGTCGCATTGTTTGAAATTGCACCGCCGGCGCCTCCCGTGGAACTCAGGTTGAGGTTGGAAGCAAACAGACAGTTGCTCAATCCCACGTCGGAGTTGTCGACATTGAGCGCGCCTGCTTGTGTGAACGCGATATTGTCCTGGAAAACGGCGTTATTGATGGTCAGTACCGTCTGGCCTACCGTATCCTCAAATACCCGGATCGCACCGCCCACGTCGGCCGAATTGCCCAGGAACTGTGCTTCGTCGATCCCGACACTCACACCGGAAGAGATGTTCATGGCGCCCCCACGCAGTGCAGCGTTGTTTTCGCTGAATACGCAACGCTCGATGCTCAGGTTGGTCAGTGCGTTCTGGTTGGAGATGGCGCCGCCGGCATTGCCTGCGTTGTTCTGGGAAAACGTGCAATCGCTGAGGGTTACGTTGGCGGTAAATCCGTTGATCAGTGCGCCACCGCTGGTCTCTGCCTCATTGTTCAAAAACGTGCATCCCGTGAAAGTGCCGGTATTGGTCGATCCGTAGCAAGACACCCCTCCGCCGAATGCAGCCATATTACCGTCGAAAACACAGTTGTGGATGTTGTATACTGAAGAGTCGCCCGTGTAGAAGGCTCCGGCAGTATTTTCTCCCATGTTGCCCGTAAACGTGGTATTCCCAAGGTCTACATTCGATTTCCAGAAATACACGGCGCCGCCGCCATAAACCTTGCCCTTGTTTCCCTGAAAAATGCAGCTGTCTATGACCGCCTCGCTGTTGAATGCGCGGCCGTCGTTGTAAATGGCGCCGCCGTTGTCGGCTTCGTTGTTCAGGAAGGTGGTGTTTTTCAGCAGATATGTGGCCTGCCAGTTGCTGATGGCGCCGCCAAACGTGGAAGCGTTCGGATTGCCGTCGTCCACGATATTGTTCTCAAACAGGCAGTTATCGATGACGAAATAGTCCTCATCGTCGCGGCCGTCGTTGTACATCGTTGCAAATGCTTTCGACTTGTTGTTGCGGAAGATGCTGTTCTTGAGCAGGAAGGAGGCCTGGAAGTTATACATCGCACCGATATTCGCAGTAGAGATGTTGCCGTCGAAGATGCAGTTGTCGATTGTAAAGAAATGACTGCCCATCCGGCCGTCGTTGTACATGGCCGGCGAGGTATTCCCGGTGTTGAACTGGAAAATGCTGTTGGTCAGCGTGAACGAGGTCTGGAACGTAAACATGCCGCCGCAGTTATTGGCGCCGGAATTATTGGAATCGAACAGGCAACTGTCTACCACCACATTTGTAGAAGTGAGCGGGTAGAGACTGCCCCGGTTGGTGGTATTGTTGCTGAAAATACAGCGGTTTATATCGGCGCCGTCGAGGTTCCGGATAAAAATACCCGCCGATTGCTGGGTGGCGTTGTTGGCGTTGAAGGTACAGTTATCTACCACCAGACCGGATGCATCGGCTGAAATAGCGGCAAGACTGGCACCCGCACGGCCAAAGTTGTCGGTAAACAGGCAGTTGCGTACCGTTAATTTGGCCGCAGCAAAAACGCCGCCGCCGTGGCGCAGCATCTCCGGATCGGTCGATACGTCGCTGGTATGGCCGCCCTGTATCCTGAAACCGTCCAGAACAGCGCGTTCCGATGGATTGGTATTCTGTATGATCACGACGTGCTTCGCATTGTCGGTCCTGTTGGTCGTATAATTGCCTGTCACGTCATCTCCGTTGATATCGCCGCTCAACACCACGATATTGGTGTTAAAGTTCCGCTGGCTCAACATCGTTTCTGTTCCGGCAAATCCGCCGTAAAGTTTTACTCCCGAGGGAACCGTAAAACTGTTGTTCGGATTGGGGTTGGAGGGCCTGTAAATCCCGGCCGCAACCCATATTTCAGTACCGGCAGTTGCACCGGCAAGGGCGGCATCGAGACTGGTGTAGGCATTGGTCCATGACGTGCCGTCGTTGGCGCCGGAAGCGGTTGCGTTGACATAGACCGTCTGCGCCTGCACGTAGGAAGACGCACACATGGCTGCGACAAGCAGCAAAATTTGGAAAAATTGTTTCATGAGAAATGTCATTTTTGAGTGTTCTTTAATAAAACCTGCCCAAATGTCGATAAAAGGAAAAATTGGTTGCATCGATTACCGACAAAATAGTGTTTTAAATTGTTTATTTGCCAATAAAGGCCTTTTGCAGTTTTGATGCGAAGGGCAATCAAAAGCCCATGAGTAGTCGTAGCGCTATTGTTTGCTTCCTTTTTTTATTGCCTGCACTCCATCTGAGCAGCCAAACGGGCTTTCAAAAACAACTGGATAGCCTGAACGGCATTTTTTGCCTCGAGCAAACGGCAGACGGCACGTTCTGGCTCGGCACTTTTCTGGGAAAAATCATCCGCCTCGACGCCGACGGCCAATGGCTGGGCGGTTATACCCTTCGAAAAGGCGATACGGCTTCTACCCGCTTTATTTACGACCTGGAAAAAACACCCGACGGCGGCGTTTGGGCTCTGTTCGACCGGAACAACAACAACACGGCGCTCGACGACTACCTCATCCTCGCCAAACTTGCACCGGACGGGGCGCCCGTCTGGCAAACTCCCGTACACTACGGACAGGTACTGCATTGGGCGCACAACCGGCTCAGCAGCGACCCGGATGGAAACATATACGTATTATCGGCCCGGTTCAGTTCCACCGGCAGTTCCCAACCCAGCCGCCTCGTTATGACCAAAGTTGCACCCGATGGCAGCATCGTATGGAGCAAAATACTTTTTAACAACGGGGTAAACTATCCCAGAACCCTACAACGGCTCAAGGATGGCAGTTTCCTGATCTGTGGTAACGGACAACTGGCGGCGCATTACGGTTTTATCCTGCGTATTTCGCCCGACGGGACGGTGGTCTGGAGCCGCCGTTACAATCAACTGCTGTTCAAAGCTTTTGCCGAACTTCCCGATGGCGGCTGGGTCTTCGCTGCGACCGAGACCGGACCGCTTCCCCAATCCGCATGCGTGTTGCGAACCGATAGCGACGGCAATATCGCCTGGGCCAAACGGCTTGAAATGCCCAATGCCCTCAACTGGCTACCCGGTCTGATTCTGTCACCCACCGGCGACGTGCTGATATTCAATTACGAAACCCCGAAGGAGCAGCCGGTTGCCGACATGATCTGCCTTTCGCCCGCCGGCGACTTTTTGTGGGCCAAACGCTACGATTTGTGTCACAATTACGGCATTTCTGCGGGTATTGTAACCAATGACGGAGGCATAGCCGGCATCAGATACCGTCCCGGCGGGCATTTGCTGCTAAAAACAGACGCGTCGGGCGCATGCAGCGCATGCCCTGCTGAAGATGTGGTCATTCCACTAACCGATATTTTCGATACACCGGCTGTATTCAACTGGCAATCGGAAGACCGCCCGCCGCCCCAGCCTGCATCATCCGATTTCTTTCCGTTTAGCGTCGGCATCCGTGATTATTGTGAAAAGGAAAAACCCGTCACCGGCATTTCGCTCGTGCCCGGAGAAGTTTGCCGGTACCAGCCCCTTTTTGTATCCGCGACAGGCAACGGACAGGCGGATAATTACCAGTGGAAGTTCCCGGGCGGGCTACCGGCGACATTATCGGGCGTAAAAAG
This sequence comes from uncultured Bacteroidota bacterium, assembly GCA_937861115.1. GTDB lineage: Bacteria > Bacteroidota > Bacteroidia > Chitinophagales > Saprospiraceae > M3007. The sequence continues at coordinate 21,660 of CALMBD010000058.1, read as the reverse complement.
CGCTGGCGGCATCACCTTCGATACGCCGGGCAATACGACCATTTCGCTTGTTGTAAAAAACGGTTTTTGCCAGGACACTTTCGATGCGGCACTAAAAGTGCTGCCCGGGCCCTTACCGTTCAGTCTGGGACCGGATACAGTCGTTTGTGGAACGGGGGCTACTGTCAAACTGGATGCGTCGGCCGCCGAAGCCCAGCAGTATGCCTGGAGCGACGGCGTCACGGGGCCTGTCAGGACCGCAAACGGCTCGGGCGCCTACATCGTTACCGCTTCGACAGGCGCCTGTGTCGCCACAGACACGATCCGGGTCCAGGTGCTCGATAACCTGGACGTCATGCTGCCCGGCGACACGACCATCTGCGGCATCGATACCATCTGGCTCGATGCAACGACTCCCAATGCCGAATCGTACCGGTGGAGCGATGGCGTCGAGACGCCCCGCCGGGCCGTCACGGAACAGGGGTATTACGCGGTCACTGCATTCCTCGGAAATTGCTCCGCCTCTGATTTTGTCTCTGTGAATCCTTTCCCCAGTCCCTCGCCTTTGCCCCCGGACACACTGGTTTGTGCCGGCGAACCCCTCCTACTCAGCGTCGGCAACAGCGTGGCCGGCGAAATTTACTGGAATGAAGAGCCCGGATTTGCGGCGTTTGAATTTGCCGACACCGGCTGGGTCCGACGGGTCGTCGAGTACCGGAAATGTCGGTTTGAAGACTCGATCTATGTCTATCGCGCCGATTGTCGCGACGGGTTTGCCTACTTTGCGCCCAATGTCTTTGCCCCCTATACCACCGGTGCAAATGCCTTTTTTGAAATCTTCGGTGTGGATTTAAATGTGCTGACACTCCAGGTCTACGACCGGTGGGGCAATATGCTCTGTTCCGTCAAAAATGAAAATCTGCTGCGCTGGGACGGTCGTGTGCAGGGTCGTGTGCCGGACCCCGGCGTTTATATTTGGGTGGCGCAGATCACACAACGCAACCGGTCGGGATGGATATCCGGCGATGTGCTCATCGTCCGCTAAGAGGCTGTTTGGGTCAGTTATTATCCCGGATGAATTCAAGGATACGCTGTATTTCCGCCTTCAGGGGTTTGTTGCTCCCGGTAAAATTGTTGTTCATAAAACTGAATATCAGGATTTTACCGCGTTCCGTCCGCAAAAAACCACTCAGGCAGTACACGCCGCTCATGGAGCCCGTTTTGGCAAATACATAGGGTTTGCCGTTTTTCCCCGGATACAAACCCGCGATGGTTCCGCTTACGCCACCCGCCGGAAACAGGGAGAACAATCGTTCGTGCGGTTGTTCGTCCCAGAGTCGCTTCAACACGACTGAGAGGTCGCGCGGACTGACCAGGTTATACCGCGACAGGCCCGAGCCATCGACCCACCGGGGCCGTTGGGGCAGATCGTTCCACACGCTGTCGAGCATCCAGCGAATAACAGCATCCTGGTTAAGTTGGGAAAAGCCGGTTCGGACGCCTGACGCGACCAGCAGCAACTGTTCAGCGATAAAATTATCGCTCTGGTGCATCATGCGGCGGTAAACGGTGTCGACCGGACAGGAATACCGGACCATTCCAAAACTGTCCCGCACGGTTCCCCAGGTTAACTTCCTGTGGAGTGTATCTTCCAGCAAAAGGCGCAGGTATGCGGCCGATTCCCGGACCGGGAGCCATGCTTCAAACGCAGTATCAACCGGCGCACCGGAAGTATAAACAACGGTATTATCCCCGGACTGGCGAACGAGCAAAGTAGTGTCTCCGGAAACCCGGTCGGACCTTTGCAGGTATTGTTTCCAGTATCCCGGTTCGATATCCAGGGAGCCGGGACCGGCGGCAAACAGCCTTTTTGTATTGCCGTACATCGGAAAACCGGTTCTTTCGGCAGAATAGTCGGAATCGGCGTCGTCCCAGGCCCAGCCGGGGCCAAGGGGCAGGATGTTGTAGTTGCCGGTATCCACGATTATTGCCTGATCCTGCGGCACATGCAGCAAATCCGCCATAACCGGCTGCCAGGCCTGAAACAGGGGATGCAAAAAGGTCGGGTCGCCAACGGGTGCCAATGTAACCGACCGCTCGTCCCGGCTCCAGATCATTCCCGGCATCGAATCGCCCAACACCCTGAGACAGGTGTACAGCGTCAAAATCTTTGTATTGGAGGCCGGCGTGAAATAGTGATCGCCGTTTACATCGGCAAGGACCTTTCCGCTGGCCGGGTCCATCAGAACAAAACCGGTGAACGCTTTCCCAAATACTGCAGAGTTTGCCACTTCCCGTTGAATTGCCCCGGAAAACCGGTGTCCCGGCAAACGCGTAGCGGTGCAGGAGGACAGGGCAATGGCCAGCAGCAGGAAAAAGGAAAGGCGTCGCATACGGCGCTACTGTTGAAAAAGAGACTCTACAAACGCGCGTTTGTTGAATATTTGCAGTTTGTCGATGCTCTCCCCTACTCCAATGTACCGGATGGGTATCCTGAACTGGTCGCTGATGCTGATGGCTACGCCGCCTTTGGCGGTGCCGTCGAGTTTGGTCAGGGCCAGGCAGGTGATCGGTGCGACCTCCGTGAATTGTTTGGCCTGTTCCTGGGCATTCTGGCCGGTGGAGGCATCCAGTACGAGCAGGACGTCGTGCGGGGCGCCGGGCAGTTTTTTCTCGATGGAACGGTGTATTTTACCCAGTTCCTGCATCAGGTGGGTTTTGTTGTGCAGGCGACCTGCCGTATCGATGATGGCAATATCGCACTGGTTGTCGAGGGCGTATTGTGTCGTTTCGAACGCAACAGCGCCCGGGTCGGCATTCATGCCTTTGGAATAGAAGTCGCAGCCGACGCGATCGGCCCATATCTTGAGTTGATCCACAGCCGCGGCGCGAAAGGTATCGGCAGCGCCGAGCACCACCTTGTAGCCGTTTTGTTTGAACTGGTGCGCCAGTTTCCCGATCGTGGTGGTCTTCCCCACCCCGTTGACGCCGATCACAAGCAGGACATAGGGTTTCTTCCCGGCCGGCACGTCAAAATCTTCCGCGTCTTCCGTATTGTTTTCCGCGAGCAATCGGACGATCTCGTCGCGAAGTATCTCGTTGAGTTCGGAGGTATTTACGTATTTATCACGCGCCACCCGTTCTTCGATACGCCCAATAATCTTTACGGTGGTATCAAGTCCTACATCGCTGCTGATCAGCACGTTCTCCAGTTCATCCAGCACCTCGACATCCACCGTGCTTTTGCCCGCAACTGCCCGGGAAAGTTTGTCGAAAAATCCTTCTTTTGTTTTCTCGAGTCCCTTGTCGAGGTCTTCCTTCTTTTCCCGGTTAAAAAATTTGTCAAAAAAGCCCATTTTAAGGTTGGAGTTTGGCGTTTGAAGTTAAAAGGTGGGGGCTGTGAAATTGTCCGTTACACAGCCCCGACTCCCGGATTTCAAACTTTATCATATTTCACCGTGCGTACGCCGCACGGTGTCGATCAGTGATGATTTTTTGCGTCGCGACACTTCAACCGTTTCGCCGGTTTCAAGCACGAGATAGCCGCCTTCGCCCTTGATATACGTTTTCATGAAGTTCATGTTGACGATATGCTTTTTGTGCACCCTTACGAAGCCGAGCGAGGCCAGCGTGTCTTCAAATGCCTTGATGGTGCGGCTTGCCGTGATGCGTTCGCCGTTTTTGAGCAGGAAGTGGGTGTAATTGTCTTCCGCTTCTAGGCGGATAATATCGCGCAGCCGGACAAAGTGGATACCGTCGAGTCCGGAAATGCCGATTTTTTCAAAAGCATTGGGAGCGTTGGGATTATAATTTTGTTGAAGCACCTCCACCCGTTGTTTGGTGGCGGCATTGCGCCTGCGTATTCTGCTGACCGCTTTGACGAGTTCCTCCCCGTCGATGGGTTTTACAACGTAATGGATCGCGGAAAACTCGAACGCGCGAAGCGCGTATTTATCAAAGGCGGTAACAAAAATGATATCGAAGGGTATTTCATCGAACTGCTGGAGCGCCTGAAAAACCAGGCCGTCGGGCAGGTTGATATCCAGAAAGGCCACATCGAATTTGCCTTCGTTTTCCTCTGAAGCGAGTCGCAGCAGATCGGCATTCGAGCCGCCTGTGGCGACGATCTCTACGTCGGGGCAATAGTTGGCCAGTTGATTTTGAAGGTTTTCCAGTCCTTCCGGTTCGTCTTCAATGAGCAGTGCGCGAGTTGTCATATCGTTTCGATTTTGATGATTAGCATCGCAAAAGTCTGTATTTATTTACAATAAGAAGCACGGCAGGCGCGGATAAAGTCGTGCAGATGATAAATATTTGAAATATGCGGCCCGTATCGGGTCTGGTGTACGAACAACACGAGCCACCCTGAACAGGTCAGGGTGGCTCGTGAATCTGCTGATCCAAAAACAGGATCAATATTCCCTGATCTTCAGGCGCATACCCACATTGAGTTCGGTGGTGTTGTTCAGCTTGCGCAAACTTTCCACGGAGGTGGCGTATTGTCGGGCAATATCTTCCAGCGACTCGTTTCGTCGCACCGTATGGTACTGGTACTGTGCATCGCCGGACAAGGATTCCCTTCGGACAATGGATGTGGGCGGTGCGGTATTTGCCGCTGCCGGCGCCGGGTTGTCCTGTGGCGGCACGGCGTTCACTTTAATCCTGGTTTTGGAGGCATTTTTATCGGGCGCTTCAATCCGGATGGCGGAGTGTTTTTGCACATACACGGGGTGCCATATCTTGAGCGTCTGGCCGGAGTAGACATAATTGGTCTCCAGACCGTTCCAGGCTTTCAGGTGGTCGCCGCTGCAACCGATCTTCTGGGCAAACGCATCGATATGGTCGGGCTGCTGGATATTGACAAGGCTGTGCCAGTAGCGGCCGTCGCCGATGTTGCTGTTGACAAAATTTTCGTTGCTTTCCATGGTATACGTGCGGCTGCCCAGCGTATTGAGGTAGCGGACAAACGCAGGCATCACGCGTTCGGGAAGAACGATAAAATGTCCCTCTTTGGTCGGCGGCACATAATCGCGGCGGAAACTCGGGTTGAGCGTTTTCACCATGGCGTAGTCGATACCCGTTGCTTCGGCGATATCCCTGAACGAGAGACCGTCGTATACCGTAATATAGGTGGTCAGTTGCTCGTCAAAATCAGGATCGTAGGGACTAAGTCCGTGCGCCTGGTAATAGTTGCAGATATAGGTAGCGGCAATGAAGGCCGGCACATAATTGCGTGTTTCCTGGGGCAGATAGCGTTGAATACTCCAGAAATTGCGGCTGTGCGCGCGTTTGATGGCCGAATTTACGCGACCGGGGCCGCTGTTGTAGGCGGCCAGCGCCAGGGCCCAGTCGTTAAACTGCGCGTACAGTGCCTTGAGGTAGCGGGCCGCCGCGTCGGTGCTTTTTACCGGGTCGCTGCGCTCTTCCACCACACCGGAGGTCCGCAAACCGTAGTCGGCGCCGGTCGCGGGCATGAACTGCCACAAACCTGTAGCGCCTACCCGCGATACCGCCTTGGGGTTCAGGGCCGATTCCACCACGGAAAGGTATTTCAGGTCGCTGGGGAGACCGTGCTCACGCAATTTCTGCTCGAAAAGCGGAAAATAGGTGAGGCGTTTGCCCAGCATGGTTTTGGTTTTTTCTGTTTTGGTCTGAACATACGTCTTGATGTAGCCTTTGACTACTCCGTTTGTTTTCAACTCCAGGCATCCGGAAAGGTAGGAAAGTCTTTCGCGGAGTTCGGCATCGGTAAGGTTGAGGTATACGGCGCCTTTGGGGACCAACATGTCCGCTGAATCGGCCGGATCCGCTAAATCAGCGTCCTGGACATCAGCTTCCTGCGCCAGCATGGGCAAGGTAAATAAGGCAAAAAACAGGGTTACCCAGTAGAAAATAGGCTTTCTCGACTGCATCGTTACGATTACTGTGTTTAGTACAAAAATGATTACACCGGGATGAAACAAAGGCGAAAAACGCAGGCAATGAAATTTTATTCTTCGGGTGGGTGTAATAAATGCCTTTTAACGCCTCAATACCGGAATTTCGGAGGAAAGAAGGGGCAAAAGTCGCACTTTCTATCGGGTAGACACAGGATTCAAATGTTAAAATATCAAACCATTTGCAAATTCGCCCACAGATGACATTATGCGATGCAGGGCAATAACCGAACAAAGCGGGATTTTCGGGCAAAAGAAACGAAATGAATATCAAAGTTTTGGGTCCGGGACCAACTTTTTAGCGAAATTTTATTTTGCATCAGAAAAAGTTGAAAACACCAATGGTTTTATGCCGAACCTGTGTACTTTTGCGCGGCTTTTTAAAGAAATGACGCCTGCTGGTTCCGAAATATTTGGCCAACTGCGGAAAAAGGGCGTCAAAAACCAAACATCATTTCGTTTTATGGCTAATATCGGTCGTATCAAACAAATTATTGGCGCCGTTGTGGATGTAGACTTCAGCGGTCCCGACAGCAAGTTGCCGGAAATTCTGAGCGCCCTTGAGATCAAACGCGAAGACGGCTCCACCCTGGTGCTCGAAGTACAGCGCCACCTCGGCGAAGACGGCGTTCGCACCATCGCCATGGACTCTACCGACGGTCTGACCCGCGGCGTGGAATGTATCGACACCGGCTCCCCGATCGCCATGCCGGTCGGCGAAGATGTCCGCGGTCGCCTGTTCAACGTAGTTGGCGAGGCCATCGACGGCATCGGCAAGGTTACCAAAGGCAAAAACGCCTATGTTATTCACCGCAAACCGCCGGCCTACGAAGACCTTTCGACCGAACGCGAAATCCTGTACACCGGTATTAAAGTAATCGATCTGATCGAACCTTACGCCAAAGGCGGCAAGATCGGTCTTTTCGGTGGCGCCGGTGTGGGCAAGACGGTATTGATCATGGAATTGATCAACAACATCGCCAAAGCATACGACGGTATGTCGGTATTCGCCGGTGTGGGTGAACGTACCCGCGAAGGCAACGACCTGCTGCGCGAAATGATCGAATCAAACGTCATCCGGTACGGCGATGCCTTCAAACATTCCATGGAAGAAGGCGGCTGGGACCTGAGCAAGGTAGACAAGGCAGAACTCGCCAAATCGCAGGCCACCCTGGTGTTCGGTCAGATGAACGAACCGCCCGGCGCCCGCGCCCGTGTGGCCCTGTCGGGTCTGACCATGGCAGAGTATTTCCGCGACGGCGACCTCAGCGACCCCGCCGGCGGCCGTGACATCCTGTTCTTTGTCGATAATATCTTCCGTTTCACCCAGGCCGGTTCCGAAGTATCGGCTCTGCTTGGCCGTATGCCATCGGCCGTAGGTTACCAGCCCACGCTGGCCACCGAGATGGGTGTGATGCAGGAGCGTATCACATCGACCAAGCGCGGTTCCATCACCTCGGTACAGGCCGTATATGTACCTGCCGATGACTTGACGGACCCGGCGCCGGCCACGACATTTGCCCACCTTGACGCCACGACGGTATTGAGCCGCAAAATCGCATCGCTGGGTATCTATCCCGCCGTTGACCCGCTCGACTCCACTTCGCGTATCCTCGATCCGAAAATCATCGGCGACGAGCACTACAACTGCGCCCAGCGTGTGAAGGTGATCCTGCAGCGCTACAACGAATTGCAGGATATCATCGCCATCCTCGGTATGGAAGAATTGTCGGACGAAGACAAACTGGTTGTATCGCGCGCACGCCGTGTGCAGCGCTTCCTGTCGCAGCCGTTCCACGTGGCCGAGCAGTTTACCGGCCTCAAGGGCGTACTCGTTCCGATCGACGAAACCATCCGCGGTTTCAATATGATCATGGACGGCGAACTCGACGAATACCCGGAAGCAGCATTCAACCTCGTCGGCACGATCGACCACGCCATCGAGAAAGGCAAAAAACTGCTGGCTGAAGCATCTTAAATAATGATGAATGGTGAATGATGAATGATGAATGATATCGCATGGTATCTTTGTTATTCATCATTCATCATTCATAATTCATCATTCGAATTATGTATCTGACGATCCTCAGTCCTGAAAAGGAAATATTTTCGGGCGCCGTAAAGTCGGTAAAAGTGCCGGGCAGCGCCGGGCAGTTTGAATTGCTCGACAACCACGCCCCCATCGTATCTTCCCTGTCGAAGGGCGAAGTGCGCATCCTCAAGGAAGGCGGCGAAAAGGTGACTTTCCAGGTGGAAGGCGGTTTCGTTGAAATGCTGAACAACGAGGTATCCCTGCTGGTATCCAGCGTGAAGGAAAACTGATATTGCCTGCATTCAGGAAAGAAAACGCCATCGTCGCTGCTGCGACGGTGGCGTTTTGCATTTGAAAAGCAGGTTTTCAAAAACCGCCGTCAGTTCTGTTGCTCTTCTTTCAAAATGATCCCCATGGCCACCGCAAAAACAAGGTTCTTGACTATATACTGCCCGATGATGGTAAATCCGTAGGGCGCATGGGTAAACGACAGTTCAGGGAAGAACAACAGCGGCGTAAAGGTGAAGATGATGTGAACGATGGCCGCCTTGACGGCAAAGCGAACAAAAAAACCGCTCAGGAGCATGAGTCCGACGGCAACCTCCCAGATGGCCAGCAGGATGATACTCATGTTGTCCGGGATAAGGCCGAATGTCAGGATATGGATCGTATCCTTGGCCAGCACTTCGGCAGGGCTCAGGCCGGAAAAGAACTTGAGGGCGCCAAACCAGAGGTACACTAAGCCGATGGTCCATTTCAGGAGATTCGTGGTATTGGCGTAAAAATAGCGGGTGAAAGCAGAGGCTGCTGCCATGATACGGGAATTGTTTTAGGCGATTTCAAAATGCACTTCGGGAGGGACAGCGGCAAATGTCGCACCAAAGCCGGATCGGGAAGATGATGTGGATCAGAATGATGATGATCTTTGTCACCCGGCCTTTGACAACAAAAAAACCGGCAGCCTTTCGGCAGCCGGTCCTGAGATACAATCGTCACTCATGGAATGAAAATGTTAGCGGAGTATTATTTTTCCCGTAAACAGCGCGCTGTTTTCGCCATTGATTCTGTAGAAGTAAACCCCTGCCGGTAAATTTCCTCTTTCAAAAAGGTATCGCGTTCCGGCAAATTTTTCCAGGTGAACCAGGCGCCCCAAACTGCCGGTCAGTTCAAACGAAGCATTCCGCATCGGTACCGGGAATTCGAAGGTAACCGTCCCTCTTGCAGGATTGGGATAGGCGTTAAGTCCTGTTCCGTTGTTCTTCTCATCGGTTTTTACCAGGATAAATTGATCGCCGATCGTATGGAAGGTCGTATTGGTCATCACGGGGTCGTTGAAGTCGAAGAATATTGCCGCACGGTTTTCAATAAGGCTGCCGTCCGGATTGTCCGCTTTCTGGGATACCCGGTATTTGACAAACCCGTGGGACGCCGCTTCGTTGATATTGCTGTCGGGCAACAGGATATTGTCGAACTGGAAGCGCAATACATTTCCATCAAGTACCGCAAAATCATAGTGGTGGCTCGATGCGCCGGGCTGCACGGAGGATGCCTCTACGTAACCGGACAGCGTATCGAGTATTACCACGGTAAATGCGGTATCTGTTCCTGAATTCTGAAAGCGGATCAGGTATTCAAGATCGGTATTGGCTTCGACCAGATGCTGCGTGCCGTAGCCTTTGGGAAAGGCCTGCTTGTCGTTTGGATCAAAAGACCCGATATTTTCCTGACAGTCGACCGATTCATAGGGGTTCGAGGTGTTCAGTGAAAAGATGTTTACCAGGCCCGGGTTGTTCAAACCGCCGCAACCCTCCACCACTGCCGCTTCGACGCCGCCCCAGGGGTGATTCGGCACCTCAGGTGTCGCCATGCGCCAGGTCGCACCATTTGCCGGAGCGGCATACATCTGACTCTGCCCGCTGTTGAGCTGGAACGGCGCCGTCATGTACATGACCACGTCTTCCACGACGACAAAGTCCTGCACTTGCGGCATATCGCTGATGCCCACATTGGCCAGCGTAAACCGCACACTGTCGCCGTCGCAAAATCCGGTTACTTCGATGTCTGCCCCCGACCAGCCAAGGGGCGTCGGGCAAAGCGTATCGGGATATATATGCGCCGTCGAGCAATGGGTGTACCCAAGTTGGGCCGCACACGACAAATTGGTGATGATCAGAAAGGAGGTACAGGCGCCGGGGTTCAGGTCGCCGGTAGCAAAGGAAAAGGAATTGTTGCCCATCGGTGTTGCAGGAATATCGCTGTACTGGAAGTCCAGATACGGATCAAGCGCAACCTCGACGTGGGTATTTTCAACCACTTCAGTTCCCAGGTTACAGGCATTTACGTAGTAAGTGTTGTTGAAACAGCGCCTCAAAAATGGTGTGGACAGGTCTACGCTCAACTGCGGGCAGTTGGATTCCAGGTGTGCCGGAATATCCTGCACCGATGTCTGTCCGCTTGCCAATGGCACCGTAAATACGGAAGGGCATCCTTGTCCGAAGTTAATCGAAACGGCCAGCGTTACTTCCGCGAGGGTGTCGGAGGCGGGCAACAGGAGCGTGTATTCGCCATTGGCATTGGTAAATCCCTCCACCACTTCATTGCTCACCAAACCGGTGGCTTTGACTTTCCAGTTGGACAATAAAGGTTCGCCGGCATTGAAGGTGCAATCGACAAGGGTGTCCAGAAAGACTTTACCCGTCAGAATGGCCTGCATCGGATCGAAAATCCTTATGATCTGGGTGTAACTATACCCGTTGGCATTGGGGTCGTAGAATGTCGAAAAATCTGTAGTGACCGTATCCAGCGGTGTTATTTTCGATATGGTCGGATTCCAGGGTGCAGGCGCACCGGAAGCCGATACCGTTGGGCCGGGCTGGTTGCCGGGATTATCCCAGTCGGGAAACGGGTCAGGATTGGGTACTATGACCACGGGTTGACCGGGGACATAGGAGCACCCGTTGATGATCGTCCAGACACGCTCTATGCGGATATCTGCGTCCGGGTCGTTGGTGAGTATTACATCCTGATAATTGAGCTGCAACAATTCGCAATCTTCACCGAAAAAAACGGGCGACCCATAATTGCCGCCATTCGGCGACGCGAGGACCAGGTCATTTGGAAACCGGATAAAATAATCCTGCTCGTAGTTTACAATAATCCGGTGGGTGCATTGAGCCAAGTTGCCGCTGCAATCAATGGCCTGATAAGTCCTTACAATGGTTCCTCTGTTGCAGACAGTATCGAACAAATCGTAGTTGAGCGTTTTCAGCACGGTATCCAGGCACGCATTGTCCAGCGCCGTTGCATCGCCGTAGGCCAGCAGGCTCGGGTCGAAGTTTTCGCAGGCTACCGTCACATTGGCGGGGCACAGCACAACCGGTTTGACCTTGTCCTGCACGACGACGTTGATCGTACATTCATTATATATAGGTACACCTCCGTTCGTCATGATATTTCCCGCGGCATCCGTTTGATAGACGCGCAGTATCACGTCCTGCGTTGTGCCGACTTCACAGGCGTAGAACTTGATGGAATCGGACTCCTGTGTGGCGCGTTCGAATTCGTTCGGCGTGTCTGCCGACAAATCATCGCAGGGCGCTGTACCGTTCACGGCATTCAGGGCATTGATGCAGGCCGAATAGGGCGTCGACCGGCGAACGGCCAAATGAATGTTGTTGCAGGCGTCGAAGGAGCCTTCGTCCAGCATTGACGCCTGCACCCAGGAGATACCCGCTCCCGGCGAAGGCGAAGGGACGCCGTTCGGGCCCGCCGGTCCGAAGCAGTCGTTGGGGTCGTCGAATAAAATGTTGACATATGCCTGAGAGACGCAAATCGCAACAGGCGGGACGGTGTCGTTGCTGCATTGACCATACAAAAAGCCGTGAGCGCAAAGCAGGATCGCCCCCAGCGCGAGGCGAATGCAGGGTCTGGCAGGCAGGAATGTAAAAAATGTTGATGTCATAGGATTTGAATTTGACATTACTTGAAGAATTAAGCCCGCTGACGGGAAGATTATTGATTCAGCCGTTTTCGGGAATTTTGTGCGATCCGTTTCAGCACATCGTGCCTTGCCAGGTATTTTGCGGCCAGGGCCGGGTTGCCGGAGTCTGTGTACAGGAAACTTTGCATTTTATAGTGATCGGCAAAAAAATCAAGGACATTTATCTGCTGCGCATCTCTGAGTATTTGCCCGGCTTTCGCGGTATGGACAAATTCCGGTTGCTTTTGCAGAAATGCTTCATGGCATGCAATCGCTTCCCGCCACTGCCCCGCGTCCGCATTATTTTTTATCCGGTCATAATAGGCCAGTTCATACATCACGTTGTAATCGGTCGGGTCCAGCATGCTGACGGCGTGTCGCCTGTAACTGTACGATAAAAAATAAAAACACAACACGGCAATTGCCAGCTTCATTACTGTTTCCATTCGCCCGGAGCGCGACCACCGCGCACACTCCACCAGCGCATATGCGGCAAACGGGATCATCAGCGCAACAAGCGGGGTGCGGAAGCGTCCCAACACATAAAAACCGAGCATGACGGCCAGCTGTACCAGCATGGCCAGCAAGATTGTCCGCGTTTTCTTTCGATAATACAGGGAGAAAATAATTCCGGCTGCGCCGGACCAGCCAATCCAGTAAAAATCGAGAAAAGCCCATTGAAGTGCCGGAACCAGTTGCCGGTAGAAATAATAGTTTTCGTTGTTCGGCCATTCGAGGCCATCGAGTACACGCCGGAATTTGGACCACAATAATTTGCCGTAAGATGCCGCAGAAGGATGCGTGCCGAGGGTTTCCACGACAACGGCGCCGAAGTCGCCTTCCGTTTTGCCCATAATTTCCGCACATTTTCCGGCATCCGGCGCCCAGTTGGAAATGGTTTTCGTACCATATACGTTGCCGGCTGTAAAGGTGATGGCGCCCACACTGGAAATGCTGGTCAAGGGTGCGCCAACCGCCGCATTTCGCCATACAAGGGGTGCATTTACCGCAACAAAACCCAGGAGCAACAAAGCGGCCAGGCGTGCCATTATTCGCGGATGCGTCCGCTCCTGCATAAAACAGAGGAACAGCGCTCCCAGCAGGTACATCGAAAAAACCGACTGCAACAGGTATGCCATGCCCAGGCACAGCCCGCATACCAGGTATGCCGCGCCTTTCCGGCTTTCGAGGGCTTTTTCGAGTGTCCATACTGTCAGCAAGGCGAAGAAAACGCTCCATGCCGTGCGCAGGATGAGCGCTTCCTGAAAAAGGATTACCCCGCAAAACAGGTACAGCAGGCCCGCTACCAGTGCCGTCAGATCGCCAAAGTACTTCCGGGTCAATACCCATATCAACACGCCACTCAGTACACCCAGCAGCCCCTGGATTAACATCATGGGAAACACCCCGTTGCCTGTCAGGGCATAAAACAGGGCCATGACGTAGGCGTACAACGGCTCCTGGTGATACATATTTCCGCCGTACCATTCGTTCCACAACACCTCGCCCGGCGCAATAGCCCGGTTTGACGTTCCGAATTCAATCGAAGCCTTCTTTTCCGGGTGCCGGTCCAGGTAATAGGTGGCAAATTCATCGTGCCACCGGTGGTAAGGATGCAGGGGTTGCCGGTTCAGCCAGTCGCCGCCGGCCAGCGTGCGCGCCCATTCGTCGAAGAAGTAATTGTCGGACGCCGGCCATTTGTACATCTGATACAGGGGTCCGCTTGCTACTGTCTGCAACATGAAAATCCGCACGGCGAGCCACAACAGCACCAGCGCCGCAATGACCTGCCTGCGATGCCCGGCAAGCCAGACTTCGACATTCGGGGAAGGCGCCTTTCCCGGGCGCTCCGGCACGGGCACGGTCGGGCCTGTGCCGGACCTGTTTGCCTTGTGTTTCGTGAGAGAAGCGGGTCTGTTTTTCATATCTGCAGTCGGCCGGTCTGTTGACCTGGTTTATCGACGGTACAAAAGACCGCCTTCTGCCGCACTACGCCAAAATCAAAAAATATGTGTTGTAGAGTGGTTTTTAAACTTTTTTTGTAACTTCTATTTGTTTATCAATATTTTATGAGCCATATTTTCAGGCCGGTATAAGAAAAATGGCATATTTGCCGCCTGTTGATTAACAATCGCCGACTATGGACAAAAGTGTTCTGCTTCACCTCATACGCTCCTTTACACCGGTGGAACTGCGCGAAGTGAAGAAATTTCTGCTCTCGCCGTTTTTCAACCAGCGCGACGACCTGACGGCGATGTTCGAGTACCTGGCCGGCAATGGAGACCCGGAAAAGCAGTCCGTGTGGCGGCGCCTCCATGGCAGCGCACCCTACAACGACCAGAAGATGCGCCTGCTGATGAGTTACCTGCACAACCTGCTCGAACGCTACATAGAAATAAAGGAACTGACTGCCGACCCGCTCAATGCCCGGTTGCACCTGGCCAAAGGATACCGCAAACGGCGGATGAACGAATCTTTCGAACGCGTCAGGAGCAGTCTCGAAAAATCGCTGGCCCGGCAAGCGCTCCGGAACATGTATTTCCACGACATGCAATACAAACTGGAATGGGAGGCGCACCAGTTGAACTATATCCAAAATCCCACGGACGTGTCGCGTTTACGCAACTTGTCCGAAACGTCTGAAGTAATCTACCTGTCGCAAAAATTGCGGCTGATCTGCCTGCTGACGGCGCACCACTCCATTTACCATTCCGGCGCCGACGCCAGTCGGGAGGAAGAACTGATCGAACGCGCGGAGCAAAGCAACCTGAACGCATTGCCCGCCATTGCGGCCTACCTGCATTGCTACCGGATGCTGAAGTTTCCCGAAGAAGAGGTTCATTTTCAGAAATTCAAGGCATTGCTGCTCGAACATGCCGGAAAGTTTTCGGACGAAGAGATGCACGGACTGTTTATCCTGGCCATCAATTACTGCGTGCGCCGGCTCAACTCGGGTGGCGACCGGTATTTCCGGGAGGCATTCGACCTGTACCGGGAAGGGCTGGAAAAAGGGTTCCTGTACGAGGAAGGCATGTTGTCGCGATTCACCTACCACAACGTGGTGGCCATCGGCCTGCGGCTTGGCGAACTGGACTGGGTGCGCACCTTTATTTATGACAACAAGAACCGTCTTGAAAAACGATACCGCGAAAGCGCTTTCAGTTACAACCTCGCCCGGCTGGAATACAAGAGCGGCAACAGCGGCTCCGTGCTGGAATTGCTTCAAAAAGCCAACTACCGCGACCCGCTGCTCAACCTGGCCGCCAAAACCCTGTTGTTCAAAACCTATTACAACCTTCAGGAGTACGATCTGCTCCAGTCGCACCTCGACGCCATGCGCAACTACATCCACCGCAAGCGCGTCATCGGCTACCACCGCAACAATTACCTGAACATCGTCCGGTATGGCGAAAAACTGATGCGCCTCAATATGCACGACCGGGCTGCCGTCAAGGCATTTGCCGACGACATCGAACGGGAAGACGTCCTGACGGAAAAGGAATATTTCCAGCAGGTGCTCTTCGAGGTGTTGCCCGGAACCAAAGACGGGTAAGTCGGGACCGGAAGTTGTCCCTTACTTTTTAGTACCGCCACCGAGACAACCAAAGGCCCGGGCGACTTATACTTGTCCGGACAAATTCCTGACATCCTATGCACACCACCGGTCTCCACCTGTTAGACTACCTCGTCTTCGCCCTTTATTTTATTGCCGTTTCGGCATACGGCTACTGGATCTACCGCCGCAAACAGACGGGCGACAACACCGCAGGGGATTATTTTCTGGCGGAAGGCTCGCTCACCTATTGGGCCATCGGCGCCTCCCTGATCGCTTCCAATATCTCTGCCGAACACTTTATCGGCATGTCGGGCTCCGGTTTTGCCATCGGCCTGGCCATTTCCACCTATGAATGGATGTCGGCAGCCACGCTGCTGGTCGTGGCCGTTTTTTTTGTTCCGGTGTACCTCAAAAACAAGATATACACGATGCCGCAGTTTTTGCGCAGCCGTTACAGTCCGCTGGTGGCCACCCTGATGGCCGTTTTCTGGCTGCTGGCCTACGTGTTCGTCAACCTGACCTCCATCCTTTACCTCGGCGCGCTGGCGCTGGAACTGACCACCGGTCTGGATTTCTATGCGGCCATACTGGGACTTGCCCTGTTCGCCATATTCATCACCATCGGCGGCATGCGGGTGATCGGCTATACCGATGTCGTGCAGGTGGCGGTGCTGGTGCTGGGCGGCCTGGCAACGGTGTACCTGGCCCTGAGCATGGTGGCCGAGCATTACGGATCGGAAGGTGTGTTTGCCGGACTGGCGCTGATCCGCGAAAAAGCGCCTTCGCATTTTCACATGATCCTGCCGAAAGGTCACCAGTATTACAAGGACCTGCCCGGCCTGACCGTGCTGATCGGGGCCATGTGGATCAACAACCTGAACTATTGGGGTTGCAACCAGTACATCATCCAGCGCGCCCTGGGCGCCGACCTGCCTACTGCGCGCAAGGGCATCCTTTTCGCCGCGTTTCTGAAACTCCTGATCCCGGTGATCGTGGTGCTGCCGGGCATTTCCGCCTTCGTATTGTATTCGGAGGGGATGTTTCAGCAGGAAATGCTGGACGCCAACGGCGTGGTAAAGCCCGATTTTGCCTACCCGACGCTGCTCAACCTGCTGCCGATGGGCATGAAGGGTCTGGCGTTTGCCGCGCTGATCGCAGCGGTAGTGGCTTCGCTCGCGGGTAAGGCCAACAGCGTCGCCACCATTTTCAGCCTGGACATATATAAAAGGTATTTCGACAAAGAAGCCTCGGACGCCAAACTCGTGCGCGTGGGCAAGATCGCGATCGCCGTTTCGATGCTGATCGCCATCATGGTCGCGCCGCAACTGCGCTCGCTGGAGCAGACCTACCAGTTCATCCAGGAATACATGAGTTTCATCACGCCGGGCGCCTTCGCCATTTTCCTGCTGGGCATGTTCTGGCGGCGCACGACGTCGGGAGCGGCGCTTGCCGCTGCGCTGCTGACCATACCGCTGTCGGCTGCGTTCAAGTTCCTGGCGCCGGAAATCCCGTTCCTCGACCGGCTGGGGTGGGTATTTGTCCTGATCGTAGGGCTGATGGTCGTCATGTCGCTGTCGCGGAACAAGGAAGACACCTCCATCGAGATCGACGTCAAACTGTTCCGGGTGGAGCCGTCCTTTATTGTGGGCGGCGTGATCATTTGCGGGATATTGACGGCTTTGTATACGGTGTTCTGGTAATTGCATGAGTGGGATATCCTCAGGTACCGGGGCTGCGTACGTGAACTGCCCGGCGATGTTATCAAGGCCGCCCAACCTGCACCGGGATTATGAAAAAGGCCAGGAAAAAGCGCAAATGCCTCCTTGACGACTTAAAAATTTGCGCATTTTGTTTTGGTTATTTGAAAACACCGGTTAACTTTCGGCACGCTTTATTAAAATCAGATGATCATACACCCATACCCTGATGCATGCCAACGCCCCTGCTACCGACGATATGTTGGTAGCAGGGGCGGTTTCGTATGGAGGGGGCATAAACGCACCTAACGAATAATGAAAAGGTGAAGTACGGGTTTTGATTATTCATTAGGTGGGGTAGTTGGCAGTAATAATATAAAGGCATAACAATGAAAGTGATTGACGACTTCATAAGACAATACAACAAGGAGTTTGACTTTTATCAAAAGTTATCCCAGATAGTTGCATCCAAGATTGAAGACCAGCTTTTCAATCTAGGCATAAAAGCCATTGTGACTCATCGTGCTAAGCGACCTGACCGACTTAAAGACAAGTTGATTAAGCGGAATGAAGATAAAAAATACCAAACTATAGGCGAAATTTATGACGATATTGTTGACTTAGCAGGTATTCGTGTTTCACTTTACTTTCCATCTGAGAGAGAAATAATTGACGAAGTAATAAATGAACTTTTCAAAGTTATCAAGACAAAAACATTTCCAAATGAAGCATACACACCTAAATATGAAAAGCGTTTTTCAGGTTATTGGGCGACACATTACAGAGTAAAACTAAAGGAAGAAACTTCTACAAAAAGGTATTTTGACACCCTTGCAGAAATACAAGTAGCGTCCGTACTTATGCACGCTTGGTCAGAAGTTGAACATGACTTAGTCTATAAACCTTTTTCGGGCAATCTTTCAAAAGAAGAACTAGCAATCCTTGATGAGATAAATGGTTTGGTTTTAAGTGGAGAAATTGCACTTGAAAGACTTCAATCAGCAATGGCAGAAAGAACTAAAAAGCAAAATGAAATTAAGGATAAGTACGAGCTAACGAACTTTCTTTTAAGCAACATCAACAAAGACTATTTAAACAAAGTAAAACTTGGTGATACATACTTACTCAACAACTACTTGAATACAATAAAAAAGTTAGATGTAAATGAATTTTATAATTATATCAAAAAGGTAAATGTAGACCTGCCCGAATCTGTAACCGATCAACTTTTAAACATGCTCTTAGTTGAATTTTATGATAATGACAAAATCAACCTTAAGAGCTACTTTAAGAACCTTCATATATCCGAAAAGAAAGCATCTGGATTTGAATCATTTGTTCGTTGTTGGGTAATACTAGAAAAAGCGGTTAGAGAAATACTTAAAGACGAGCAAATTCGTCCAAACAAGTATCTAATCCCTGATTTTAAAATTCTTAAAGAAAAACAAATTCTGACTTTAAAAGAAGCAGATGAACTAAGACAATTAAGACAAATTAGAAATTATCTCTTGCACGGTATTGAAACGCCAGCCGAAGAATACTTGAAAGATAGTTATCAGAGGCTAAAATCTTTGACAACAAAAGTAGTTGACAAAATGCCGACGAATACTATAAAAGAAAAACTTAAAAAGGAACTTGATGATTTATAGAATTATCGCTGCCAACTATAGCTTGCTGTCAATGCCGCCGAACAGCCAGCCCGCAAACCCAACGCACGGCGGCAAGCCAACCGTTATGGGCAATTTTTAGAACGAACAATGCAAGAAATAAACTACCGACATATTGCAACACAAATTGGAGATGCTTTAAAATACTCAACTTCTGTTAACGAAATTGACCGAATAGGACAATCCATTTTAAGGGTTAGTAAAGAGATCTTTCCAAACGCTTCGATTACTTCTGTAAGAGCCAAAACGCTTTATGACTGGGTGCTCTCTCTTGCCAAGACACGTTTAGACAGTACAGAAAGAACAAAAAGACTTATTGGTTTTTGCTTGGAATTGACACCTCAAGACCACAAAAAACAGACCATTGAATTTTTAGAAAAAAATGGTTGCCCTTATAACCTTTTATATAAAGACAATCTTGACGAATTTTTGAAACGTAATTTTCATTCAGAAGTGGTTAAACATTCGCAAAAACTATTCTTGCAAAGTAATTTTTTTCACGCAGTTTTTGAAAGTGCTAAGGCGTATAATAAAGACGTAAAAACTAAATCTCAAAGTGACAAAGACGGGCAACCCCTAATGCTGAATGTTTGGGGTTGCGACAACGGTGTATTAAAAGTGACTGCCTGTCAGACTCAAACCGACAAAGACTTTCAAGACGGCATTAAATTTATTTCTGGTGGACTAATGAGTGCAATTAGAAATCCTACAGCTCATGAGCCTGCCATAACTTGGCCAATCGACAAGCAAGACTGCTTAGATATTCTTAGCCTTATTTCATTCCTATATCGACAACTTGACAAATCAGTATTTTATAAACTGTGACAATAAAAACTGCTCACAACAATGCTTCCCTGCTAACCGCTCGCTAAGCCGGCGGCTGACAAGGAAGCCATCGTTCTCGGAAACTAAAAAGAAAATAAATAAAAGCAAAATGGATACCTCAACTGCCTACTTTTCAGGAATACGACAGGTTGTTTTAGACCAATTAGAGAATGCAAAATTTGATATAAAAATAGCAGTCGCTTGGTTTACGAATTTTCATCTCTTTGAGAAATTGTGTCAAAAGAGGCGGCAAGGGGTTAATGTTTCCGTGATAGTAATAGATGATTTTATAAATAATGGGGATTGGGGTTTGAACTTTCAAGAGTTGATCAATCTTGGTGGAAATCTGTATTACGGAAATGCAGATAATCCGATGCATCATAAATTTTGCATAATTGACAATCAAGTTTTGATAAATGGTTCATACAATTGGACATATTATGCCGAAAGTAGGAATATTGAGAATATAGTATTATTTCAAAATCATCCATTTTTAGTACAGCAATTCAAAACTGAATTTGAAAAATTATGCCAAAGTTTGAACAAATCAACTTTTGCAATAAAAAGGAAATTTGAAGAATTGTCTATGTTTGATATTTTTTCAACAAAAAATTATCTTGCATTTGATTTATACTATCATGGTAAACAAGAGAACAATAAAGTATTTTTTGAGGCAGCAACCAGAGTATTACCGACGAACACATTTTTATCAACTGAATACCACAGAATTAGTCAAGTTGAAATAATAAAGAAAACTACAACTGCACTCGGAATAAAATCTAGAATTGACGGTATTGACGGTAGATTTTCAATACTCATCAATAAAGGAATAGTTGTTCCATATTCAAATTTTGGCAACTACTATACCACTGTTGACAATCAAACGTCAATTAGTATAGAAACTTTTAAAGGCGAACATGACTATTGCTCTTATAATCATAATATTGGTAAATTCTTGATAGCAGACTTACCACCAAAGTTAGCAGGACAATCAGGAATTAGTGTTCATTTTACTCTTGATAAGAATGGTCTTTTAACCGTAAGAGCAAAAAGTATTGATACGGGAAGTGAAATTTCAGCAACTTATTTAGTAGGACAACTTGTTTTTTAATTCAAAATCATGTATAATATATCCTTAACACAAAATTTAATTGAAGAACATCAAAAAAGGCTTGCTCAATTAAGCAAGTTGAATACTAATTACATTTCGGCATTAGTCAACAGCAATAGTTGGGACGAAAAAAAAGATACAAGAGTATTATATTTTGTGTTTAATCGTGAAATATTGCAATCTTATTATTTGATAACCTTAGCCCGAAAAGAGTTTTTTCCAACTCTTGACTTATGGAATAAGCAAAAGTATAACACCGATGAAGAGAAACATAAATTCATTAATGATAGGTTGTTTCATTTCGATGAAGAAATGAAAAGCGGACTATTCTTAAAATTTTTTGTAAACCTTGAAACTTGTGCAAGGCTTATTGGTGAGAAAATTAACGTAGCCGACAACTCTATAAAGAACTTGTTATGTAAACTGATACAAAAGGCAGGGGTTAATATTGACTATGAAGAGTTGGTAAAAATATATGCCTTTTCTCGAAATACAATTCATAATGGTGGTTTCCATTGCAAGCCATCTGTAAGCATTTCATACAAAGGAAAAAATTTTGATTTCGAGGTTTCGAAGCCTATAAATTTTTTGGATTGGAATTGTGTGTTTTTCCTCATCGAAGAAACGAATACCTTTTTCTACGAATTAGTGTTGCAGCACGAAATTTCAAAGCACAACATAATGGAACACAGTTATTCAAAAATAGTATTCAAATGAAGCACACTATCGGTATATAGTGTTGAAAATGAATAAATAAATAAAATCCGAGAACAATGCACTAACCCCATTAAGTTAAGCCCCCTACTCAAAGATAAAACGACACCAAAAAAGACAGTGATAAATCATTCGCCACTCAATAAACCAGGTATCGCTCGCTG
>CALMBD010000057.1 GCA_937861115.1 uncultured Bacteroidota bacterium | reverse complement strand
ACCTCTGTCACTTTCAACATATTGGTCCTGTAGCGGCGGTGCAACGGCATGGCGCCTGTATTGATCACCGTATCGCCGATATTGACAAACCCGCTTTCCTTCAGGATATCCGTACAATCCTGGATGGTTTCGTCGGTTGTGGTAAACCGATCGTAGTAAAAGCACTGCACGCCCCAGATCAGGTTCATGGTATTCAGCATATTAAGGTGGTCGCTGAATATGAAAATGCGTGCATTGGGTCGGAAACTGCTGACCTTAAACGCCGTATAACCGGAGGTTGTCATGCCGATAATGCCCTTGGCGCCAATTTCCTCTGCGACCCGGCAGGCATTGAAACAAACTACGTCAGAGTGGAACAGTTTTGATTTTTCAACGGCTCGCGGGCGCTTGCTCTCAATTTGAGGCCAGTACTGGCGCTCGGCTTCAGCGATGATACGCCCCATATACTGCACCACCAGCTCGGGATATTTGCCCACCGAGGTTTCACCACTGAGCATTACCGCATCTGCTCCGTCGAGCACGGCATTGGCCACATCCGTCACTTCTGCCCGGGTGGGGGAGGGGTTAACAATCATGCTGTCCATCATCTGGGTCGCTACGATAACAGGCCGGGCATATTGCATACAAAGGCCCACGATCTCTTTTTGAGTAGTCGGCAGGCGTTCGATAGGCATTTCAACCCCGAGGTCGCCCCGGGCAACCATGATACCGTTGGCGGATTTTATGATTTCCCGGATGTTGTTGACCGCCTCGGGTTTTTCAATTTTAGCCATCACTTTTGCCGGATGCCGCCTGTCTTCAATGATCTGCTTCAGGTCATTGAGGTCTTCTGCACGGCGAACAAAGGAAAGAGCGATCCAGTTGACCGGCTGTGTCAGGATAAAATCCAGGTCTTCCCTGTCCTTTTCGGTCATGGACGGGAGTTTGACATTGGTATCGGGCAGGTTTACGCCTTTATTGCTGCTCAAAACCCCTGTGTGCAGACATCTCAGGCGAACCGTATCCACTCCGTTGGTGGCTACTACTTCGAAAACAAGTTTGCCGTCGTCCATCAGGATGCGTTCGCCTACTTGGCAATCTTCGGCAAACTCCGGATACGACATGTATATCCTGTCTTTGGTACCTTCTGCGTGTTCATCATTCACGATGGTGATGATGTCGCCCTCTTCGAGGGGCAAAGCATTGTCTTTTATTTTGCCTACCCGGAGTTTCGGTCCCTGCAGGTCAGCCAGAATACCAATGTGAGTATTAAACTGCTGGTTGATGTTCTGAATGTGTTCAATTACCTTCAGGTGATCGGAGTGGCTGCCGTGACTGAAATTAAGCCGAAAAACGTCAACACCGGCTTTCACCAGTTTGAGCAGGTTTTCATAAGTGTTGCAGGCCGGGCCAACGGTTGCGACGATCTTGGTGTTCTGCGATCCGTCTTTACGCATAGCGGGTTTATTTTTTTCGAGCAAGGTAGTAGCTTCTACGAGTGTCATCGTCCCATTTTTACTTTAAGTGTAAAATTTACAATAAGAGGGCGGTACAAAAGTAGCATACTTACTCCATATACTCCAATTGAAAAAATGTGATAACGCTGCTTAAAACATGAAACTGTCGTAGATGCGGCAGATTTTAGGCGTTTTGCAGTGTTTATCAATTAACTAAAGTTAGTGTAATATTTACATATTCCTGTTCAACAGGCTTACAGGGGTGGAGGAAAAATTCCGGCACAAAAATTTTTTAAAACGTAGGGATAGCCGTTTCTTTGCCCCTCGAAAAATTGAATTTTTTCACTAAAGTTTTAGAAAAACATGGCAAATGTAGCCGAACGCGTTAAGAAAATCATCGTCGACAAACTGGGCGTGGATGAAAATGAAGTAAACAAAGACGCCAACTTCATCCAGGACCTCGGCGCAGACTCGCTCGATACGGTGGAACTTATCATGGAATTTGAAAAAGAGTTCGATGTTTCCATTCCCGACGAACAGGCTGAGAAGATCCAGACTGTTG
Organism: uncultured Bacteroidota bacterium; assembly: GCA_937861115.1. Lineage (GTDB taxonomy): Bacteria > Bacteroidota > Bacteroidia > Chitinophagales > Saprospiraceae > M3007. Next base: position 31,898 of record CALMBD010000057.1, on the reverse strand, counting down.
GTCAGGCAATCGAATACCTCGAAGGGCATACAAGTTAATCTTGATTTTTAGTTCCTTTCCACCTGATACCCGGGTTTTGTTGACTGAAAGGTTCAAAGCTTTGTTTGCTTTGAACCTTTCATCTTTTCGGGAAACAGTGTGCGTAAATTGCAGGCACTACCTTATCGGGTATTAATCCTGATGTTTTACCTTTGCTCGTTATCCACAAATTTTTCCAGTATAACACCCCATACCATTTTGATTTATCCAATCCGAAAGTATGAAACGAGTTGTTGTAACCGGCATCGGTGCCATTACCCCCATCGGCAATACTATTCCTGCTTACCTTGATGGATTGCAGCAAGGGAAAAGTGGCGCCAATATGATCACCTTATTTGACGCAACACTGTTCAAAACCCGTTTTGCGTGTGAAGTAAAGGACTTTAATGCCGAAGATCACCTCGATCGACGGGAAGTCCGCCGCCTTGACCGTTTTACCCAGTTTGCTATGGTTTCTGCGGCCGAAGCGCTTCAGAATTCCGGACTCGACCTTGAAATTGTGGATAAAGACCGGGTAGGCGTGATCTGGGCATCGGGCATCGGAGGTCTCGCCACACTGGAAAAAGAAATTGAAGACCATATCCTGGGGAATGGCATACCCAAACACAATCCCTTCCTGATTCCTAAAATGATCTCGGATATCGCAGCCGGGCAGATATCGATCCAGTATGGCTTCAGAGGTATCAATTATGCTACTGTTTCCGCCTGTGCTTCATCGTCGCACGCCCTGATGAATGCATTCGACTATATCCGGCTTGGTAAAGCCAATATTATCGTCGCAGGAGGATCGGAAGCGACCGTTACCAAAACGGCTGTCGGGGGATTTAACTCGATGAAAGCCCTCAGCGAACGCAACGATGAATTTGCTACCGCTTCCCGGCCTTACGACAAAGACCGCGACGGTTTCGTACTTGGCGAAGGGGCGGGCGCCCTGATTCTCGAAGAGTACGAACACGCCAAAAAGCGCGGCGCCCGGATATATGCCGAGGTCGTAGGTGCCGCGGCCAGCGCCGACGCCTATCACATTACAGCCCCGCATCCCGAAGGCGCAGGAGTAATCAATGTCATGAATTTTGCACTGGAAGAAGCCGGAATGAACCCGGAAGACATTGATTACGTCAATACACACGGTACATCCACGCCTTTAGGCGACGTCGCAGAATTGAAAGCGATTGAAAAGGTATTTGGCGACCATGCCGCCAAATTGAATATTTCTTCTACCAAAAGCATGACAGGGCACCTTCTGGGTGCTGCGGGCGCTATCGAGGCTATAGCCTGCATACTGGCCATGCAACACGATTTTATCCCCCCCACGATCAACCACTTCACAGACGACCCGGAAATTGACCCGAAATTTAACCTGACCTTTAATGAGGCCCAACAGCGAAAGGTGAAGGCTACATTGAGTAATACGTTCGGCTTTGGAGGCCACAACGCTTCTGTCATATTCCGGAAAGTGTAATATTTCAAAACACATTGATTCTGTGCGATTTATTCGACGATTTTATAATTATTACCTGCACCCGGATAAAGAACTGGCCCGGCGCCTGAAGACGCTTGTGGGTTTTACCCCCGTTCATCTGTCTCTGTTCAAACTGGCTTTTTTTCACAAAAGCACGTTTAGCTCGCAGGATTATGCCATTGCCAACAACGAACGCCTCGAGTTCCTTGGCGATGCCGTACTGAGCACTATCGTCGGAGAATATCTGTTTAAGAAGTACCCGAACAGCGACGAGGGTTTTCTGACGAAAATGCGCTCCAAGATCGTAAAACGCAATTCGCTCGACGAAATCGCGGATAAAATGGGCCTCGATCTTTTTTTGGCCAATTACAACCAGACGCGCCTTTCCAAGTCCATGCTCGGCAATGCCCTCGAAGCACTTGTTGGCGCCGTTTATATCGAAGTAGGTTACAATAAAACCAGACAATACGTCGTAAAACGCATCCTGCGGCGTTATCTCGACATCCACGAACTGGAACATTTTGACGACAATTACAAAAGCCAGTTGCTTGAATGGTGTCAGAAAAACGGGCGTTCTATTGAGTACAAGGTGGTCGCCAAATACAAAAGCGAAAAACGCGACAAGTTTAAAGTGGCCGTTTATGTTGATGGCAAAAAACTCGGCACCGCAGATGATTTCAATAAAAAAAGTGCCGAACAACTCGCCAGCGAACGCGCTATGGTAGCAATGGGCATACCCAGCGGCAATGGAACCTCCTCCGCTACGGGCGTCAGGGATGTAAAAGGAATGGAAGAAGAGGATTGAGTACGCTGAAACTGCTTCACAATATGGATACGCACGCTTTTTTTCGCGACAGGTTGCTGGCCTGGTTCGCTCAAAGTCATCGACCCATGCCCTGGAAAGCAGAAAATGATCCCTACCGTATCTGGCTTTCCGAAATAATACTTCAACAAACGCGGGTCGAGCAGGGGATGCCCTATTACCTGCATTTTATCGAACGTTTTCCCGACGTGACGCAACTCGCCCATGCACCCGAAGACGAGGTACTCAAAGCCTGGGAAGGGCTCGGTTATTATTCCCGTGCACGCAATCTTCATGAAACGGCGAAATTCATCGCCGGCGAACTAAACGGCGTATTCCCCAACTCTTATGCCGCCATACGCGCGTTGAAAGGTGTCGGTGATTATACCGCCGCAGCCATTGCTTCTTTCGCTTTCGGCCTGCCGCATGCAGTACTCGACGGCAACGTCTATCGCGTGCTTTCCCGCTTTTGGGATATTGAAACCCCGATAGATACGCCAAAGGCAAAAAAGGAATTTGCCGAGCTTGCCCGGCAATTGCTGCCTTCCGGACAGCCCGGCGACTTCAACCAGGCAATCATGGACCTTGGGGCAACAGTTTGTACCCCCCGGCTGCCACAATGCACGTCCTGCCCTCTAAACTCCGAATGTCGTGCTCTCCGCCTGAATAAGGCAGGAGAACTGCCTGTAAAATCAAAAAATCCGGTCAAAAAAGACCGCTTTTTCCTCTATCTCGTAGTCAATTACCGCCAACAAACGCTGGTGCAAAAACGCGAAGGCAAAGATATCTGGCGCAATCTGTACGAGTTTCCCCTGCTCGAAGCCATATCGTTACCGGCCGATAACCAGGAAATACTACAATGCCTGTCCGGGTATTTTTTTGATGGTCAATTACCCCCCGGCGCCGAATTTAGCGCCATATCCAAACCGTACCGCCAGACCCTTACCCATCGACGGATCACCGCAATATTTGGAGAAGTAAATTTCAGCAGTGAAACCCCGGAAAGCACGTTCCACCGCTCCCCGTTTGAAAACAGCAAGCTGGTTTCAAAGTCAGAATTGAAAAAAAATATCGCAGTTCCGCGCGTTATCGATTGGTATTTGCAGGAGAAAGCTTTAACTTTAAGGTTGATTTAGAACCCGCTTTGTTTAACCTAAAAATTTTTACTGCCATGATTAACAAAGTAACCCTTATCGGCAACCTCGGCGGCGATCCCGAAATTCGTCATCTCGAAAATGGTGCGGCTGTTGGCCGTTTTTCTGTAGCAACCAATGAGAGCTACAAAGACAAGGACGGCAACTGGCAGACGCTCACGGAATGGCACAATGTTGTAGTTTGGCGTGAGCTTGCAGAACGCGCTGAAAAACAACTTAAAAAAGGTATGATGGTGTATGTGGAGGGTAAAATATCCTACCGCAAATACGCCGGACAGGATGGTGCCGAGCGCCACGTGACTGATATTGTGGCCAATACATTCCGCCTGTTGGAAAAACGCGAAGGCACCGGCGACAGCCGTTTCCCGGCATCCGAACCCTCAGGCCGCAATCAGGAGGCTTCTGCCATGCCTACTACCGCCGATGTAGCCACAGAGGCGAATGGCGATGACCTGCCGTTCTGACCATGGAGCCTAACCGGCATTAAAACACACACCCGACGAAAATGGGTTTGATCATCATCGGGCTACTGGTTTATCTTCTTGTACTCCTGGCTGAAAGCGCTCTTATGGCCATGTCGCCGCAAGATTTGGAGCAACTTCGTACGGATGCAGCGCCATCCGCACAACGGGCAGCAGCTTTATCCAGAGAAATTCGGCCAGCTATGGCTGCGTTGCTGTTGGCACGTATCCTGCTAAAACTATTGCTGATTATCTTTCCTGCAATATGGTTATGGCAGTCGAATGTGACCCGCACGACGTTATATAACCTGGCTCTTCAGCTGGGAGTTCAGGAAGCATTGGTATGGTGTGTTAGCGCCCTGGGGCTGGCTGCTGCGCTGGCCTTGTTTTTCTGGTCGCTTAAAAAGATCAATGTTTCCAGTCATGTTGCCGGCAGTGCCTCCTTTTGGGTCAAACACCTGAGTATTTTCATTGCTTTTTGGAAAAGCCTCTTTTCGCCGTTTATCCGAACGCCAACCCAGGCAAATAAGGCCGAACAAGACAATGAAAGCAGCAATAGTACCCCGGCAAGCCTTGCCAGCGAAAAACGCGAAATTGAACTCTTGAAAAGTATCGTCAAATTTGGCGATGTCACCGTAAAGCAAGTTATGCAGCCGCGTTCCAAGGTTGTGGCTATAGATTTTCGCGTAGGATTCCACGATTTGCTTGCCACAGTACGCGAGGCCGGGTTCTCCCGACTTCCGGTTTACCAGGAAGACCTGGATAACGTAACGGGTATTCTGTACGTCAAAGACCTGCTTTCACACCTGGATAAATCAGATGATTTCGAGTGGCAATCATTGATCCGTACAGATGTAATGCTGGCGCCGGAAAGCAAACGGGGGACAGAACTGCTGCAGGAATTCAAACGGCAAAAAATACACATGGCCATTGTTGTGGATGAGTATGGCGGCTCATCTGGCATTGTGACCCTTGAAGATGTTTTGGAGGAGGTAACCGGCGAAATTCGCGATGAATTTGATGAAGAAAGTGAAGTCAGGTACAGGAAGGTTGATGACTTCAACTATATCTTTGAAGGTCAGACCCTTTTGAACGATGTTTGCCGCATCGTTGGGCTCGATTCAGGGGCCTTTGACGCCGTAAAGGGCAACGCAGATACCCTGGCCGGCCTTGCCCTTGAACTGAAAGGCGATATACCCAAAACAGGCACGGAGATTACCTGGGGTGGATATGTGCTCAGCGTTACTGCCGCCAACAGTCGCCGTATCGAGCAACTCAAACTCACACTCCCGCGTTAATAGAGCATCAGGGTATTCACCACAGCGCACTGCACACATTACAATATGTTGAAATTCAAGGTTCTCGACGCATATTTCATTAAAAAGTACCTGTCGACATTTTTCTTTTCGCTACTGATTTGTACCCTCATTTCGGTAGCTATTGATTTTAGCGACAAGGTGAAAAGCTTTATCGAGAAGCCTTGTACCCTTAAGGAGATCGTATTCGACTACTTTACAGGGTTTATCCTCCACATGGCTGGCCTGCTGCTTCCGCTCTATACCCTTATCGCCGTAGTCTTTTTTACTTCCCGGCTGGCCTTCAACTCTGAAATATTGTCTATTTTGAATGCCGGGGTGAGTTTTCGCCGCCTGTTAAGGCCGTATATCATTGTTGGTTCCGCCATTGCTGTTTTTCACCTGGCCCTCAACCACTTTATTGTACCTCAACTCAACAAGTCAAGGCTGCTGTTTGAGCGCACTTATGTCTGGACGACCGGACAGGATAAAGGCCGTACAACAAATGTTCATTTTCTTGTTGCACCGGATACAAAAGTGTTTATCAGAGGCTTTAATAAAAGCAGCAATACAGCCAATGGGCTGCGAATAGAGCACTTCAAAGGCACTCGCATTACGAGCATCCTGGAGGCCGACATAGCATCATGGAAAAACGAAACAAACCGATGGCAACTGAATAGTTATAGCATTCGCAACTTTGACGGGCTTCACGAACGGTATACGCAGTTCATGGCGCCATTGGATACCATGATCAACCTTTCTCCAAAAGACTTTACCTACTACAACAACCAGAACGAAGAAATGACCTCCATCGAGCTGCTGGAGGCCGTCGAGCGCGATCGAAGCCGGGGCTCATCCAATTCCAAAAAATATGCTATTGAATTTCATCGCCGTACCGCCGATGCGTTCACCAATATTATCCTGACGGTGATAGGGCTGGCGGTGGCCGGTCGGAAGGTTCGGGGCGGCATGGGCCTTCACCTTGCCGTCGGTATAGGCATAGGGGCGTCCTTTATCCTGCTTTCAAAATTTGCCATATCTTTTGCCATCAGCAGCACACTCCCTATCATACTGGGAATGTGGATACCCAATATACTGTTCATTTGCATTGCTTTTTGGCTAGCTGCAATTGCCCAAAAATAACATTGGCTCAAACATTTACTGCCGGCTAAGTACTATATCAATATCCCGCCATACATTCCAGTCTTTGGCATACAGAAAGTTGAGCCGATCAACAGACAACTCATTTATTTTCAAACCTTTGAAGCCATCCAAAGGAGAAAAAACACTTGGTTTTATTGCCGGCAATGCGGTGTTTTGCCTGCTTTCGGCATAACCGACCCAGGTCTTTTTACCTGCGAAAACTGCCCACCAATTTTTTAAGGCAACCTGCATTTTTCCCGGAAAAAACACCCCTATCGGAAGAGTAATCAACAGGAACAGACATATAGAAATATCCAAAACCCGTTTGTTTCGCCTTTGCCCGGGCTGTGCAATATTGTAGCGTATTTCAATGGTGTATAATTCGCCCGGTTCATTCTTGCTGCTGCTTCCAATGATACTCATACTCTCCTCCGGTATGATCTTGTATGAAATGGCGGGGCCCAATCGTGTCATCCAGCCAAGTATTTCCTGCGAACGAACGTCTTTTGAACAAAAAATAACTTCGTCAATTCTGTAAATCCGAACAACTTCATCGAGCTGATCAATATTCCCCAAGGCGCCCGCCGAGAGTATTTCATTTTGAGTTTGTCCCGCGAGCGATTCGCCTGCCTTTAGGTTTGCCGGCGCAACTGTTCCGATAAAGTTTTTTACAATGCCCGCCTGGTTCAACAAGCCGATTACCCTGGCGCTTTCTTCTATGGAACCAACGATTACAAGATTTTTGACTCGACTTCTCCCTATTCTGAAATTGCGAAATTCCATAAAATGAAGAACTGTCCGGATTCCAATTGTCGATAAAACTGCCCATACTGCCCCCATCAATACCAAAGCCCGCGAAGGTCGGTAGTCCAGGTCCAGAAACCCGTATACCGCTGCCAGTATAAGGGTGCCGATGCCCAGGCCACGCACCAACCGACGAAGATCGTATCGCTGATCGTACCCGCCATTGAGCCAAACAGACCCCAGCCAGATGAGTATATACAATGGAAAATTGAACCACAATACATTAGTCTTGAACCATTCCGGATCCTTGTAGTAATAGTTTGCCCAAAAGGACTTGAGAAATACCAATCCGGCATAAATCGACAATGCGTCTAGCATAGGCAATTTAAGTTTTTGCCATATACCGCGCAGAAGGGTAATTCCTGCACGAAGCCAGATCGCCATCTGCAACATCAGAATAAACAGACCAGCCCTCCGCCCGGTAAAGTGCTTGCGCGTAAAGATGATCATGGCCTGATAAAACGTCCGGACGTAGTTGAGGCTGCCCTTTTTGGTGCTTTCGCCCTTGTAGTGGATAATGGTGGTTTCGGGAAAGTAATAGTTGGTGTATCCCGCCTTTACGATTCGGTACGAAAGATCAATGTCCTCCCCGTACATAAAGAAAGCCTCGTCGAGCAGGCCGGCCTTATCCAGAGCGCTTCGCCGGATAAACATGAATGCTCCAACCAGCACATCGACCGGATGGGTTTCATTCTCGCCCATATACCCAAGGTAATATTGATTGAACAGGCGGCTTTTAGGGAAAACTGCTGACAAGCCAAAGGTCTTGCAAAAAGCAACCCAGGGAGAAGGAAAACCCCGACGGCTTTCCGGAAGGAACTTGCCGCTGCCATCAATCAATTTCACACCCAATGCCCCGGCTTCAGGATGAGCATCCATAAAGCGCAGGCATTTTTCAAAGGTATCTTCTTCAACAAGGGTATCCGGATTGAGTAGCAACACATACTCACCCTTGCTTTCCCGAATAGCCTGGTTATTGGCTACTGCAAAACCGGGATTGTGTTTGTTTGCAATAAGCCGGACGTCGGGAAACTTCTCCTGCACCATCCGCACCGAGTCGTCGACAGAATTGTTGTCGACCACCCAAACCTCTGCATCGATACCATGAAGCGCCCTACGCACACTACCCAGTGCCTGCTCCAGGAAGTGGCGAACATTATAATTGACAATAATTACGGAAAGCCGCATGGCGGCAAAGTTGGTGGTTTAGGGTGATAGTTGGCTCAAAATTCTATCCACTTATTCTTGCTTTTTCCACTTGCGATAACGCGATCGATAAAACGCATACCGCGGACACCATCCTGTACCTTAGGGAAGTCCATGTATATGGGATCAGGCGTTTTCCCTTCCAGTCTTGCACGAACGCAATAGGCAAAATTGCGGTATATATTAGCAAAGGCCTCCAGATAGCCCTCCGGGTGCCCGGCCGGGATGCGGGTATGCGCCTGAGCCTCCGGGTATAATTGGCCCACGCCTGTGCGATACACCTGGGTTGGCTTGTCCAGCCATTTTGCAAGCAGTGTATTGGGTTCCATCTGACGCCATTCCAGACCGCCTTTTTCGCCGTAAACCCGAATATTGAGATTGTTTTCTTCTCCGGCACAAATCTGGCTGGCATGCAAAATACCTTTGGCGCCGTTATCAAAACGCAACAGGACATTGCCATCGTCGTCCAGTTGCCTGCCCGGAACAAAAATGCTGATGTCGGCGCAAAGCGCAGTGATCTGTAGTCCGGTCACATATTCTGCAAGGTTCTCCGCATGCGTACCAATATCACCCATAGCGCCGGCGATTCCACTGCGTTGAGGATCCGTACGCCAGGCAGCCTGTTTTTGTCCGGAAGACTCCACATTGGTGCTTAGCCAGCCTTGCGGATATTCAACCACAACCTTACGGATTTTACCTATTTCACCGTGCAGGATCATTTGACGCGCCTGCTTTACCATCGGATAACCCGTATAGTTATGGGTAAGGGCAAACAGTTGTCCTGATTTTTCAACTACCCGCTCCAGCGTTTGCGCTTCTTTCATATTAAAAGCGAGCGGCTTGTCGCAGATAACATGAAAGCCGTTTTCCAGCGCCATTTTTGTGGGAGCAAAATGCACATGGTTGGGCGTTACAATACTTACTATTTGCATGCGCTTGTTTGGGCTAAGCCGTTTTTCACGCCTGATCATATCCTGAAATGTACCGTAGCATCGATCGGGAGGCAAGCCCAATTCTGCCCCCGATCGTTTTGATTTCTCAGGGTCGCTGCTAAAAGCCCCGCAGACAAGTTCGATTTCGCCATCCAAAGCCGCTGCCATTCGGTGCACCCCGCCAATAAAAGCGCCGAGGCCTCCGCCAACCATACCCATGCGTATTTTTTGTTTCATGCAACAATCGTTTTAAATAAACAGTATAATCTGAGCCAATGTACGGCAATTCGGAGTCACCCGACACTACACAGGCGGCGTTCCACGTGGAACATGCATTCAATAGTGCGTTGCCAACCATTCCTTGAATACTTGAAAATCGGCCGGCATAGATACGGATTGCTTTTCTTTTTTTCGCAATACTGCAAGCCGCTCCGGCACTTCAATCGTGTGCCCAAGAATAGACTCAACCTCTTCGAGAAATTTGGCCGGGTGCGCCGTTTCAAGAATTACAGATCGGGTATTGGGTTCTTCGGCTTGAAATCTCCGAAAAGCCAGGTACCCCACAGCACCATGTGGGTCCATAACATAACGATACCTGGTATCAACTTCACGCATAGCCTCTTTGGTTTGTTCGTCGGAAAACGCATATCCGGAAACCCAGGAGCGCAGCGTGTTCCACGTGGAACCATACAAATCGAGCATACGGGCAAAGTTCGACGGCGCGCCGACATCCATGGCGTTAGAAATTGTAGGGATAGATTGCCGAGGTGTGTATTCGCCGCTTTCCAGATATTTTGGCACGACGTCATTCGCATTTGTTGCTGCAATAAACCTGTGTACAGGAAGTCCCATTTGCCTGGCCATTAAACCGGCAGTCAGGTTGCCGAAGTTGCCGGAAGGAACCGTAAACACAGTAGGGTAGTCGGCCTTGGGCAGTTGTTTCCACGATTCAAAATAATAGAACATTTGTGGAATCAGGCGGGCGATATTGATACTGTTGGCAGAGCTCATCCTTATTGCCTGTCGGAGATCTGTATCCAGAAAGGCCCTTTTTACCAATGCCTGGCAGTCGTCAAAAGTGCCCGCTACCTCAAGGGCTGTAATATTCGCGCCAAGCGTAGTCAGTTGTTTTTCCTGCAACGGACTTACTTTACCTGATGGATACAGAATAACAACTTTTATTCCCGGCGTGTGTAGAAACCCTGCTGCTACTGCCCCGCCGGTATCGCCGGAAGTGGCTACCAAAATCACGAGTTCCCTTGATTCATTCTTGTTAAAATAGGACATTGTCTGCGCCATAAATCTGGCGCCAAAGTCTTTAAAGGCAAGAGAAGGACCGTGAAATAGTTCAAGAATGAAGGTTTGCTCATCCAGCCTGACAACCGGGGCCGGGAAGGTTACCGCGTTTTCTATGATCGTTTGAAGGTCTGCGTCGGGAATATCTGCATGAAGCAACTTCTGCGCTACCGCAAAGGCGATCTCCTGAAATGAATACCCGGGAAGGTTTTCCATAAAACCTGCAGGCAATTGTGGTATTTCAAGCGGCATGAACAATCCGTTATCAGGCGGCAGCCCTTGAAAAACGGCATCCTTAAACGTTACCCGCAAAGCAGGATTATTGGTGCTGTACAGATACATACGCAGGCGGTTCAAATTTTGGTGATAATAAATTCAACCCGGCGGTTTTGCGCCCGGAGTTCATCGGTGCTGTTGTCGTTGATCGGATATTTTGGTCCCTGCCCAAGCGTTACGATCCTTGTTGCGGCAATTCCTTTCCCGATTAAAAAAAGTTTGATCGCTTCCGCCCGTTCTTCAGACAACCGTATCAGGTCTTCTGCCTTTCCCACATTATCGGTATGGCCTTCAATACGAATACACAATGAGGGCATTTCCTTCATGGTTCGGGCAAGACTCTCCAGTTCGCCGAAAGACTCTTCCAGGATAATCGCTTGGGATTGCTGAAAAAAGATGGGGCGCAATTCAATACGGGCATTTACCTCAAGCGGGTCCATAGGCAAGTCGAGGTAGTGCTCATTAAAATAATAGTAATCGCGGCGAAAAAATATCTCCTCGGAAGCACCGGTAAAGCCCGGCTTTTCGGGTTTGAACTGGAACCTGACCCCCTTCGGTACTTTCAGCCGGAAGGTGCCCTGTTCTGCTACAACAAAACTGGTTGTATTCCCATCTGTGCCATACTGCACGCGGGCATTTGGAATGACCTGTTTTGTTTTTCGATTGATGACCCGCCCGATAACTTCAATCTCGGTAGGCTGGGGCGGGGCAATCTGCACCCGGTAGATATCGCTGTTGCCATCGCGCTTTGACGTAAAATAAAGATAGCCTGATGTCATATTGAAATAAGGCTGGCTGTCGTCGGCATACGAATTGATCGGCTCGACTGCCTTATACGGTGCAGACCAGTTTTTCCAGGTATCATCGAGGCGCCGGCAAATATAGATATCACTACCACCTTCCCTGTTGGAAGAAAAAAACAGCGTCGTGTTATCTTCAGAAAGAAACGGAGTCGTTTCCCGTCGGGCAGAATTCACGGATGTGCCAAGATGTTGCGGAGCCCCCCAGCGGTTTTCGCCCTCCCTGAAACACACATACAAATCCATATCCTTTGAATCGAACCGCGCAGCGGAAAGGATAAGCACCTGTCCGTCGAAACTCATCGTCAGACTCACATCGGAGGTGATCGTATAATAATCACGAATGTCAACCGGAAGAGGAAAGGCCCAGCCAATAGAATCCGCCGTTTTTCGAATGAGCGAGAAACCACGCTGCATATCGCCCCGCTGGTCAAATTGATTGATCACATAATAGGCATTGGGATCCGGCGTGATCGTAACAATGCTGTTTGGCAATGCATTGTTTAACGGGAAACCGGGGTGTACCACACGCGAAAACGCACCGACCGAATCACCCGTGGCCATCCATACATCCTGGTTGAACGGAGAACGTTCAGGGTTGTATACCGGTGAACCGGCGATATCCGTATAGGCGCCAGCCAGTACCCGGGCATACTGATCGGGGGCCAACTTTGCAAACTGGTCAACGCTGTCTATAAAGAAGGTGTGTTCAAACTCGGGAAAGCCAACCCGGGTAAAAAAAAGCGTTTGCCCGTCGCGACTGGGCACAGGTGTGATCTCATCAAATTGTGAATTGATAAAATCCGGCAACTTCTCCAGTTTGAAATCCTGTCCGTAAGCAGGACAAATAGCAACGAGAATAAATAAACAAAACAGGGTAGTGTTCTTCATGATCCGGGCAAAAGTACGGCTATTGGAAAATGAAACGGGCCGGCTTCGAATTTTCATACGAAGCCGGCCCGGAATAACTTGAAGTATCTATTAATTCTTTAATTCAACCGTTCCCATATCCCTGCTATGCCCTGCCCGCCACCGACACATGCCGTAACCATCCCGTATTTTTGGTTACTGCGGCGCATTTCGTTCAGTATCTGTACCGACAATTTTGCGCCGGTGCAGCCCAGCGGATGCCCGAGTGCAATAGCGCCACCATTCACATTTACAATATCAGGGTTCAATCCGGCCTCCCTGATCACGGCAAGCGCCTGGGCTCCGAATGCTTCATTCAGTTCGATAGCCTCAATTTCATCGAGTTTCATTCCGACCTGCTTAAGTGCTTTAGGGATCGCGGCGCATGGCCCAATACCCATATAAAGCGGCTCTACCCCGGCAACGGCACAGGCAGCCAAACGTGCAACAGGCTGGAGTCCCAAAGACTTCATCAACTCTTCCGACATCACCAGCACAAACGCCGCTCCATCGGAAGTCTGGGATGAATTACCTGCCGTAACTACACCACCATTTGCAAACGCAGGGCGGAGCTTTGCCAAACCCTCAACAGTGGTGTCGCGGCGAACGCCTTCATCCATATCCACAGTGTGAACTGATTCCATCCGCTTATCGTTTTCCACCCATACATCCGGTACCTGAACCGGAACAATCTCGTCCCTGAATTTTCCGGCATCAATGGCGGCAGCCGCGCGTTGGTGCGATCGGTAGGAAAAGGCATCGGCATCTTCACGGGAGATATTCCATTTTTGAGCAACCGCCTCTGCCGTAAGCCCCATACCCACCAGATAGTCGGGAGTATTGGCGGCAATATTATAGTTGGGGGCGAGTTTATAACCGGTCATCGGGATAAACGACATACTTTCTGCCCCACCGGCGATATAACAATGGCCCATCCCTGCGCGTATCTTGGCAACGGCAATACTGATTGTTTCGAGACCCGATGCGCAATACCGGTTGACCGTCATACCCGGGACGTCTTTACCCAATGCACGTACCGAAATAAGGCGACCGATCTGCAAGCCTTGCTCACCTTCCGGATTGGCACAACCGACGATACAGTCGTCTACCATTTTCGGATCGAGTTGCGGCACTTGCGCCAGCAGGTGTTTGATCACATCGACCGCAAGGTCGTCTGATCGATATGACTTGAATCCGCCTTTTCCGGCTTTGCCAACGGCGGTGCGATATCCGGTGATAATATATGCTTCTTGCATGATGGATTGTTGATTTATCAGTTTCTCAATGGTTTTCCATTTTCCAGCATGAACTGGATGCGTTCCAGGGTCTTTTGTTCTCCGCACAGGGACAAAAACATTTCCCGCTCTATGTCTAACAAATATTGCTCGCTAACGGTTTGCGGGCTGGTAAGATCACCGCCGCAAAGTACATATGCCACTTTCTTTGCGATCTTGATATCGTGCTCGGAAGCATAGTGACCAAGTTTTAGCGAGTGTGCAGCGATATACAAAGCACCGAGGCCTGTGCGGCCCAGCACATACACGTCCTTGCGTTGAATAGGCATCACATAGTCATCGGCCAGTTCCAGCACCTTCGCCTTCGCTTCACTGATATTGCGGGCAGTGTTGTGCACTACCTGGTCTTTCTGTGGAAGCAGGTACCCAAAGTTGAATGCCTCATACGCTGATGTGGCTACCTGGGCAGTGGCAATACTTTTGAATTTGTCGATAAGACGCGGTATCTGTACGTCACCCTCCTTCGTAATTTCATCGGACAGGCGAACGGCAAATTCCTTCGTTCCGCCACCGCCGGGGATAATACCAACACCAACTTCTACCAGTCCGATATAACTTTCAGCAGCGGCAACTACAGCATCGGCATGCATGGAAAATTCGCAGCCCCCTCCGAAAACATACCCCTGTGTGGCAATGACGACCGGAATAGATGAATAGCGGATACGCATGGAAGTTTGCTGAAATATATTGACGGCCTGGTTCAACTCATCCCATTCCTGCTGGTAGGCCATCATTGCAATCATCATCAGATTGGCGCCAACGGTGAAATTCTGGGCGTTGTTGCCGATGACCATCCCTTTCCAGCCCTGCTCTTCGGCAATTTGTATACTGTCATTGATGCCCCGGAGGATGCCTTCGCCAATGGCATTCATCTTGGAGTGAAATTCAAGGCACAACACACCGTCGCCAATATCGTGCAACGTACACTCGGCGTTGGTATATACCGGCTTGTTGGAGCGGTAGTTGTCGAGCAGGATGAACGACGCTCCACCGGGCAAGGGTTGGTACGACTTGCTGCGCAGGTCGTAGTATTTCCGTATCCCGTTTTCAATTTTATAAAAAGACGTATGTCCTGCCTGAAGCATTTCTTTTACCCAGGAGCCGATCTTTTCACCCTGTTTTTCGGCGCGCTCCACACATTCTGCCACGCCGGCCATATCCCAGTACTGGAAAGGGCCTGCTTCCCAGGCAAAGCCCGCACGCAGTGCATCGTCGACGGCGTACAACGTATCCGATATTTCCGGAACGCGGTTGCTGACATAAGCGAACAAGCCCAGGAACGAGCGTTGCAGCAATTGAGCACCCTTGTCGTCGGCTTTAAAAACTGCCTTGATCCTGCGTGGCAGTTCGTCGATTTGTTTGAGTGTATCCAGGACCGGTAATTTCTCTTTCTGACTCTGGGTGTATTCGAGTGTTTCGAGATTCAGGGCCAGTACCACCGGACGTCCTTTCGGGTCCTTTTCACCTGTTTTTTTATAAAAGCCCTGTCCGGATTTATTGCCATAAAATTTGTTGTCCGTCAGGAAAGTCAGAAACTTCGGAACCTCCAATGCTGCGACCTGCTCATCGTCGGGGCAATTCTGTCGCATTCCGTTGATCACGTGTACTGCGGTATCCATACCCACCAGGTCGGCCAGACGGAAGGTTCCGGTTTTCGGGCGACCTATGGCCGGCCCGGTGAGCGCATCGGCAGTATCGATGCCAAGTCCGAGTTCGTGGGTGAGCTGAAATATTTTGGCCATGGCATACACACCGACCCGGTTGGCTATAAAGGCCGGCGTATCCTTGCACAGAACAGTTTGCTTGCCGAGGAAAACGTCGCCAAAGTGCATGAAGAAATCCACTACAGCCTGATCCGTATCGGGGGTCGGAATAATCTCCAGCAAGCGCATGTAGCGCACAGGGTTAAAGAAGTGTGTGCCGCAGAAGTTCTTTTTGAAATCGTCGCTTCTGCCTTCTGCCATCAGGTGAATGGGGATACCCGATGTATTGGATGTTACCAAAGATCCTTTGGATCGATGCTGCTCCACTTTTTCAAAAACCTGCTTTTTTATATCCAGTCGCTCTACCACTACTTCAATGATCCAGTCACAGCTTTTGATTTTGGGAAAATCATCTTCAAAATTGCCAACCGTGATCCGTGAAGCGAATTTGTTGTCGTAAAACGGCGCCGGTTTTGCTTTCAATGCCGTCTGCAATGCACTATTCCCGATGCGGTTACGGGCCTCCGGTTTTTTAGCATCTTTTTCATTCAGGTCGTTGGGCAGTATGTCCAACATAAGCACCTCGATGCCACAACCGGCAAGGTGCGCTGCAATGCCCGTTCCCATGAGTCCGGAGCCAAGCACAGCTACTTTTTTGATATGTTTATTGAGCATGTAGGGAAAACTTTAATCCGTGCCACTAAGCGAAAATTCGCCGGGCAAAGATATTGCATAGTAAAGGACATTAAAAAGCAAACAACGTCTGATCAATGATGTTGTCGCAAAATTTCCTTTTAAGAAAATTCAGGAGAGATCTTTTGTTTCGGAGATTTTACTAACCCCCATTTCCAATTCGGACAATTCTTTTTCCAGGCTTTCCAGCAAGTCGTCCAGTTTGTCAGCAGCGACATCGATCATGCGCTCCCGGAATTGGTTTCCGCGTTCTGTGAAGAACAAAAAATAAAAGGCTCCGCCCAAGAGGGCGCCGGCAAGTAACAATTCAACTGTATTTCGCTTTTCCATGGTTGGTTAGTTTGGTTATGTGCTCAGGATCTGGCGTCTGCTTCCAGGTCATCCGGTTGGGCTTTTTTTCTGCGCAACTTTCCCCGGAGGTTGGCGACACCACGCCGCAATGCACCATAAATCCGGGTTCTTTCGGGGATACTGTCTTTGGCTTGTTTCATCAAACGAGGTACGGAAGAAACCACCATCGGCGCGATAAACTTGAACAATAGTTTGTATCTCGGATCACGCACGAACAGATCGGCAACCAGTTTAATCGGACCGGCCAGACCTCCGGCATTTCCCGGACGTTCACCGATACCCAGTAAATTCTGGGCTACACTTGTAGCCAGTTGGGCAGGTTCGTATTCCGTGCGCAATTGCTGCCACATAGCCTTCAGTTCAGTGCGTTCTGAATCAATTTTTGATTTCAGCAGCGCTTTCTGCCGGCGGAGCTGGGTAATATTGTCCACGTCAGCCCTGGTTTTCAGTATCGTCATCTTCAAGAATTGATTGAATGACCTTCTCCCGGATAAAAGGTCGTATCCAGTAAAATACACCAATACCAAGCGGAATAAAAATAAGGCCCGCAATGGCAAAACCACCGGCACGGTTGTCTATTACATCACCAATCCAGAACGCCAACCCAATGCTAAGAAAAAACATAACGATCAGCGCAAACAGGCACACGACCATTAACCCGGCAAACATAGATGCTGCTACCGAAATCTTTTCGGTGGCCGTCAGTGAAAAGTACTCCCAGCGCGTTTCGAGGTGCTCCAAAACTTTCTTGAGCAGGTCATCGAAGGTAAGTTCCTGATGTTGATCTTCTGGCATAATGTGTAGCCCGGTACGGTATACGGGAATGCCATGCTAAGGTAGCCTGTTTTACTGAACCCGGCAAAGGGAATTTGGCGAAATCCCGGCTGAGCAGGATAATTTCCCGACTCAACCATAAAAAATTTCCGGTTCGCCAAAAACAAACATTCCTTGGGTATCAATTTTTAAGGCGCTGAAATAATGTCTGCTACCTTTGATAGCGATATTCAGTTTATCAACAATAACGATTAATACAACAAATCCTCATGATTACAATCCGCAACTCCCGCTTGTTGCCTTTTGCTGGTTTACTCCTTGGTGTACTTGTCTGGTTGGGCAACAATGCCAACCCACCAAACGGCAATACCGGTGCTCCCTTCGATGGACATTGCAACAATTGTCATGGTGGCGCCAATCCGGGTGGCTTCGATGGCATTGTCGAAATCAGTGGTCTGCCTTCCACCATTGAACCCAACACCACTTACCCAATGGTGCTCACCATGACACCAACAGCAGGTTCTCCTGTTAAGGGCGGTTTTCAATTGGTTGCCGTGAACGGCAGCAACCAAAATGCCGGTAACCTGGCAGCCGTGAACGCTCAAGCCGGGACAGAGTTTTTAAACGGCCGGGAATATATCGAACACCGGAACGGAAAAACCTTTGTAGGCGGAGGTCCGGTCTCCTGGAACTTCAACTGGACTTCTCCTGCCAATGCCAGTGGCAACATCATCAAATTCTATTTTATTGGAAACTTCACCAATAACAATAACATGGACACCGGCGATTTTCCGATCGCCTTTTCCCAAACCTTTGATTTTAGCGGTCCTCCACCCGTTGTGGCGTCTATCATCAGCACAAATAATGTATCCTGTTTCGGGGGCAATACCGGAAGTGCAACAGTAGAGGCTTCCGGTGGTTTGCCACCATACCTCTATCAATGGAGCAATGGACAAACGGGTCAAACTGCCGTTAACCTTGTTGCAGGCACTTATACCGTAACTGTAACCGGTTCAAGTGGATCAGGTACTGCCACTGCTACCGCCGCCATCACCCAGCCCCCCATACTGAATGCAACAGCTACACCCTCCGGCTTACTGACGTGTTTACAGCAATCCGTAAACGTAACCGCAACAGTTTCCGGGGGTACGCCTTCGTACATATATGACTGGTCGAACGGTGCTACCGGCAACCCTGCGGTGTACACTTCGGCAGGAACACACTCCCTTACTGTTACCGACAATAATGGTTGCACAAAGGTGGCTACCTTTAATATTGGTATTAACGCAGTCCAGCCAACTGCTAATGCGGGTCCGGTTGGCGTCCTGACCTGCGCGCAACCGCAAGTAACCCTGAACGGTTCGGGCTCTTCTTCCGGTCCCAACTTTTCCTACATCTGGACGACTGCAAATGGGAATATTGTGTCCGGAGCCAATACACTCATGCCGGTTGTCAATGCAGCAGGCACCTATACCCTCCAAGTGACCAACTCAACAAACGGTTGTACGGCTACAGCTTCCACGACCGTATCCAGCAATATTTCACCGCCCGATATAACAGCCAACGGGGGCGCCCTGACCTGTACCGTTCAGTCGGTTATGTTGACAGCCATGTCCAATACGCCGGGTGTTACATATATATGGAGCGGACCGGGAGGCTTTTCATCCAACCTGCAAAATCCGACGGTAAGTGTGGCAGGTACTTATACCGTAACTGTCACTAATCCTGCAAATAACTGTACCAATACCGCTTCTGCAACGGTAACGCAAAACAGTGTACCGCCCAGTATTGCAGCAACCCCAAGCGGTCAATTGACCTGTACTGTAAACAGCATTCAAATCAATACCACCGTCAATCCTGTCGGGGGAACCTTTTCCTGGACAGGACCCAACAATTTTGTATCTACCCTTCAAAATCCGACAGTAAGCGTACCCGGCAATTATACGGTAGTGATAACGGCCGCCAATGGTTGCACCAACAGTGCCACAGCAACGGTCCAACAGAACATAAATGCACCCGGAGCGACCGCTTCAGCCAGTGGTTCTTTGACTTGTGTTGTTTCCAGTATTCAACTTAACGGCGGATCGGCCGGCGCACCCAACGTAACATATGCATGGACCGGACCGAACAACTTTTCCTCCAGCCAGCAGAATCCGACCGTGACCGCGCCCGGCAACTACGTTCTTACGGTTACTTCAACAACAAACGGTTGCACCTCTACAGCTACCGCATCTGTGGTTCAGAATACAACACCGCCTGTAGCCAGTATTGCCACTCCGGGAAATCTGAACTGCAACAATGCTACTATACAAATTAATGCTTCCGGTTCGTCGCAAGGCCCCAATTTCACATATCTCTGGACCACGGCAAATGGTAACATTGTATCCGGCGCCAATTCCCTGACTCCTGTGGTGAATGCTTCCGGTACATATAATTTGTTGATCAGCAACTCGGCAAACGGATGTACTGCAACGGCAAATGCAACAGTCAACCAGACACCCGTTGTGACCGCATCGGCCTCATCCGTGCAGGTAAGTTGCAATGGCGGCTCTAATGGCTCGGCTACCGCAACACCGGGTGGCGGCAACGGAAGTTATACTTATCTGTGGAGCAACAACGGAAATACTGCTACCATTTCCGGCCTTGCCGCAGGAATCTATATCGTAACCGTTACCGACGCCGAAAATTGTTCCGCTACGGCAACCGCAACGGTCAGTCAACCAGCCCTGCTCGTTGCAAATGCCACCGCAAGCGCTGAAACCGCACTCGGCGCCAACGACGGTACGGCAACCGCTGCGCCGACCGGTGGTACACCCGGATATTCCTACCTGTGGAGCAATAATGCCATAACAGCAAGTATTTCCGGACTGGCGCCCGGCAACTATACCGTAACCGTTACGGATATGAACAACTGTACTGCAGTGCAAACCGTCACAGTCAACAGTTTCAATTGTGCACTTACGGCAAGTATTAGCGCCAATAATGTTACCTGCAACGGCGCCAACAATGGTTCGGCAATGGTAAGTTTAATGGGAGCGGTGGATCCGGTAACATACCTATGGTCGAATGGCGATACAACACAAATGGTTTCCGGACTGGCGCCAGGCATATACAGCGTGCAGATTCTGGATGCGAATAATTGCCCGGCATCACTCAGCATCAGTATCAGCCAGCCTCCCGTATTGGCCGCCAACGCAACCAGTACCGCAGAAACGGCGCTCGGTGCCAATGACGGCACGGCAAGCGCCCAACCCTCTGGCGGCACATCTCCCTATACTTATCTTTGGAGCAATAATGCCACCAGTCAGTCGATTTCGGGACTCATGCCCGGAACCTACAGCGTCACCGTCACAGACACCAATGGCTGCACCAGTGTTCAAAGTGTAATTGTGAACGCATTCAATTGCGCGCCGATAGCCAGTATTTCTTCGGAAAATGTTGTTTGCCTGAACGAAACTACCGGACAAGCCACCGTTACGCTCGAAGGTGGAACACTGCCATTTGATTACTTGTGGAGCAATGGAGATACGACGGCTACCATATCAAACCTCGGAGTGGCTACTTACAGCGTTACCGTTACAGATGCCAACGGCTGTATTGCCAATAGCGCTGTTTCCATTATTGCTACGGACAATATTCCTCCTCAGATTGCCTGTCCGGGCGGCATCAGTTTTTGCGGTGCAGATGTGGTGAATTATCCGGCGCCCGTCATTTCCGACAATTGCAGTCTGAACGGTATACAGCCTGTGTTGATCAGTGGCTTACCCAGTGGATCACCCTTCAACGATGGTGTGACAACCCAGGTATTCCAGGTGACAGATGCCCTGGGCAATACCGCACAATGCTCCTTTACCGTGACAGTTTTCCCCTTACCAGACGTGTTGGTCAATGGAATCGTCAATGATTCGAACGGTCTCGGTACCGGCAGCATCAGCATTACACCTGTAGGTGGTGCAGCGCCATATTCGATCATCTGGAGAAAAAATGGCATCTTCTTCTCAAATGAAGAAGACCTCACCGGGCTGAATGCCGGCGTTTACACCCTCACCATAATAGATGCAAACGGTTGTTCCGTCATGCTGGCGCCAGTGACGATCGGCAATACTGTGGGTACGAATGAACCGGGACAAGCCGTTCAAGTGCGCTTATGGCCCAATCCGGCACAAACATCCATTCGATTGGAAATGAGCGGGTTATCTCCGGTGTCAGCACAGATTTTCACCCCGCAGGGTCGAATGGTACAGCATATTGACGCCAATGAACTTTCGGATGAAATTTCCGTTGATCAACTACCTGAAGGTATCTATTTCCTAAGGATTCTGACCCGCGAAGGCATCCAGCATATGGTAAAATGGGTAAAAAGCAATTGATGTTAAAAATCGACAGATCGTCGTTATAACATCGGAGTAATAAACAGAACCGGGTTTTAATTTTTCGGGCGCAACCTTCCAAAGTGTAAATCACCCGGGAGGTTGCGCCTCCTGTTTTACTCGATTTTTTACCAAAACCGGACTTAAGATTAAAATAAAGCGCAGCAAAAATGCCTTTAATAAGTAAAAGCATGAACTTTGCAATTCGCAAGACTACCAAACACTTTTAATTACCGCCTATAATGGAAGAAAAAAAACGCCGTCCGCGTATTTCCAAACCGGACTCGGGTTTCTCGCTGAAAGAGCGACCGAAAACCTACCGCCCCGATGACGAATCAGAAAACCAGGATGAAAAATCCGAACGCAAACCCTGGCAAGACCGCAATGAAGGGGAGCGTAAACCCTGGCAAGACCGAAATCAAGGTGAACGCAAACCCTGGCAAGACCGTAACGAAGGCGAGCGTAAACCCTGGCAAGATCGAAATCAAGGTGAACGCAAACCCTGGCAAGACCGCAATGAAGGGGAGCGCAAGCCCTGGCAGGATCGAAATCAAGGTGAACGCAAACCCTGGCAGGATCGAAATCAGAGCGGCGGCGGTGGATTTCAAAAACGCCCTTACGACCCCGACCGGCCGCGTTATCAGGATCGCGGCGAAGGTGAACGCAAGCCCTGGCAGGATCGAAATCAGGGCGGTGGCGGCGGTTATGACCGAAAGCCCTACAACAAAGGTGGTGGCGGTTTCGGAAAAAAGCCATTTGGTAAAAAACCATTCCGCAAGAAGGACGATTTTGTTATTGAACGCAAACCCAAACCCGGATTGCCTTCCGGAGAGGGCATGCCCCTGAATAAATACCTGGCGCACTGCGGTGTGTCATCACGCCGCAAAGCTGTCGAGTTTATCGAGCAGGGCCAGGTGACCGTAAACGGTGAAGTGAAAAAAGAACCGTACTATCGTATCGAAAAAGGCGACATCGTCACCTGCGAAGGGAAACCCGTACAAATACAGGAGCGTATGGTATATGTGCTGATCAACAAACCCAAAAATGTGATCACTACAACCGACGACGACCGTGGCAGACCAACTGTAATTGATATCGTAGATCCGCATTTTCCCGAACGCCTGTATCCTGTAGGCCGTCTTGACCGCGATACGACAGGTTTGCTCCTGATTACCAATGACGGCGACCTGGCGCAAAAGCTTTCGCACCCCAGTCACAATATTCAAAAGCAGTATCGTGTCGGTCTGCGCAGACCGCTGACCCAGGCCGACCTGGAGCATATTGAGCGCGGCGTAGAACTCGAAGACGGGCTGATGGAGGTGAACTGGATTCGCTTTTCTGAAGATCATCCGGAGCGCGATATCGTGGAACTGGAGATTACCTCCGGCCGCAACCGGGTGGTGCGTCGCCTGTTTGAAACACTCGGATATGAAGTGTTCAAACTTGACCGCTTTTATTTTGCCGGATTGACAAAAAGAGAACTTCCGCGCGGTGCATTCCGGGAACTGACACAACGCGAGATCATCATGCTGAAGCACTTCACCGGCCACCCCTCTACCGGCAGTAAAAATGCCCCTGAGGAAGACGCTGCCGATACGGAAGACGAAGGATGAACTGAATCTTTCATCAAAAATATACCGATCATGAAAACATGTAAGATTCTGGCCGCAATCATGTTGGTTGCAGCAAGTGTATTGTTTGCTGATGCCCAATCCAATTACGGAGAATTCAAGTGGGGACTGACCGGCGGTATGGCTTTTGCCAATATGAACCAGCTGGGCGATTTCGAAAAAGACAAGGGTAAACTCGGGCTGGTAGCCGGCGCTTTTATGAAAATACCGCTTTCACACAAGGCATCCATCCGACCGGAACTGCTGTTTAACATGAAAGGGGCAACCCTCAAAGAAACCGTTCAGGGGCAGGAAAACAAGGGTCGGTATAGCCTGAATTATATTGAAGTGCCCATATCGCTCGATTTTGAGTTTATGGGTATATTCGATTTGCACGCCGGGGTTCAGGGTGCCTACCTCCTGAGTAATTCCTTCAAACTGAATGGCGAAAAAATTGATCTGGTTGACGATGTACTCAAAAAAACGGAATTCGGGTTTCACTTTGGTACAGGTATCGACCTTGGTAATATCGGGATGCACGTCCGCTTTCAGCAAAGCCTGACTTCTTTCCTGGACAAGAATAAAACGGCTGATTTCGACCCGCGAAACTGGGGCATAACCCTAACCGGGGCTTATATGTTTATCAATTAATCAAGCCTCCTGTAGCGAAAAGCATTGTTTACGCCAGATACCTGCACTATGACGCGCATTAAAACCGATATTCTCGTTTTAGGCTCCGGTATCGCCGGGTTGACTTTTTCAATTAAAGCAGCAAAGCAATTTCCCGACCGCCAGATACTCGTATTGACCAAAACCGTGGAAGGCGAGAGCAATACCCGCTATGCACAGGGCGGTGTGGCTGCGGTGTGGAACGAAGAGCAGGATACATTTGAAAAACACATCGCTGATACCCTCGATGCGGGTGATGGTTTGTGCAAAGAAGACATTGTTCGTATTGTAATCGAAGAAGGTCCCGAGCGGGTGCGCGAGATCATCGACTGGGGCGCCCGTTTCGATAAGGAAAAAGATTCTCCCGAATATGACCTTGCCCGCGAGGGCGGTCACTCCGAACACCGCATCCTGCATTACAAAGACCTTACCGGCTGGGAAATGCAGCGCACGCTCATGGATGAGGCCGCCAGGTATCCCAATATCAAAGTACTGGAGCACTATTTTGCGCTTGACCTCATTACGCAACACCACCTGGGGCGCATGGTTATCCGCGTGACACCCGACATAGAATGCTATGGCTGCTATGCCCTCAACAAGGAAAACGGAGAAATAGATACCCTGCTGTCCCGCGTCACCATTTTGTGTACCGGAGGAGGAGGGCAGGTGTACAAATCAACGACCAATCCCGTGATCGCTACCGGCGATGGCGTGGCGATGACCTACCGCGCCAAGGGCCGTGTGGAAAACATGGAGTTCATGCAATTTCACCCGACATCGCTGTACAACCCCGCCGGAGATAACCCCTCTTTTCTGGTTTCGGAAGCCGTACGCGGTTTTGGCGGCATTTTAAAAACAGCCGAAGGAGAGGAGTTCATGCAACACTACGATCCGCGCCTCTCACTGGCGCCTCGCGATATTGTAGCAAGGGCTATCGACTCTGAAATGAAAAAACGGGGTACCGATTGCATGTACCTCGACTGCCGGCACCTCGATAAAGAGGGATTTACCGCGCATTTCCCCACCATCTATGATAAATGCCTCAGCGTGGGCATTGATCCGATGAAGGACATGATCCCCGTGGTACCGGCCTGCCACTATATGTGTGGCGGCATCATGGTAGACGAACATGGACGAAGCAGTATTCACCGGCTTTATGCGGCGGGTGAGTGTTCCTCCACCGGACTGCATGGCGCCAACCGGTTGGCTTCCAATTCCCTTTTGGAAGCCATGGTATTTGCCCACCGTATTTTTCTCGATATCCGCGACAAGATGGAGGGATGGGATATCCAGGAAGGTATACCCGACTGGAATGCAGAAGGCACCACCGACCCCAAAGAAATGGTCCTGATCACCCAAAGCATCAAGGAGTTGAAGGATATCATGTCGTATTACGTCGGTATTGTGCGTTCCAACATACGCCTCAAACGCGCGCTTGACCGACTGTTTTTGCTCTACCAGGAAACAGAAGATCTGTACAAAACCACCGTTGTCAGCCCCCAACTCATGGAACTGCGCAACCTGATCACCCTGGCCTACCTGATCACCCGTTCCGCTTCACACCGCCGCGAAAGCCGGGGATTGCACTTTACGACAGATTATCCGGATCATTTGCCGTTTGTGGAGTTTTCGGTGTTGTGAATATGGGAATGGGGTGATTTGGACATATTAAATTCCCGTTTATCTTTGCAACACAGTTTTTACACCCCTCTGGCCAATTATACGGCAGTTGAAGGGAGAAGACACCATTGGATAAAATTATTCATGGTTTTTTATGAGACCATTTATTGCCAGTATTGAAAATTTGATACGGGAGAACAAGATTAAGCTCGCCCTTTTTCTTGTAGCTGACTTTTTACGCGGCAAAAATGAGGACCTGTTTAACCGATGTCTGCTGCTACAATCTAATCTCAAGCAGACAGAACAAGATTACCTCGGTAATATTCTCAACCACGATACTGCACTGCAAAACCTCGCCAGAACAAGACAGGCACTGATCAACTTGTTGGGGGAGGTCGGTCAGATGGATTTTGACGACACAACAGCCATTGCCCGTGCCAATGAAATGTACAATACCTACCAGGAAAAAGAACTGGCCATTAAGCCTGGGAAAAGCAATAAGGCCGTGGTGTGGGGAGTTGCAGCAATAATTGTGCTTTTAGCATCAACTTACATTTTGGTAAACGGCGGAATACTGAAAAACAATAATATTAAGGAAAGCAGCGAGCTTAACGTAACTGAAAAGCTGGCCAAAGTGCAAACCTTGCGGGAGGAAGCTAATCGTTATTCCAGGCAGAAGGAATATCAAAAATCACTTGAATTGCTTGACCAGGCAATTAATCTCTCTTCCGATAACGCCGAACTGTACAACGAAAGAGCCGATACACGATTTATGCTCGGTCAGATCGATATGGCTTACGACGATGCCCAACGTTCTATTGTTTTGAATCCGGCGCCACCATATGCCTACGTGACCCTGGCACAAATTGCCACTAAAAGAAGCGATAGGGAAGGGTTCTACAGTAATTTTGAAAAGGCGCTGCAAAAACGCTGGAACGGATGGGATTTTCAGAACATCCCCGGCATTCTTGAACACAAAACTGAAAAAGAGTTTCAAAAACTACTCGACGCTTACCGCCATTGAAATAATTCATCTCAATCCAAAACCATGAAAAAAATCTACCTGTGCCTTCTGTTTTTATCCTCAGTCCAGCTATCTGCTCTTACCGCTCAGAGCGAATGGTGGAAAGACTCCAAAACCTCACTAAATCCAAATGCAACCAGCCAGGATGAAAAACCGGCAAACAACACCAAGCCGGCGTCTTCTGAAGGGGTAATCAAGCCAAAATCTGCTCCTGCACCCGCAGGAAAATCGCAAAAACCTGCCACAACAACCTCCCGTACACCTGATCCGAAACCTGCTCAAGAGCCCGTACGTGAAACCCAGCCAGTCTCCACACAAACGACGCAACAGCCGCCTATCTCAACAAAAACAAAACGAAGGGTAGACTGCACGCACAAAACTGAATGTAAGCATATGGTAGCCTGCACGCACGAAATTGAATGCAAGCATACTACCCCTTGTACACATACAACAAACTGTACGCACCCTACCCCCTGTACACACCAGATTGCCTGTACACACTCGATACCCTGTACCCATACGATCGCTTGTACGCATACTATGCCATGCCAGCATACCTATATCTCCTATGGAGTTGTTTATGCAACACATGCATACGATTTTGCCCATGCCTATGATGTAGTGCACGCTTACGATGTCCAGCATGCTTACGACACACAACACGAGTACGACGTGTTACACGCTTATGATATGCAGCATGAATACGACAAATTACACGCACACGACCTGCAACATGAACGCGATACAAAACACAGTTACGACTGGGAACATCCCTATGATGAAGTAGATCAATAACCCTTTCTCATCCGGGGATATATTGTCCCGGATTCGATTCAATAAATCTCAAAAATGAAAAACCAACTAAATCTGCGCATTATTATCCTCCTTGTGGTAAGTACACTCGCCGGGCAATGTACCACCACTTCTGTTACCGGAAGGCAACAAACCATGTTGATCGACCCAAAATCTCTTTTTAAGGATTCCTTCTCGGAATATCGGAAGGAGATTGATAACAGCCATTTAAGCCAGGATGAAGAGCTTGTCGGTGCTATACGTGAAATTACCCAAAATTTAATTGATGCCACCTACTTGTACTATCGAAAAATAGGGAAAGAAAGCGATTTGAAAGGATACGAGTGGGAAGTAAATGTAATCAATGCCCCTGAAATAGCCAATGCAACCTGCATGCCCGGAGGAAAAATTGTGGTTTACACCGGAATACTACCCGTTACAAACAACCCAGACGGCCTTGCCGCCATTCTTGGACACGAAATTGCTCATGCCCTTGCCAATCATGGCGCCGAACGTGTTAGTCAGAGGATGCTGGCAGAACTCGGTCAGGCAACCGTTGAAGCGGCCACAGATCAGAGTGATGCGGAATTACGGGAATCGCTGCGCGCTTTATACGGGTTAGGCGCTCAGTATGGATTAATTCTTCCTTTTAGTCGAAAACACGAGTCTGAAGCAGATAAGATTGGGCTTTACTTGATGGCTTTGGCTGGATATGATGTTAATGAAGCTCCAAAAATCTGGCAGCATATGGCTGAAATGGGTGGAGAACAACCACCGGAATTTGCGAGTACCCACCCGTCGCACGAACGCCGGTATGCCGACCTGCAAGCAGAAATACCGGGGGCTTTGGCCTTCGCAGAACAGTACAAGCCGGGTGCCGGCACGGATCCATCCAGGATGGCATTACAGAATGGCCAAATGCCGGCAAGCGGCAATTCGTTAGTGCCTCAGGGAAGTGCTCCTACGGAAAAATCGACGGCCCTTACTGGTAATGCCAAGGGCGCCACCCAACCCAAGACTGCTGTTGTGCCCGTTTCGAATAGCTCAAAGCTGAATTTCCTGTACAAAGGCAAAGGCACAGCAGATTACGACAAACATGAATTCGAAAGTACTGCTCCAAAACTCGAGGGCACTTATTACCGGATACAGCTGGAATACACCTCCTCCAAAATAACACTTGATATAACAAAATACGATGCATATAAGGAGTTTGGAGAAATCTATGTCGAACAAATGCTGGACAGTCCAAACTACCGTATCCTGGTAGGCATGTATAAAACACTGGATGCTGCGAAAATTGCGCGCAACAAAGCCCGTGAAAAGGGTATGCCCAAAGCCAATGTAATTGAGTTTAAAAATGGGGACCGCGGCAACTGGTATCTGCTATGAAAACACCCTTGGCGTTTTTGTTCTGTTTCTGTTTCTTTTTATCCTTATCAGCTCAACCATCAATAGAATGTGACAAGGTATTAAATACCCCAATCGCCTCTTACCTGGAGCCCGGCAGTCAGGATTCCCTCTTTTCGTTGATGCAAAGTTTGTTGCACTGCGGTCTGGACAGTTTTGATCTGCAACCTTTCTTTCTTGGAATTACCATCATACAGGCGATTTCGTCGGATAAGGACATTCCTGTTGTTCGCGGCGTGTACAACGAGATAATGGCTCTTAAGCAAACTGAAACCTATCGGGAGTCCCGACTGAGGTATGAAAAACTGAATGCACTGGCCACCCGTATTCTTGACCAACCTGTTAGTGCAGAAAACTGGCCCGATATCAAAAGTGAAATTGCCGGCGCACTAAACGACAATGATCTGCTTGACCGCATGGAAACCTTTTTGTCGGAAAAACTGGAAGAAGACGGCGAGTCAACGGCACTGACCTACGGGAGGCTGTTTGAGGAATTCAACGCTTACGAGCAGGAGACGTTTCTGTTCAGCAAACTGGCGCCGGAAAACACGGAGCGTACCTTGTCGGCAGGTGATTTACCGGCGTCAATGGATTTTGATCAGGCGTTGGCTGAAAGCGATACTACCAAACCTATTCTCTTGTATTTCAATGGCTTCGGAGCGGTAAATTGTCGAAAAATGGAATCATCCGTCCTCAGCCAGGCCAGTGTTTTTTCCCTGATCAGGGACAGTTTCAACCTGATCAATTTGTATGTCGACGACAGGACGGAACCGGCCCCTTCACGCATGGAAACAATCCGGAAGCGATTCCCGGAAACGGCCGTAAAAACAATTGGTCAATACAATCAGCATCTGCAGATCGTATTGACCAATAGAACCAATCAGCCGTGTTTTGCCGTTTTTGACCACCGAATGCACCTGCTCCATCTGAGCGACTTCAATTTGGACGCCGCCCGGTTTTTAAACGAGTTAAAGGAAGCCCTTGCACTGTTTCAAAAAGGCAAATAGGACCGATACTTATTTCGGATTGATCTCGAACAGTTCTACTTCGAAGACCAACACCGAGCCCGGAGGTATTTTGGGGCTCGGGCTGCGATCGCCATAAGCCAGATCGGCCGGAATAAAGAACTTGAATTTATCTCCGACATGCATCAGCTGCAAGCCTTCCGTCCAGCCGGAAATAACCTGGTTGAGTCCGAAGGTAATCGGTTCCCCGCGTTCCACGCTGCTGTCGAAAACGCCGCCGTCGGTCGTGGTGCCATGATAGTGTACCTTTACTTTATCGGTGGCTTTGGGCGATTCGGTTCCGGTTCCGCGTTTCATTACCTCGTACTGGAGTCCGCTTGATGTAGTGGTGACCTCTTTGCGTTTTTTGTTTTCCTCCAGAAACTTGACGCCGGCAGCCCTGTTGGCTTCACCCGCTTTGCGGTTCTCCACCTCTTGCTGTTCCTGTGCTTTCTGGGAAAAGGCCGTAAAAATCTTGCTGGCCGTTTGCTGGTCGAAAGCCCGTGGAGCATCTTTTAGTACAGCCGTCATACCGCTCATGATAACATCCGGATTAAGACCGGGAGGCATTTGCCGCATAAGGTTTTCACCGATCAGCAAGCCGAAAGCATAACTGGCGCTGTCCTGGCCCGAGCTAAGCGGGGTCTGGGCATGCAGGGCCGTCACAAGACCCAAAGCCATAAAAATCGAAACAGTTTTTTTCATTTTTGGAAAGTAGTTAATTGAATTAGCGGGCACAAAAGTACATCTTCCGGAGTTATCCCCGGTCATATGCCCCTGGTATGGGAAATAAAGGGTATGAAAAATTGCAGGACCGTATTCAGGCCTCGACATTCTCTGCAATAACTTCATTCAGAAAGTTTTCCAATATCGTATTGAACTCTTCCGGTTTTTCCATCATGGGTGCGTGGCCGCACTGATCAAGGAAATGGAGGCGTGAGTGCTCGATGAGTTCGTTAAATTTTTCTCCAACGAATGGAGGTGTTACATTGTCCTGCTTGCCCCAGATCAGGAGGGTAGGGGTCTTTATTTTGTGCAGTTTATCGCCCAGGTTGTGGCGTACGGCCGATTTTGCCGTTGCAACGACCCGAATGGCTTTGTTGCGATCGTTGACAATGCCAAATACTTCGTCAACCAGTTCTTTTGTCGCAACCTCGGGGTTGTAGAAGGTATCCGCAGTTTTCTTTTTGATATAATCGTAATCGCCGCGTTTGGGAAAAGCCGTACCGAAAGCACTCTCAAACAAACCGGAACTACCGGTCAAGGTCACGGAAGCAATATGTTCGGGATGCGCAAGCACGTAAAGCAAGGCGATATGGCCTCCGAGGGAATTGCCCAGCAAGTGTACCCGATCGAAACCCTTGAAGTTGACAAAACGCGTGACGAAATCGACAAGGCCCATCACCGATACTTCAAAGATCGGCATTTCGTATATGGGCAATATGGGCACCACCACGTTGTATTTACCCGAAAAGCGTTTAATAATACCCTCAAAGTTGCTCAATGCACCAAAAAGCCCATGCAGCAACATGAGGGTCTCCCCACTGCTGCCTTCGCCTGTCTCTATAAAACGAAAGTTCTTTTCTTCTTTTATCGGTATGTCCATGCGCCGTAATTCAGGTAAAGATGAGCAAAAATAGAAAAAACCGTCAAACAATAACGTTTAATGCCATGCGGTAAACCTACTCGCTTCGGGTGATAATAAGAATATGTTTTCAGCAAAATTTATTTGACGGTTATCGTTGAACGCTCAGTCCGGGAGAATTGGTACGCCACAAACAATAATACGGAAAACAAAATAACCGCTCCGCCCTGGTGCATTACCCCCAGGCCGACCGGAACTTTGGATATACAATTAATGAGGGTAAGGATACCGAGCAGTACTTGCAGGGACAGAACGACAAGAAGTGCCGTATTGCCTTTTTTTATTGCTGGTAGCGAAGTCTGCCGGTGCTTCCACACAAAATACAACACTAATGCCGTCAGCAGGTATGCCGTATTGCGGTG
>CALMBD010000056.1 GCA_937861115.1 uncultured Bacteroidota bacterium | reverse complement strand
GGTGAAGCGCCGACTGGCGCCGCACTCGCCGGCGGCGCCCAGGGCGTTCCAGGACACGTCGCTGGTGACGCATCGGTCGGCGGCGCCGACGCCGAAGGCCGTGTAGAAGGGCGCCGGGCCGGGCTGGACGCAGAAGCGCCCGATCCATTCCTCGATATTCTCTTCCTTTTGAATATCCCGGTTGAAATAATACTGCTGGTAATAGTCGTCCCATTTGAGAAAAAACGGCGCGTATGCGGCGTTTTTATTGATGATCTCCGGGTTCAGAAAGGAATAGCCGAAAAAAGGTTCGGTACCTGGTGTGCAACTGCCCTGCGGTATCCGACTGTCCTGAACGGGTGTGTCGCCACTAAAAAACGCGGAAGTGCAAAACACACAGAGCAAGAGCACCGGGACATCCCGCATGCGCAATACCGGCCTGCCGGAAGGCCTTAGTGTTTCTTCTTTTCGG
Source organism: uncultured Bacteroidota bacterium (assembly GCA_937861115.1). GTDB lineage: Bacteria > Bacteroidota > Bacteroidia > Chitinophagales > Saprospiraceae > M3007. The sequence continues at coordinate 4,341 of CALMBD010000056.1, read as the reverse complement.
GTAGACATATCATTTGGCATACAGTGTCGAGCAGTTGTACGGGGTAACGCTGCAATGCCGCTTCATCGAGATGGAAAAAAGCCACCGTTGTTTCGTCAGCCAGATTTGTTTGTGAAGCCAGTTCCGTTGCCTGCAGCAATAACGCCGGCGTGATCGTTTCCTGTCGCAGCAGGTCACCGGGGCGAAGATAATGCCCAGACATGAATGTGCCGCTTTGCACGTATACTTCGACAGGAGATTGTCCCGGGCCATTCTGAAGGGGCATAAAGCGCAGGGTATCTGCCAGCGCCGCATCGGGCACATCAGGGATGATCTTCCACAGCGCATCCTCGCGGTACACCAGCAGCCATGAAAAAACAGGCAGGGCCAGGTCTAGCGGTATAGGGTAGGTTTTCGGTGCTCCTGCTACGTACTTTCCGGCGTCTTCCGGACGAAAAATGGAATTACGGGCCGCCGGGTCATCCACATCGCCGGTATTGTAAAACATCAGCATCCCCCGGTCTGCCGGCGGTACGCCGGTTTGGTCGGGAAACTTGTACTGGTGCAACCGGATCGTCGCACTGATCCGGGTATCCGGCGGCAAGCGCTTTTTTATTTTTTGCAAAAACAGAAAATACGCCTCCCTGGTAGACACTGTCCAGTCGCAGTCGAATTGTATTTCTTCCGGAAAATTTGCCCTGCCGGTCGCCCGGACAAATGCGTCGAGAGAGCCCTTCAGGTTATCGGCCATTCGCTCCGTTTCCTGTCCGGAAATCCCCTTGAACACGGCGTTGGTGATGAACACCGTCGGTACGATCGCCAGTCCGCTCAGGGCGCTGGTATCCGTGATTTCGAGCAGGGCATAGGGTGTGATGGCGCCGGTAACATCGCTGCGTCCGATGTCCAGCCATTTGACGTACAGTTTTTTACAGTTTAACCGGTCGAGGTAACTGCGCTCGTCGGCGGAGACGGAGAGGGTGGTTTTCCAGTAGTAAAATGCAGGGGTTACTATTCTGGGCGCTTCCTGGCGGCACGCCGGGAGAGCCATGAGGAGCAAAATCCATGAGGCGGCTATCCTAAAATTTTTCCGATACCACATCGCGCACGGAATCTATATAAGGCTTCCAGTAGGTGCTGTTCAGCACATCTTCCTCGATGACACCCCTCGACGTGGTGCTGTGAATGACGTAAAGGTTTTTTCCGTTGTTGGATTTTACCAGCGACACGTGAAAAATCGGCTCGTTTGGGCTCCGGCGGTAAAAAATCAGGTCACCGGGTTTTGCGTCGGTGATACGGATAATCCGACCCTGTTTTGCCTGCTCCCGCGAGGCAGGCGACAGGTTTATTTTAAAGTGATCCATGACAAAACTGGTGAATCCCGAGCAATCGAACCCTGTTTCCGGCTTTTTCCCGGCAGGTGTGTATTTAGACCCTTTGTATTGGGCAGCATATGAAACAATATTGCGGCGGAAAGCAGATTCCCTCGTGCCGGTGGTGTTGGCCGGCGGTCTTTTGGTAGAGGTTTTCTCGGTCGATTTGCATTGAAAGATGAGCGTTGCAATAAAAAGGGCAAATATCCAGTAGACGGGTTTTTGGAGCCTGAAGTCGGAGTAATTCATTTGAATATGTTTTCATGTGTAACGAGAGGTTGGGCCGTCACACTTGTCCTGCGGGTGATTTTAAACTTTATTTAAGAGGGCAAACAGACGCGGCAAAAAACGGGGTACCCGCTGCTGGTAATCTTTGTACCCGGGGTATTTCTCCGAGGATATTTCTTCGCTGAAATCGGAACTTCCGATAAAAAGCAGCAACAACAGCAACGCTCCGGCAAGCGACCAGTTGACCCAGCGGCCCGTGGCCGCTATGCTGAACAGGTAAAAACAGAGCCAGATCGCCTGTTCAGCCGTGTAGTTCGGATGGCGCACCAGTCCCCAAAGTTTCGAGGCGAGAAACCCGCGCGCATAGTCGCCCTCCAACGCCGCCCCTTTCTTTTTCAAACGGTATTTTTCCCGCTGAAAATCCCACTGTTGCTGATCTGCGATAGTTTCCAGCACTACAAATGCAACAAAAAGTGCTGCTGCGATCAAATCCAGCACATTCAGCGGTGTGTTTTGTCCTTGCCATGCAACCACGACGGGAAGCGTAAACAGCAAAATGAGGGTGTTTTGATAAAGGGAAATGAAAAAGAGGTTGAACGCCATCCAGGAAAAACGCCCGGCGAGCATGGGGTTTTGGCGCAGGATGGCCCAGCGGTAATCCTCCTCACCGCGCCAGGGCGGCCATTGGTAGCCCCCGCGCCGCGCAAAATTGTACGACAGACGCAGTCCCCAAACGGTAACCAAAACGGCCATCAGCAACGTGCGGGGCTCTAATCCTGCGCGCCAGGAAACGTACCAGACATAACCGATCGGCAACAGGCTCCAGAGTTTGTCGACCTGGCTGTAATTCCGGGTCACTTCGCTGACCAGAAAGCACAATACCGCCACGGCGGTCATCATTCCAAAAAGTGTTTTAACGGTAGCCCATTGCCCGGGATCAAGCGGTTTGTCGTAATATATCGCGATAATGGGCAATGCGATTAAGGTGGCTACCAGAAGAAGAGCGGTTCGAATCATAGCGGGAGGTGTTCCGAAAGGCCGGTTTGTATTGCCGGTAACATGGCGGGTTGATCTGTCTCCGGGGCGTCACGTAAGTGTGATTTTGACAGGCTTGAATATCAGACAGGATTTACAAGAGTTACAGTGCTTTCGGCAGCAAATCCGCCCTGATTATCCTGTAAACCCTGTAAATCCTGTCTAACAAACCTGTAAATCCTGTAAATCCTGTCCAAAAAAACAGAAACCTGTCATCTGAAATGCGGCTAATTCAGGTTCCCGGCTGCTGTCTTGTACTGTTTACAGGCCGAACAGCGACCGCCCCAGATACGTGGCTGCATCGCCGAGTTCTTCCTCGATACGCAGCAACTGGTTGTACTTGGCAACCCGGTCGGAGCGGCTGGCCGAGCCGGTTTTGATCTGGCCGGTGTTGAGCGCTACCGAGAGATCGGCAATTGTGGTATCTTCCGTTTCGCCCGAACGGTGGCTGATCACCGAGGTGTAGGCGTGGCGCGTGGCCAGGTTGACCGATTCGATGGTTTCTGTCAGGGAGCCGATCTGGTTGACCTTGATGAGTATCGAATTGGCAATTTTCTCGTCGATGCCTTTTTGCAGGCGCTCCACATTGGTCACGAACAGGTCGTCGCCGACGAGCTGTATGCGGTGGCCGAGTGTTTCGGTCATGAGTTTCCAGCCTTCCCAGTCATCTTCCGCACAGCCGTCTTCAATGCTGTAAATCGGGTAGCGGTTGCACCAGTCTTTCCAGAAAGCCACCATATCTTTTTTCGACAGGCGGTCGCCGGTAGATTTCTTGAACACGTATTCGCCTTTTTCCTGATCGAAGAATTCAGACGATGCTGCATCGAGTGCAATAACAATGTCGTCGAGCGGCCGGTAGCCTGCGGCCTCGATGGCGGTCATCACCATCTGAATAGCCTCTTCATTGTTTTTGATACCCGGAGCAAACCCGCCTTCATCGCCGACGTTGGTGGCGTAACCTTTGCTTTTCAGCACCTTTTTCAGGTGGTGGAAAATTTCCACACCCATGCGCAGACCTTCCTTAAAGGAATCTGCACCGATGGGCATAATCATAAATTCCTGAAAATCAATGCCATTGTCGGCGTGAGCACCGCCGTTCAGGATATTCATCATGGGTACCGGCAGTACGTGCGCGTTGACGCCGCCGAGGTACCGATACAGCGGCTGGCCAAGTTCTTCAGCGGCGGCATGTGCTACAGCAAGGCTGACGGCGAGAATGGCATTGGCGCCGATTTTGGATTTATTGCGTGTTCCGTCGCGTTCAATCATCAGCCGGTCGATACGGATCTGGTCGGTGACTTCGAGACCGACCAGTTCCGGGCGGATGATCTTTTCCACGTTTTTGACGGCCTCTTTTACGCCCTTTCCGAGGTAGCGGCCGGCGTCGTCGTCGCGGAGTTCCGCGGCTTCATGAATACCTGTGCTGGCGCCACTGGGTACAGCGGCACGACCGGCAAAGCCCGTTTCGGTCCATACTTCAGCCTCGATGGTGGGGTTGCCACGACTGTCGAGTATTTCTCTTGCTATTATTTCACGGATTGCGCTCATTAATCAGAGTTGAATTGGTTGAAGTTGTAAAATATGTTGAAAATGGTAATGAAACCGTACCTGCGCAAAAGTAGCCAAAATCCCGATTCACGAGGGTCTGATTCGTTTTTTCGTCATTATCACTTACCCCTCACCGCTTCCCGCACGACCACGCTTGCCATGTGCAGCCCAAAAAGCGCCG
>CALMBD010000055.1 GCA_937861115.1 uncultured Bacteroidota bacterium | reverse complement strand
ACGGTGGACGGTGGACGGTGGACGGTGGACGGTGGACGGTGGACGGTGGACGGTTAAATCAAAAAAAAATCAATTACCTTAACATATTGTGCAATTATTGATTTTTCAGGCACCTTTTATACCGTCTACCGTCCACCGTCTACCGTCCACCGTCCACCGTCTACCGTTAAGTATTTTTAATTCGCTTGCGCACTTCTTTGCGCGCCTGTTCGGCTTTTTTACGGATATCGCGTATTTCCTTGGCGTATTTGCCGCTGGAATATTTTTCCAGGAAATCATCACAACGGACGATCGTTTCAGAATAGCGGTCTGTTTTCTTCTCTACAATACTGTTTTCGCTGAGCAGAAAGTATGCCTTGGCGATCAGGAAACGCACACGCTCTACATCAGGGCTTTCCGGGTAATCGCGCAGCAGGTTGTCGAAAGAAATGACGGCAGACTGGTATTGGCGCAGGTCGTAATAGAGTTCGCCTTCGGCAAACGCTTTCTGCTCCAGTTTGCGGCGCATTTCATCGATGAGTTTGTTGCACCCCTCCACGCGCTCACTTTTCGGGAAAAGGTTGACAAACAACTGAAACTCCTCGATGGCCTTTTGGGTATTCGTCTGGTCGAGGCGGTATACCGGCGATAACTGGTAATTGGAATATGCCGACATGTAGGCCGCTTCTTCCCGGTATTGCGAGTTGAGGAAGGTATTGGCGAAATTCTTGAAATAGTAGGCTGCCAACAGGTACTGCTTCAGGTGGTAGTGCGTGTAGGAATAGTAGTAGTTGGCTTTCTCCGCTTCCGGCCGACCCGTAATATTGGTCAATACCAATTCGAAAAGCGTTTGAGCGCGGAGGTATTCCTCCTTTTCATAATACTCAAATGCCTTTTTCAGGATAATGTCGGGGTTGCCGCTGGTGCGCACCTGCTCAAAATTGCTTTTGCAGGCGCCGGCTAAAAAAAGAAGGCTGGGAAATGCCAGCCAGCAGAGGGTTTTTCTCATAGCGCGCAAAGATACGGAATTCTGTGAAAACAGAAACAAGAGCTTTTTAATGAACTGCAAAACGTCGGAACCGGGCATTTTGTGGCGTCAGGGGAAAAATTTTGTTCAAAAACCGAAACCAAGCCCCCCGGACGACGTTTTGCTGTTCAGGATGAACGGGGAAAGGACAACGTTATTATCTTTGCCGGACCTTGCCCGAGTTCAATAAAGATCAAATCTATGGAAGTCCGTAAACACGCGCTGGAAGACCTGTTTCAGGCCAAAATTGACGAAGATATCCGCATCGAGCCCAAAGACTGGATGCCCGACGCCTACCGCAAAACGCTGGTTCGCCAGATCAGCCAGCACGCACACTCCGAAATCGTGGGCATGCTGCCCGAAGGCACCTGGATCACCCGCGCGCCATCGCTCAAACGCAAGGCCATCCTCCTGGCAAAAGTCCAGGATGAAGCCGGACACGGGCTTTACCTGTATTCCGCCGCGGAGACACTCGGTGTAGGACGCGATCAAATGATCGACGAACTGCACGGCGGGAAGGCCAAATATTCCTCTATTTTCAACTACCCCACCATATCCTGGGCCGATATCGGCGCCATAGGCTGGCTGGTCGACGGCGCGGCCATCCTCAACCAGATTCCGCTGTGCCGCTGCTCCTACGGCCCCTACGCCCGCGCCATGGTGCGGATATGCAAGGAAGAGAGCTTTCACCAGCGTCAGGGTTTCGAGATACTGCTTACCCTGGCCAAGGGTTCGCCCGAGCAGAAGGCCATGGCCCAGGATGCCATCAACCGATGGTACTGGCCGGCTGTCATGATGTTCGGCCCGTCCGACAATGACTCCACCCACAGCGCACAAAGCATGGACTGGAAGATCAAACGCTTCAGCAACGACGAATTGCGCCAGCGTTTTGTCGACATGATCGCCGAACAGATCAAGGTACTCGGACTCGAGGTGCCTGACCCCGACCTGAAATGGAACGAGGAACGCGGGCATTACGACTCCGGCCCCATCGACTGGGATGAATTCTGGAATGTAGTAAAAGGCAACGGCCCCTGCAACAAACAGCGCCTGCGCGACCGCGTGAAAGCGCACGAGGAAGGCGCGTGGGTGCGTGAGGCAGCAGCGGCCTATGCGGAGAAAAAACGCAGGCGCGAGGCATCCAGCAGCCGCGCCGCCTGAGGGATTGATATGGTTCCATTCAGACTTTTGATTCAACCAGTCTGGATATGCTAACGAATCCCCCGTAAAACAGATTCTGTAACAACCTGTCTTACCCTACCGCCGTAATCGGCATTTCCACAAAGAAATCCGTCCCCTCGTTCTCCCGCGTTTCAAAGCGGATATTGCCGTCGTGGGCCTCGATGATCTTTTTGCAGATGGCAAGCCCGAGTCCGCTGCCGGAAGTTTTGGTGGTAAAATTCGGCTCGAATACGCGCTCTACTATTTCAGGCGGTATGCCGCCGCCATTGTCGCTGATCTTGATGACCGCCAGGTTGTTCTGTCGGACCAGCGACACGTGGATCTTGCCCTCCCGGTCCGACGGAATGGCTTGTATTGCGTTGATTACCAGGTTATTGAATACCCGGATCAGGTGATTCTTGTCGCCGAGAATATGGAAGCGCTCCTCCGGTATCTTGAGGTCGAGCGCGACGTTTTTCTGTTCGCTGAACAGGTCGTACACACTCTCCACCACCTCGTTGACCACCATGTCCGATTTCTGGCGGATATCCAGGTTGGCAAACATGGAAAACTCCGATGCGATCTGCGCGAGCGAGTCGATCTGTTCGATCAGGCGCGTAATGGCCTTACGCAGGTATGCCGCAGCCTGCTCGGGGTTGTTCGACACCCGTTCCAGTTGCTGCATGGAAAGTTTCATCGTCGTCAGCGGGTTCTTGATGTCGTGCGCCACCTGCCGCGCCATTTCGCGCCAGGCGCCCTCGCGTTCCAGCCGTACAAGTTGCACTTTTGAGTCCTCCAGTTTGTCCACCATCCGGTTGTACTCCCCGATCAGTCCGCTGAGTTCGTCGCCGGCCTCGCCTGCGTATTCGAGCGGCTGATTTTTGTCCTCCAGTTTCAGCAGGCGTATTTTTTCCGAAATAAGGCTCAACGGGCGTATGATCGAGCGCGCCAGCAGCAGGGTGACCACCAGGGTGATCAGCAACAGGAACACATACAAACTGGCCAGCATGCCGATAAAGTCGGATACCTCGGCGCCGATCTTTCTGTCGCTGAGTTGGTAGGGCACCCCGAGAAACCCGAGTATTTCGTTTTCTCCGGAGCGCAGGGGCAGGTATTTGGTAAAATAATTGAAACCCGCCACTTTTTCCGGCTCCACCAGTTCAGGAATACGGTTGTTTTTCAGCAAATACAAGGCAAGCGGATTCATCTTGCCCGGCAGTATGCCTAACTGACGGAGGTCGCTCTGCGTGGTGTAAGCCAGGTCGCCCGAAGGCGTGTACAGATTGGCGTCCATGGACAGGCTGCCTGAAATATTGGACAACGACCTGGGCAGCGCACGGCTCAGGCTGTCTTTGGAGACGGAGGAGCCGGCCAGTTGGGTCTTGAGGCTGATCAGCATGGCATTGGCGCGGTAATTCAGGCTGGCGCGCTCGGCCTCTGCAGATGCAAGGTTAAAATGCCGGTACGTCATCAGACCGATCACAAAAAAGGCAACCCCGATAAGCGTGGCGGTCCAGTACTGTATCCGTTTGCCGAGTGAGCCCCTGGTGCTGACGCGGAACTGGAACTTCTCCGGCAGGAAATGTACCCAGGAATTGAGCAGCGCGAGCGCGAAAATGAACAGCGAGGCCAGGGTAAATAACATGGAAAACAGGTACAGTTGTTTGTACCAGCCCCCCTGTGGCCGCCCCACGGCAGCGATCGTTTGTCCGTCGGCGCTTTTGAAAACAGCGTCGAGGCGGCTCGGCATTTCGGTTTCCACATCGCGTCCATGTCCGTCTTCAAGAGAACTGTTTAGTGCGATGGTATTGCCCTGCCCTTGTTCTACCACGATTTTCCCGTGTTTCTGGACGGTAAAATCGTAATTCGACAGCCGCTCCAGGTTTTTATACGGCGTGTTGTAAAAGAGTTGCGCGTACACGCGTGTCGGCGCAGGATAGTCGTGATCGAGGAAACAATACACCTTCGCCGGCTGTCCCGGGTCGTTCATGCGCAGGGCCGGCAATTCCATCATATAGCGGAAGCGGCCGTCGGCATCTGTTCGGAACCGGATGCCCGGAGCGCCCGGCAGGGCTTCCCCTTTTTGCCAGTTTTCCTCCACAACGTATTGGTAGCCCTGCGACTGCTGCAGCAAAAGCGATTCATTGCCTTTGTCGAAGGCAAACACGTCGGCCTGGTAGTGTTGAAACAGGTAATTCTGCTGAAAGATACGGCGGTTGAAATACGCACGCAGGTCGTCGGCCTCGGGTTTGAACGGCCAGGGCTTCAGCAGGATGTTCAGTTGCTGCGAATCGCGCCGGAGTTGGTCCAGCAGCAGGGGCAGCATCTTTTCTGCAGACTCGGTGTCGCGGTCAAGGGCCAGCGCCCGGGCATATGCCAGGCGTATTTCACTGTCTTTCAGGTTATTGTATCGGTATAAAAGAATAGAGGCAAAAAGCGAAAAAAGGAGCAGCCAACTTACGATCCAGCCGAATCCCGCGTTGCCCCAATACACAAATGCGTCAAACACCACGGCATACAACACCGACAGGCCTAGAATATACAGCGGCTCGATGCGAAGACTGTCGCCATTTGCCAAACAGATGATGGCCATCAGTACCGCCGCCCCCGCCAGCGATACCGCCCGCTGGGGGATGGTGAGTCCGGCCTTGCGCAGGGTGAGCATCATCCGGTGGCTGAACAGGAACAGGCCCACCATCAGCATGATGATGCCGCCTATGGCGAGCAGGCTGGACTGGTCCGAATTCAGCACATTTTCGAAGTCGAAACTGATGCCGGAGTGAAAAACCAGTCGCCGCAGCACCTCCACCCCCACCAGGATGGAGAGCATGGTGGAGAGGTAAAAAATGACGCCCAAGGCAGTGCGCAGCACGAGCGGCGCATGTGTGAGCGAGCCGGATCGGAAGCGGCGGTGAAAAAACACCATCAGCCATACCAAAAGGCTGATGTTGACGAGCCAGTCGCCCAGCGACTTGCCGATCAGCGATGGCGAATCAAATTTTTGAGCGAAAAAGGGCAGGTCGCCGAACTGGTTTCCGGTAAAGTTGAATCGGGTGTTGAACCAAAAAAAGCATCCTGTAACAGCCAGAAGCAGGGCAGCGCCGGCAAGCGGTGCGAAGCGTTCGGACAGCCAGACGGCAAACTGGTTGACCAGCGCCAGCAACACCACAAAAAACAACCCGTAAAAGATCAGTTTCATCCACTGCAACCAGCCTGCGTGAACCGGGCCATCGGTTTGCAGCCAGCATACATCCTTGCCTGCAACGCGGACAGGGTAATCGCCCGGCGTTTTGCTGATTTGAATATGGGGGCCGATATTTTTCCCCGCGGGAAAAGGCGGCTGCCCCGCGCCGGCGGAAACGATTGAATACCGAACCGGAGTGAGCAGAAGCAGCGTACGGGCGCCGGCAGACTCCCGGCGGACGGCAAAAAAGCCGGCGGGCAATTGGACGAGGCGTTGGTTACCTCCGGCAATCTCGCGGAGCTGCGCTGCCGTCGGCAATATTTTATTGTTGGTCCACAGGAATACGGAATCGCCGCCCAGCCCCAGAATCGTATAGTCTTTAAGAGATTGACTTTCAAGTGCTTCCGACCATTTTTGGTCCGGGCGAACATTAAAGGAGGTTCCGAGCAACGCCTGGTTGTTCCTTATCCATACAAGGGCGTCCGACTCCTGCGCATCGAGGTAGGCGGATATTTGGTTGGCGTGCTCTTGCAGCAGCGCCGTATCTTTGTCCCATTGACCGGCACTTACGGCCACTGCCAGAAGCACGGCCATTGTTAGCAGGTAAAGGAGCAGGCGTTTGAACATAAATGATTTTTTATCGGGAGAAACCGGTTTTCGACGGCAATCTAGCCAAAAGCCTGCCGATGGAAACGATTAAATGCGCCTTTTGCGCGGCAAAAGTATCTAAACAAAGTTTACGCCAATACTTGTTGGGGGTGTAAAATTGCGAAGATGGAAAAAGAACTACAGACCGCTCTGTCGCCTTTCGGGGAGGAAAGTCCGGACAACACAGAGCGCCGCACCACCTAACGGGTGGAATTTCCGGAGCAGTCCGGGGATATAGAGAGTGTCACAGAAAATTACCGCCACGGGCCCAAAGCCCGGGGTAAGGGTGAAAACGTGCGGTAAGAGCGCACGCTGCAGCCGGGCAACCGGCGGCAGGGATAAACCTTGCGGGTTGAAATGCCACGCACACCTTGTTATATGCGTTGCTCGCGCATCATCCTTCGGGGTGGCAAGGGGGGTAGGCAGCGCAAATTCCGTCGGGCGACCGGCGGGATCAGACAAATGACAGAGCCCCCGGCGCGAGCCGGGTGGACAGAATCCGGCTTACAGGTCTGTAGTTTTTTTATTTTT
>CALMBD010000054.1 GCA_937861115.1 uncultured Bacteroidota bacterium | reverse complement strand
CGGTAGTAAGCGACTGCGAGCCTGATGTGACGTGCAGTGCGAAGTTCACGGTAGAGGCAGCGCCTGTAGTGGTGCTGAACTGCCAGTCGGACACGACGGTGACATCGTGCAATACCCAGACCTCGATAGATGCGGCGTTTGCCGCGTGGTTGTCGGGCGTAAGTTCGAGCGGCGGTTGCAATGCAGTGCTGAGCAGCGACGCTACGACGGCGCCGAATGCGTGCACAGGCGGCACGGCCACGGTGACGTGGACGGTAGTAAGCGACTGCGAGCCTGATGTGACGTGCAGTGCGAAGTTCACGGTAGAATCAGCCGCCCCCGTCGTCCTTTCTTGCCCCGAAAACGCGGTCATCCCGCCATGCCAAAGCCAGGCTGCTATCGACATGGCGTATGCCGACTGGCTGGCGACGGCTATGGTGAGCGGCGGATGCAATACAAGCCTGAGCAATGATGCACCGGAGGGCTTGCTGCCTTGCGGCGGTCTGGTGACGGTGACGTTCACCGCGACGAGTGAGTGCGAAGTCCCGTCTGAATGTATGGCCACTTTTGAGATTACCGAAGACCTTACGGCGCCTGAGATCATTTGTCCGGAAATGCAGACGGTTCCGCTTGACGGGAACTGCATGGGTACCCTGGGCGATTATACCGCTCTGGCTACGGTTTCAGATGCCTGCGGCGTGGTATCCGTGACGCAGGACCCTGCGCCGGGTGGCTCGTACACTGGTGTACAGACTGTTACGGTGACGATCACGGCCACCGACGGTTGCTCGAACTCGGGCGATTGCAGCTTTGAGGTATTGTTCAGGGATGTTACCCAGCCGAGCATCACCTGTCCGGAAAATATTGCGGTCGACAACGATCCCGGTGTTTGCGGCGCTGATGTCGATTACACCGTAACGGCTTCCGACAACTGCGGTGGCGTAACGGTCACCCAAACAGGTGGTCTGGCATCCGGCGCAACCTTCCCGGTAGGCACTACAACCTGTGTCTTCGAGGTCGCCGACGGCTCTAATCTGGTGAACAGTTGCCAGTTTACGGTAACGGTCACCGACGTTGAACCGCCGACCTTCACTTGCGTGGAATCGGTGATCCGGAACCACGACCCGGGTGTTTGTACCTACCGCGTGATGGGCACGGAGTTCAACCCGATTGATATATCAGACAATTGTGGGATTGCTTCTTCGACCTATTCGGTAGTCGGTGGTGCAGGCGTTACGCCCAATACGGGCAACACGCTGGCCAATGCCTTGTTCAACGAAGGCAGTACGACCATCGAGTGGACCTTTACCGACGTAAACGGAAATGCAGCAACATGCCAGACGATCGTGACGGTTATCAAGTGCAACGTGGTTGCCGGACGACTGATCTGGGTGGGCGACACCATCACGGGTGTGGGTATGGCGAAGGTTTATCTCTTCAACAACATTGCCCTGCCGCCTGTGAGCACGTTTAACTCGACACCTGCTACCGGTGATTATTCCCTTGCGGCGCCGAACAACGGCGTATTCACGGTTCGTCCGGAAAAAACGATCAACCCGCTCAACGGCCTGGCTCTGACAGACGCCATTGCGATCCAGCAGCACCTGACCGGCTTTGCCCTGATCCCGTATCCGTACCGCCGGATTGCTGCCGACGTGAACAAGAGTTACTCCATTTCGACGGTCGACGCATCGATCATACAGCAGGCGATACTTGGCAATCCTTCGGCCCTCAATATCCTGAAGGCGACCAAGTCGTGGCGCTTCGTTCCGACAAGTTATGCCTTCCCGCCGCCGGCCAACAACTTTGTGCTGCCGGTATTCCCCGAAACACGCTCGGTAACGGTATCGGGTAGCGACGTGCTCGGCCAGGATTTCTACGGCATCAAGGTGGGCGACGTGATCCAGAACGGCATTCCGGGACTGGGAACGGCCAATCCGGACAACAAACCCGGCGATGGCAAGAACCCTGAACCGGTGATCTTTACGGTAACCGATCGGGAACTGAATGCGGGTGAAACGGAATCGGTACAATTCGATGTGTCCAATTTCACAGATATCGCAGGCTTCCAGTTTGCACTGCGCTTCGATCCCTCGGTGATGGAGTTTGACCATATCGAGATACCGGGCTCTGATCTGCAGTTGACCGAAGCGGACAACTTTGGATTGTTCGATATCAAGAAAGGTGAAATCCGCGCGTTGTGGTCGACGGCAATGGGTATCAACCTGAACAATGGCGCTGCCGTATTCAGAATGGTCTTTAAGTCCAAGGTCAACGGCGTGAAACTGAGCGACGTATTGAATCTGGCAACGGACGTGATACCCGAACAGGCCTTCACCACCGGACTACGCCTTGCAGATGTTCAACTGGTGTACACGAAATCGCTGGTGTCGGGTACCGGTAATCCCGTTACCGCTTCAGGTATCGAGTTGTTCCAGAACCAGCCCAACCCGTTTGCAGAACGCACGAATATCGGCTTTATCCTGCCCGAGGCCTGCGAGGCTGAACTGCGGGTGCTGGATATCAACGGAAGACTGCTGTATACCGAAAAAGCATACTTTACGGCGGGCGCGCATATGCTGAACGTCGACTTGAGTGGCGAAACCGCCACAGGATTGATGTATTACGAACTGATCACGCCTTACGGCAAAGCGTCGAAGAAGATGGTCATGACAGGAAAATAGAGCAGAGAATACTTGCCTGGAAAATCATTGAGGTCATCGTGGTCATTGTGAAATGGCTACGGTGGCCTCAATGCCATTTTTAGGATGTAGGTAACGATAGTCAGAGACTGGCGGCACGCGCGATTCACCTTAATCCATAGTTCGATTGTTACAAAAAGCCTGTTTATTTGCAAATCTGGTTTTATGAAGCATTAATGGAGTTGTCTTTAATCAAGGTTCACCTGTACAACTCCCGGTAAAGGCATCTATTATTTCATCGCTTTACCCTGATTTTTTTACTCCCTTGTTTATTATTCTATGAAAGAAAATATCCGCTTCTCATCCCCGGGGCATATTTCTTCCCCAATCCGATCTGCTCTAACCGACCTGCTCTTTTACTTTTTACTGGTGTTGTGCGGTACGGGCACGATGTATGCCAATCCGACACTCCCGGCTGCTGTGGGCATTACCCTCGACGGCAACCCGGAAGCCTGTCAGGGCGCCGTGGAAGCCTATTTGTTTTATTCGGCACTCGACGGCGCCCCTGTGCCCGATGAATACAGCATCGACTTTGATGCGGCTGCCGAGGCGGAAGGTTTTGTGGATGTACCATACAGCGCGTTGCTATTCAGTCCCATTACCCTTGTCGTGCCCGGAGGCGCTGCTCCCGCGGTGTACAACGCAACCATACGCGTGCGCAACGCGCTCAACGAGGAAAGCGATCCGGTTCCTTTTACCCTGACGCTCCACCCGCAACCGGCCTTGTCGCTGCTGTCGACGGCCAGTCCCTCGATAGCCGCCTGCGGTGATACGGTGACTGTTGAAATAAGCGTGCAGGGCGGATTTACAGGTCTGGCATCGGTGCAATACAGCCTGGCCTGGGACGCTTTTTCACTCGAGTTCATATCCTACGATGCCCTGGAGATCGGCGGCGCAGGCGGCAACCCTTTTATTGGAGATGGCAATGTCTTTCTGGGCGAACTGACGTACAGCTGGTTCGATCCCATGGGTTTTGATGGAGAAGACCTGCCCGACGGCACCGTGCTGCTGACCCTGAAATTCAAGGCATTGACCAATGCCGGCAGTGCCTCCGTTGATCTGACAGGTGTGCCGCTGGCCCTGGAATCGGCCAACGGCTCGTTTTGCAGCGGCCCCGTGACGGTGCAAAATGACGCAGCCGTTGATTTCGCTCCCGGCCCCGACCTCGTGTTGTCGACAAACGGCCCTGCAACGGTCTATTGCGGCGACTCGGTGGTCGTGACCATCGTGGCAGAGAGCGGCTTTAACAACCTGGGCTCCCTGCAGTACAGCGTCAACTGGGATGCCTTGTTGCTCGAACTGTTGTCGTATGACGCCCTGCAGATCGGCGGTGCAGATCCTTTTATCGGCGACGGGAATGTTTTCCTTGGCGAACTGACCAGCAGTTGGGTCGACCCCGGAGGCTTCGACGGGGAAGACCTGCCCGACGGCACGGTGTTGCTGACGCTGACATTCAAGGCGCTCGCCAATGGCGGCACGGTATCGGTTGACCTGACAGATACGCCGCTGATGATCGAGGCCTCGAACAGCTCGTTTTGTACCCAAGCCGTTACCCTTGACCTGAATGCTACCGTTGAACTTTTACCCCAACCGGATGTGGTATTGTCGTCGAACGGCGCCTTTCCAGCAGCCTGCGGCGATACCATCGACGTGACCATTGCAGTGGAAAGCGGCTTCCTAAACCTGTCCTCCTTGCAGTACAGTGTCAACTGGGATCCGGCAAAACTGAAATACGTGACGAACAGCGCCCTGCAGATCGGCGGCGGCGACCCGTTCATTGGCGACGGGAATGTCCTGCTCGGCGAGCTGAGCTACAGCTGGTTCGATCTGCTGACGATCGACGGCCAGGACCTGCCGGATGGCACGGTGCTCCTGACCTTGTCTTTTCAGGCCCTCACCGACGTGGGTAATGCCACGGTGGACATCACCGGCACACCCCTGCCGCTGGAAGCCTTCAACAACTCGTTTTGTACCGTAGACGTAACAACCGAAAATAACACGGATATTTCCTTCACCAATGCGCCGCCGATAACGCTGCTGGCAACAGGCCCCATGGGCGCCGGCTGTGGCGATACCATCGCTGTGACGATTGCCGTTGCCGATGGCTTTGCCGACCTGATGTCGCTGCAGTACAGTGTGGAATGGGACGAAACCCAATTGATGTACGTGGATAATGATGCCCTGCAGGTCGGCGGGGTAGGGGGCGACCCCGCCATCGACGATACGAATGCCGGCCTGGGCGAACTGACCTACAGCTGGCTCGACCCCACGGCTCTTGACGGGGAAGACCTGCCCGACAGTACCATCCTGCTTACCCTTACTTTCAAGGTACTGGTAAACAGCGGTAATGCGATGGTGAACCTTACGGGTTCGCCGCTGCCCCTGCTGGCTTCGAACGGTGTCGGTTGTGACAAAGCCGTCCTGATGCAGAACTTTGTCGACATCGCCCTGTACGATACGGTGCCGCCGATGATCGTCGTCTTGCCGCCGGGTGTGGTGACATTTAACGATACCTATGTGGTCGGTGTATCGCCGGGCTCCTGTTCCCAACTCGTGAGCTGGTACCGGCCCAGTGAACTGACGCACCTCATTACCGACGGCTGCGGCATCGATACCCTTGTCGAGGTGCAGCCCATTATGCCCGATGGTTTGGTGTATTCTGCCGGCTCGGGCGACTTTTTTGTAGATAACGGTGTGACGCCGTATCCATATGTGTACACCAATCCGCTGCAATGGGTGACGCCCGTTTCGGCGAGTTTCCCGGTGGGTACGACGACGCTCGTTTACGTGGTGTCGGATATTTCCGGAAATACTGCCAGCATCACGATTACGGTGACGGTGGAAGAAAACGAGCCGCCCATGGCGGCCTGCGTACCCGGCATCGTAACGCTCCCGCTCGACGCGACGGGCAATGCGGTGCTGACGTCCGGCGCTGTGAACAACGGATCGTCGGACAATTGCGGAATCGACAGTATTACGGTTTCGCCATCCATGTTTGATTGCACTCAACTTGATATAAATCAAATGGTTACGCTGATCGTAACCGATTTTGCCGGAAATAAGGACTCCTGTACGGCAACGGTAGATGTGGTGGACAATCTGCCGCCCGTATCGATATGCCCGGCAGATTTTGAGACCAGCACCGACGTGGCGGGTTGTAGCATACTCGCTTCGGAGATTATGGGACTGGAACTGACGGAAATCGCTGCAGGCGATCCGCTGACCGACCCTGGACAATACAACGACAACTGCGGTGTGATCATGATCACCTATTCGTTGTCGGGCCCGAGCGGTGCGACGGGTTCCGGGCCATATCCCATCCCCGGCGGGCAGGAATTTACCCAGGGCCTTACCTTTGTGACCTATACTTTTAAAGACGCGGCGGGCAACAGTTCGGACTGCACCTTCGAGATAACCGTAAAAGACCTCGTGCCGCCGGTTGCGCTCGATTGCCCTGCCGATATAACCGTCAATGCCAATACAGGGGGCTGTTTCGTTCTGGTCAACTGGACACCGCCGACGTTTACGGACAATTGCCCCGGCAATCTTACGGTCACTTCGACCCATTCGCCCAACACCTTTTTCCTGTTCGGCACCACCCAGGTGACCTATACCGCGACGGATGCCGCGGGCAACCAGGGCACCTGCACGTTCAATGTCGTCGTGAATGACATTCAACCGCCTGTTGCCAAATGTATGGATTTTACGGCGTCGCTTGACGCGAATGGCGTCGTCACGGTGATGCCGGCGCAGTTGGACAACAACAGCACCGACAACTGTTTTTATGATTATGTGACGGTGGATTCGATATACGACTGCACCCGCATGGGCCCCAATGCCTATACCCTGTACATTGTGGACGGGAGCGGCAACCCGGATTCCGCCACCTGTATATTGACGATTGCAGACGATATCCCCGGCATAAAAGACCCGGAGATCACCGACTGTGCCGGATTTACGCCCGCCGTGGTGGAACTTGATGCTGCCTGTACCGGCACGCTTGATGCCGCAACCTATGCCCTGAACTTCACGATTACAGACAACACGCTTAATTCCATGCCTTCCTGCCCGCTCGCTTTTGATGTGGAGGTGGACGGCAGCGGTTTTGCGCCTGCCTACCTATGGACTTGTGCCGATGCAGGGGTTAATACCGTCACCTTCCGGGTGAGCGACGTATTTGGCAATACCACCGTGTGCACCAAAACGGTTACGGTGAATGATGTTACCCCGCCAACCATCCTGAACGCGCCGCCGGATGTTACGGTGGAGTGCAGCACCTACGACCCTGATGACTTTACCACGCTGGGTCAGATCACCCTGGCCGACGTGACAGATGCCTGCGACGACAGCTGCAATACCGAAATAACCATCGCTTTTGCAGATGTAACCAATCCCGGCGCCTGCGCCAATGCAAGTATTGTCACCCGCACCTGGAAGGTAACCGATGCCGCCGGCAACGTGGCCTTGCATACCCAGACCATCTCTGTGGTGGATACCCAGGCGCCGGTTTTGTCCGGCATTCAAACGCTGGTGAACCTGGAGGCGAACAACCAGAACGACGCGCCACCCTGCGTCGCGCCCTATACGGTGGAACTGCTCGACAGCAATGTATCCGACAGTTGCACGCCTTCCGGACTGTCCTTCTTCGACATTACCTATGCTATCCAGTTCCCGTCCGGGTCTGTACCCGCCACACCGGGCTCGAGTATAACGCAGAATTTCCCCATCGGAACCTCGACCGTGACATTTACGGTCAGCGACCCCTGCGGCAATGCCACGCAGACCACTATTACGGTAATGGTGGACGATGTGGACGGGCCCGTCGTCAACGAGCCGTTCGGCAGTATTTTCGGCAACCTGCAGAAGGTTTGCGACAGCACATTCACCATTTTGAATGCTACCGGCAACTGCGGCAACAGTTTTACCTGGTACCGCCCGTTCCGCGACGACGACAATTTCCTCGATTGCTCCGTGTACAATGTTACGGAAACCATCGACAATCCGTCGGTGCAAAGCGCGATAAATGGTTCTTTGCCATTTGTTTATACCAACCCGCCCCTGTTTAACATACACCCGACCACCTTCTTCCCGATCGGCCAGACGACCATTACATACCTCGCTACCGACGCCGCCAACAATACCACCACCTGTGCCTTTACGGTGGAGGTGCTGGATACGGAGGCGCCGTCGATCAACTGCCCCGGCAACCAGGATCTGTCGGTTTCGGCGGGTTGTGTAAATGCGGTGGTCGTGCCGAATTATCTGAACGGAGTGCTGGTAACCGATAACTGTCAGAGCAATGTGGTGCTGACACAAACACCGGCGCCCGGCACGATGCTTTCCGATGTGGTCAACCCGGTAGCAGCCGGTCAGGCATTTGTGGTGACGGTGGTCGCCATGGATAGTTTCCCTGCCAACCTGACGTCGGCGCCCTGCACGTTTACGGTAACCCTGACGGACGGGGATGCGCCTGTACCGAATTTGCTGATACTGCCGGTCATCACCAGTTTTTGCGGCATTGATACGATAGATGCGCCTTCTGCCTCTGATTGCAACGGCAGTGTGCTGGATACCATCTACGGCACGCCTTCGGTCGCGGTGATCGAAATATTGCCTCCCCTGGTACCGGGTGGCCCGCCACGGTATGTCATCCCTGTGGGTAATTACGCCATCACGTGGTCGTACACCGACCCGCAGAACAATACGACCACACAGTTGCAGAGCGTAGAGATCATTCCGGACAACAATCCGCCGATTGCGATCTGTATGCCGCCGTTCGCAGTGAACCTGAATGCCGCCGGGGAGTATTCTCCTTCCCTTGCGGAAATCGATAACGGCAGTTCCGACCCCGATATGTGTGGTCCGGTGACGCTTGATCTCGATCCGGCGCTCCTGACCTGCACCAACCTGAGCGCGCCGGTCAATGTGACCTTGACGGTAACCGATGTTTCCGGAAATACTGCCCAGTGCGTGACGCCGGTGACCGTGAATGATGTTACTGCGCCGGTTATACCGCCTGTGCCGGCTGATGTTACGCTGGAAGCCTGCGCCGTTATTCCGCCTCCTGCCAACCTGTCGGCCATAGACAAGTGCGACAACGATGTGACCGTCGTGTTTGTACAGGACACGATCTCGTTTACCAGCATTTATCAATACACAATTCGCCGCACCTGGACGGCTACCGATGATTCCGGGAACGCCACTACAGGTACGCAAATCATCAATATTGCGGATACACAGGCGCCGGTATTCGCCGCCGCAACGCCGGATACCCTCGTTGTGGTTACCGATCTGAATAACCTCAACTGCCTGGATACGGTGGCGTTCAATGTTTTGCCTTTTGTGACCGACTGCGATTCCACGGGCCTGACCATTACGAATAACCGCACGGGGCAGGGCGCGAATTACAGCGAAATATTACAGGTGGGCACCTATTCGCTGGTGTTTACCGCACAGGATGGCAGCGGCCATGTTTCAACCCATGAAATTGTACTGGTGGTGGAAGACGGGACGGACCCGATAGCGGCCTGTATCAACGGTGTAAGCATATCGTTACAACCGTCCGGTAGCGTCATCGTCACACCGGCAAACATCAACGCCGGCAGTACCGACAATTGTACCGCGCAGGGCGATCTGGAATTAATGATCCAGCGCCTCGACCCTCTCGGGGCAATCGGAAACAGTATCACCTTTACCTGCCCGGATGCCGACGGTATAACACAACATCCCGTGCAATTGTATGTGACGGACGAAGCGGGCAATGTATCCACCTGCGAAACCTTCATTATTGTGCAGGACAACACGATACCGGTCATCACCTTCTGTCCGTCCGGAAAAACGGTGCAATGCACCGACGATCTGTCGCCGGCTGCCCAGGGTACGGCCATAGCAACGGATAATTGCCTGGTCGGCTCGGTGGCCTACACAGACTCCACGGCGGCGGGTACCGGCAACATCTGCACGGTGCTGTTCCGCACCTGGAAAGCGCTCGACCTGTCCGGCAACATGAGCACCTGCCTGCAGGTGTTGAATATTCAGGATACGGTGAAACCCGTATTTACCGTATTCCCGACAAACGATACCCTGACCTGTACGGATACCCTGCCTGTTGTTCCGGTCTTGCTGGCGACGGACAATTGCGATGCCGACGTTCTGATAAGCCTGGTGGTCGATACCATCGACGTCGCGCAGGGCGCCTGTGCGGAGTTCAGTTATACCCTCCGGCGCACGTGGACCGCTGCGGACGACTGCGGCAACACGAGCGTGTACACCCAGCAACTGGTGATCACGGATGCCGTAGCGCCGGCATTCCCGGGCATGCCCGACACCCTGATGCTGTTCACGGCCGATTTTCCGCCAAACCTGAACTGCCTGGCGCCGGTGTCCTTTGATGCGGAGCAATACCTGAGTGATTGCCAGCCCAATGATTTCATCACAGTGACCAATAATGCACCGCACGGCAACGATACCCTCGACATCAGCGGTAGTTATGCCGTTGGCGAATACACCGTTGTATTTACGGCAACCGATGCATGCGGCAACACCGGAATGGATTCTGTTGTCGTGATCGTCAGGGATAACAGCATTCCGACGGTGCTTTGTAACAACAATGTAGTCATTGCACTGGGTACCAATGGAACGGGGACCCTCTCTCCCGACGATATTGACCTCGGCAGTACGGATAATTGCGGCATCGATACGATGTTCCTCTCGGTCAGCACATTCGATTGCAGCAACCTGGGGCTCAACCCGGTGACCCTGACCGTAGTGGATGCCTCCGGAAACGCCAACTTCTGTACCGTTACGATAAACGTCACGCCGGGAACCGGCGGTGCAGGCTTCAGTCTGACCGTTACCGGCACACCGGAATCATACCTTGGCGCCGGCGACGGCACCGCGCTGGCGGTCGCTACTGGCGGCTCGGGCCAATTCTCCTATACCTGGAGCAACGGCGCCATGACGCCCGGTATCTCGGGGCTGTCTGCCGGCGTGTATACCGTGACGGTGGTGGATTCCATCGGCGGTTGCACCGTGGTGGACACGGCAGTGGTAGATTCCGGGCCTTCCCTGATACTAACGATCGGCGGCGGCTCCGGTTGCCAGGAACAGACCATTTCGGTGCCTGTTACCGTGGATAATTTCTTCAATATCAACGACTTCACCTTTACGGTACACGTCGATCTGGACAGCGTCGGTACGATACTGGGCATAACACCCGGCAGCATCAATCCGCTTGTTGCAGACGGACTCAGCGCCAGCGTGCTGGCCGGTAACAACCTGGGTATCAACTGGTCAGATACTGCGCTGACGTTACCCGGCAACACCATACTGTTCTATGTCGATGTGCAACTCGGCGCCGCGATGGTCGGCTCCACCAGTCCGCTGGTCATTACCGATACGCCGGTCAACCTTCAGTTTACGCAGGATAGCAGCGGTGTCGACGTATTGGTGGGCATGGTTGGCGTTCAAAACGATACCATCGCGATTACCTGCGCAGTTGGCGCCGACCTTCAGATCGGCGGTGATATCCGGACCTGGCGCGCGCCGACGTTGCCGGTGCCCGGCGTGGAGGTATCCCTGACGGGAACGCTTCTGGCCAACCAGACAACCGACCCTACGGGTACCTACCTGTTCGACGTTGCGCTCAATGCCAACACCATCGTCAAGTGTTTTAAAGAAACGGCG
Source organism: uncultured Bacteroidota bacterium (assembly GCA_937861115.1). GTDB lineage: Bacteria > Bacteroidota > Bacteroidia > Chitinophagales > Saprospiraceae > M3007. The sequence goes on along the minus strand of CALMBD010000054.1, from coordinate 1,718 downwards.
GGCAATGCGGGTATCACCGGTTCCGATATCCTGTTGATCAAACGCCACGTGTTGAATATACAACCGCTCACCTCGCCCTACCAATTCGTGGCGGCGGATGTCAGCGGCGAGGGCAACCTTTCGATTCTCGACTATGCGCGTATCCAGGAGGTCGCACTCGGCACAAAACAGCACATTACAGGCTCTCCCGACTGGAAATTCGTCCCGAAATCGTACGTTTTCCCGACGCCTCTTCCGCTGATCGTACCACCGCCGGACAGCATCAGCCACTTGCCGGTGGATATGAGTTACCTCGACGACGACTTTGTGGCGGTGCGCATGGGCGACGTAAACGGCAACGTGATTCCGAGTTTCACGAACGATGATGTGGACGACCGGGGCAGCGAAGTTTTCCGGTTCCAAATGAACGATCGCGCGTTTGCTGCGGGCGAGTTCCTGACGGTGCCTTTCCGCGCGTCGGGCTTCACAGAACGTTCCGGCTACCAGATGACGGTTGATTTCGACCCTGCTGTGCTCGACCTGACGAATGTACTACCGGGCGTATTGCCCGAAATGGATGCCTCCAATTTTGGTACGGCCTATCTTTCGGAAGGCATGCTGAGCACCCTTTGGGTCAGTGCAGTGCCAAAAACGGTGAAGGATGGCGAAGTGTTGTTTGTGCTGACATTCAGGGCATTGCGCGATGGAAATTCGCTGGCCGATGTGCTTCGTCCCGGTTCGGAAGTGACGCGTGCGGAAGCCTACGACCGGGATGGCGGCACGATGAAGATCGATTTTGAGTTTGTACACGACAATGTTCCGACCGCTACTTTTGCCTTGTACCAGAACCAGCCGAACCCGTTCAGCAGCAGTACTGTGATCGGCTTCCGGTTACCGGAGTCGGAGCAGGCTGTGTTGCGCATATTCGACGCTTCGGGCCGTCAGGTGAAAATGCTGTCGGGCTACTACGACCGGGGCTACCACGAAGTGAGGGTTGAAAAATCCGAACTCGGCGGACCGGGGGTATATTATTACGAACTGGAAACGGCGCGTGCGACGGACCGGAAGAAGATGATAGTGGTGGAGTGAGGCCACCCCACCCCCGACCTCCCGACTAAAGTGCGGGACAGGCTCTCCCCCGAAGGGAGGGGGGCGCGTTGCTTTTGGGACAGGTTCAGGCTGATGGGGGGGTATTGCGGTGTCTTATTTGGTTTTTTCAAAGGGAACGAGGCAACCCCACCCCCGACCCCTCCCCCGAAGGGAGGGGGGCGCGTTGCTTTTGGGACAGGTTCAGGCTGATGGGGGAGTATTGCGGTGTATTTTTTGGTTTTTTCAAAGGGGGTGGGGCGACCCCTCCCCCGAATGGAGGGGGGACTCGTTACTTTTGAGACTGGAAAGTGCCAATACGGGAGTAATACGTTGTCCTTTAGGGCTTACTTTTCCGAAGGAAAGGGAGGCCACCCCACCCCCGACCCCTCCCCTGATGGGAGGGGGGTGCGTTGCTTTTGGGACAGGTTCAGGCTGATGGGGGAGTATTGCGGTGTACTCTACGGCTCCCCTCCCATCGGGGGAGGGGTCGGGGGTGGGGTTGTTCATTTCACACCCCCAAACACCCTTGATTTGATCACTTCCAATAAAGGCAAGAAATACCTTCCATATTAAGTTTTCCGAAAGTTTGCCCATGCAGCAATTTTTTGGCAAATGGACTATATTTTTGCCCTGCATAAATGTGCGTTTTA
>CALMBD010000053.1 GCA_937861115.1 uncultured Bacteroidota bacterium | reverse complement strand
TTCTTAACAGGAATAGCAGAGGTTGTTTGGCCTTTCACTTGCCCTAATCCAGACCTGGATACCCGGCATTAAAAACCAATTACATGAAAATTTGCAGAAGACAATGAAACAATGCCAACAATGAAACAATACCGAAACCGCCCATTCACAACCCATGTTCGCCAACTACATCGCTGCCCCGTTTGTCCTGCTATCGCTGATCTTCCTGTATCTGGCCTGGGAAGTGGATATCGATTATGCCGTCTGGATCGCCCCTTTTGTGGTGTTGTCTGCGCTTATTTACATCTTCAGCCCCCAGATCAACTGGTGGCGCTATAAACGCAGGCCGCCGCAACTGGAACCGGGACTTACGGCCCTGCTGGAAAAATTTTGCGCCTTTTACAAGCGGTTGTCGCCGGCGGAAAAACAGCAGTTTCGAGATCGCGTGGTACTTTTTCGCATGGCTACCGACTGGGAGCCCATGGCTTTTGAGGGCGAAGCCGTGCCCGTCGATGTACAACTGGTTATTTGTGCACAGGCGGTTACCACGCTGTTTAACAAGCCTGATCTGCTGTACCCGAAATTTGAGAAGGTGATCGTATATCCGTTGCCGTTTTCCACGCCGGAATTCCGCTTCGACCACGCTTCGGAACTATACGAGCCCGACGGTTGCGTGCTGTTTTCAGCAGAGCAGCTGATGCTGGCTTTCACCGAGCCCCACGACTGGTACAATGTGGGCCTTCACGAATACGCCCGGATTTATACCATTACCTACCCTAACGAACCGTACCCTTCTTTTTCCGGCGACGATGTGTGGCACAGACTGGAATCGGTGAGCGGCATGCCGCGCAAGCACGTGGAATCGGTGATCGGTCTACCGGACGCCGACATTCTTGCCGTGGCGATGCACCATTACTGGGTATTCCCGGAGCGTTTCCGGCTGGTTTTCCCGGAGGAGGCGAAGGTGCTGGACGCAATTTTATAGTTATTTTTTAGTGAGACTTTATAGTGGTATGGCCGGTATATGAGTGGTCGGCAGGCACCGACAATTAATCACTGCTTTATATATTTATTCCCCGAACTATGATATTGCTTCAGGCTGCGATTGGCCTCTCGCTTCTCTTCTTATTGTTTGTTGTCGCAGGATTGCTGGTCGGCGTTCCAGTACTGGTACATTTATCCCAAAAGCACCCTGTCTATCAAAAAGCGAGTCCCGGCGGGAAGTTTTTCTTTACCTGCATGTCGATAATCGGATCAATAGCAGTGGTGATACTACTGGTTTCGCTGCTTTTCTCGCTTATTGACATGTCCTGCACATAAACACAACTTATTAAAGACAACCATGAAAAACACAGCGCTTCTCCTGTTGCTTGCCGGCCTCCCGTCTCTTCATCTCTCCGCCCAAAGTTGCCTGCCCGGCGGTATCATCTTCAGCAGCCAAAGCCAGATTGATAACTTTTCAACCGATTACCCCGGTTGCAAGGAAATATCGGGCAATGTAACGGTATCCGGCAGTGCGACCAACCTCAACGGTTTGAGCCAGGTAGAATCAATCAACGGATACCTCGAACTCAGCAACAACCTTTCCCTGGCGGGGCTTTCCGGGCTCAATAACCTCAAATCCATTGGCGGTATATTGTGGATCAGCAACAACCCGGCACTGACAAACCTGTCCGGGTTGGGCAGTCTCGGGTTTGTCGGCGGCGGACTGCTGGTGGCGGAAAACACATCCATGATCAACTTATCCGGCCTGAACCACCTGACCTTGTTGAATGGCGGATTGGATATCGAAGACAACCCGGCACTGACCAATCTCAAGGGTCTCGACAGCCTCACTGTCCTCCAATCCGGAATGCTCATCAGAAACAACGACGGGCTTGCAAGCCTGGAAGGGCTGGAGCAGGTCGCCTCCGTTCAATTCGGCAACATTGTTATCGAAGACAACGACCTTTTACCCAACCTCAAAGGGTTGGACGGACTGAAAACTGCCGGCAGCCTGTTGATTCGACACAATCAGGCTCTGGCGAACCTGGAAGGGCTGAGCAACCTCGACTCTCTCAATTTCGATTTGTTCATTGCCCTGAATAATTCTTTGAACAGCCTGGATGGGTTAAACAGCCTTACAACCGTCAATGGTCAGTTGATCCTCAATTCCAATCCCCTCCTGAGCAGTCTGGAAGGACTGTCTGCCCTCTCTACACTTAAAGGCGCCCTGGCGATTTTCAATAATGATACCCTGACCAACCTGAACGGCCTGCAGGGCCTGCATTCTTCGTCAGACGTCAGGATAGAGGAAAACAATGCACTGGTCAGCCTGAGCGGACTGGATAATTACCATACCGTTTACTGGGATCTGGTCATCGCCAGTAATCCGTCTTTGACCAACCTGAACGGGCTGGACCTGCTTGACTCCGTTGGCCGCAACCTGGTCATTCAGGACTGTGCGTCTCTGCTCAGCCTGAGCGGACTGGAAAACCTCGACACCGTAGACGGCGATTTGATGGTCCGATTCAACCCCCTGTTGACGAACCTGGAAGGGCTGACGAGTCTCACCAATTTATTTACCCTGTACGTTGGCAACAACAATAGCCTGAACTCGCTCACAGGCATGAATGCCCTTAACCGGATCGACGGCTTTGTGTTGCTGGAATACAACCCGGTTCTTGCAAATTTAAGCGGACTGGAACAGATCGATTCGATCGGCGGTACGCTCGATATCCGCGAAAACGAGGTCCTCGCCGACATGACCGCGCTATCCGGACTGCGCCATGCGTCGGGCGTCAATATCGTGCACAACGCCGTGCTGACCAGCCTTGAAGGATTGGGAAATATTGATCCGACTACCTTGTTCGGCCTGTATCTCCTTAACTCTCCCAACCTTGCCTTTTGTTCGCTGGAAAACATTTGCATGTACCTGACAGCAGGCGGCAATGCCGTCATCGACAATAACGCGACGGGTTGCAATACTGCAGCCGAGGTCAGTGCAATATGTGCCAGCGGTAGCGCCGAAATCATCCCTGGTGATTACGATGTCAAGATTTACCCCAACCCGACCACGGGGCCACTCCGGTTCACGGGGATAAATGACCAGGATTTACACGTATATATAACCGATTCGTACGGCCGTACCATTCGGGAGTTTGACCTTTTAAACTCACCGGATATTGACCTTGGCGGACTTCCCGGAGGCACCTATCTGGCTTTTATGAGGACTGCCGAACGGGTGCTCGCGAAAAAATTTATGGTGCGGAAATGATTGGTGTGACTTTTATGCGTTTTACAGCATCCCGGGCTTATGCCGTTCTGCTATTTGTTCCGATTGTTGTTACAGGCCAACCGGAGGAAAGGCTGAAGTATGAACTGGCCACCCTCGCCTTCAACCAATACTTCCCTGCCACCGAATGCGACTACCTATACCCGGAGAAACCGATTGACCCGGAGCAATATATTCCACTCGAACCCGATTCGATATACACTTTTTTTGACCCGGATTCCTACGAAGCGACTACCATGAGCGGTGCCGTTCACGATTCTTTGTACCGGCTGAAACTGCCAGGCCTGAAATCTGAATACAAAAAGGATATGGAATTATGGGCAATTCGGGAACAGATCGGGAAAAGGACAATCCTGGTCGGTGCAACACCGCAATACAGGTTACAGGAATTGAACGTCATCGATCCGGTGCAATATCCCGGTTATGAAACATTGTTGAATAGGCTCCGGCAGTCAGCAGAAGCACAGTGGGACCCTGAAAAAATAACTGCCGACAGTGCTTTTCTCTTGCTACCCTTAAGCCTCAGAAACGCTGAGACTTATATTTATGCAATTGCGGGATTTATCTGGCTCTCCGATATTGTAATAAATCAGGAAAACAACAAGGCCCTGATCCATTTTTCCACCCATTACATGATCGGTAAGGCCCGGCCCGACAGGGGCCTTACCGGATTTGGGACATTGTTGTTTCTGGCAAAGAAAAACAGCATCTGGAAGGTAGAAAAGAGTCGCCTCCTTTGGGAAGAATAGGGAGGATCAAAGCAAAAAGGGAACGCCTGTTGAGGCATTCCCTTCGCTGTTTATTGTTCCTGCTGTGAATCCGGCCGCAGGCGGCCTATTGTTCATAGTGTATTCCGAAAGTATCAGTCCAGCGACTGGTTGGCCATGTTGGCGATCTTGACCATTTGCTGGTATTCCTGCGGGGTAAGGTTGTCCATGCAGAAGTTGATCGGGTTGATCGGGTTGCCTTTGTGGTGCACTTCATAGTGCAGATGCGGGGCAGTGGAAAGGCCCGTATCGCCCACTTCACCGATTTTTTGACCTTTTTTCACACGTTCGCCCTGGCGAATAACGATCTTGCTCATGTGGCCGTACAGCGTTTCGTAGCCGTAGCCGTGGCTGATCTTCACGCAGTTGCCGTAGCCGGAATGCCAGCCGGTTTCCACCACTACACCATCACCGGAGGCCTGAATGGCCGTGCCGACGCGTGCCGGGAAATCGAGGCCTGCGTGGAATTTTTTGATCTTGTAAACAGGGTGTATGCGATATCCGAATCCGGAGAGGGTACCGATGCTTTTTTGCAGTTTGTCTTCGCGCACCGGTTTTACGCTGGGCATCGAAGCGAGCATTTTCTGCTGGTTGTTGGCCAGGTCCTGCAGGGTATCGAGCGATTTGCTTTCGAGCGCCAACTGGCGGCTCAGCAGGTCTACTTTCTCAAGGGTGGAGGCTACGGCATCGCCGCCGTATTTGAAGGCCGCCAGTTCGGGGTGCGCTTCGTGACCACCGACACCGGCCATCCAAACATCCTGATCGATCGGGTCCATCCCGAAAACAGCGCGGTGTACGTTGGCGTCGCGTTGCTGGATGTTGGTAAGCACTTTGGACATCACGCCCAGTTGACCGTCCAGTTGGCTGTATTTGTATTCCATTTGTTCGATTTCCCGCACCAGTTCCTTTTCACGGGGTGACGGGAAGAGGGAATACAGCAAGGCGAGCAAGGCAAATGAGGTAACGAGTACGACGGAAAAAAATCCGAAGGCTTGCCAGAGTTTGGTTTTAAAGGGGATTACGACTTTCTCGTAGGTAAGTGTGTGAATGTTGTAAACAAACTTTTCTTTCCTGCCCATACATTTAGAGTTTACCAGGCGAATCGGTAGATTGCATTGCCTCGGTGTTTTTGCAAATCAGTTCGGCGGACGTAGGGGTTGGGATTATGGCTCGGGGTCGAAAGCGGGATAAAGTCGTGCGCCGGTGATTCTTCTGGTTGTTAGAGTCGGGTGTATCTCGGCTCTTGGTCTCATTGGAGGAGGCGCACAAATGTAGCAATGCGTAATTTGTTGACAAACTTTTTTGCCAAAAAATCAACTTTTTGAGGCATTTAAGGCAAAAGGCAGGCCATTTGATACAATTTCTTCTGTCTTCTACCCGTCAGAAACGTATTAAAACCAGATTTTAACTATCCGAAAATCGCATACGCTCTGAAATAAGGAGTGGCAAAAAAAGAGAATAGGCGGGTAATTATTGAGTGTGCGGCCGGATTTAACACTTAACGGTCATTCTTCCGCCAAATCCAGGATCATGATCTTCTGCCATATTTTGGCTGCCAGCCCCTGTGAGAGCGATTCGAGGTCGTTCACGGCATTGAGCACAACGGGATCGTCCATGTCTTGCGCAAACAGCGCGGCAATCTTGCTGTTGAGCGCCAGTATTTCCGCGCAATAGTCGAGGTAACGGGTCAGTTGCTGGCGGGTCAGCGTGCGCTCCGGGGAGTTCTGCATCTGGGTAAACTGGCTCAGCAAGTAGGCCGGATCCTTGGTCAGCTGGTGCATATCGATCACGTGGGCAATACTGCGCAGGCGGTGCAGGGCTGCCAGGGCCGAACGTTGTTTGATCCGCGTTTCGAACCCGATCAGAAAGAACAGGGCCAGGCCGAGGAAAATGAGTTCATTAATGGCCGATTCCGTGGTTTGCAGCAGGTCGATCATCCCGTTGGCGTCGAAGGAGAAGTGTGCAACCAGTTGGGCCAGGGCCCAGAGCACCAGTCCGACCAGCAAGATGACGGCCATCCACGCGGCAATGCGCACCGGCCAGATCGGCCGCCCAAGGTGCCGTGCCAGGGCTTCCGAATCGTGCGACAGGGAGCGAAACTCGGCACATACCCGCCCCAGGCCGGAATCGGGGAAACGGTCGTTGATGCGCTGTTCGAGCCGCTCTATGGTTTTGAGCAGCATATCGGCGTTAAGGCGTGTATACTTGCCCTCTACCACCTTCATGCGCCGGAATAAAAAAAGCCAGTCGAGAAAATGCATGAAGGCAAAGGTAATATCCCGAAGATGCACTTATGCGGATAAAAAAAGCCTCGCCGGTATTGCACAGGCGAGGCCGCTTTCTCCGAAAAACCAAATCAAACTTTCATTCTTATCTAGTTCCCGCTTTTGATGCGCGAGTTCACGTCTTCCGTGCCCGTTTTGCGCTGGCGGGCGCCTTTTATGTTCTTGTTGCCAAAGCGGTAGTTGAGGTTCAGTTTTACTGTCTGGCTTTCCCAGTTACCGTGGCCGGTCATATAAAGACCAGGGGTGAAATCGTTCACGCTGCGCCAGCCGGCTGTACCGAGCACGTCGCCGACAAGCAGGCTGACCGTGCCATTGCCATCGAGGATTTGTTTGCGAACGCCCACATCCATGGCGCCCATGGCTTTGCTGCGGAAGGTAGCGCCCCATATTGTCGGACTGTTGAACCAACCGGACACCTGGAACGACCAGCCTTGGGGCAGGCGGAAAGTGTGTTCGTTGTACAGGTTGAACGTTTTGAACGACTCGCTGTAGGCATACCCAGGGCGGAAGTTGGCGTCGAAGGAACTGATGACACCGGTCACGCTGAGGTAGCTTTCCCACCATTTGGCAAGCGGCAGGGGTGTGCCGATGCTCAGCGACCAGTTGTCCTGGCTGGCGATATTGCCGTTGCGCAGGAAGGAAGCGCCGTTGCCCGCCGTATCGATGTACTCCGTGAATACGTCGTTGGTATGGCTGTAACCGAGGGTGGTGTTCAAAAAACCGCTAAAAGTATGCGTCAATTCGAGGCTGTTGGTGAACTGCGGGCGCAGGTAGGGGTTGCCTTTGCGGTAGGTCAGTTCGTCCAGTTTATCCTCGAAAGGGTTGAGGTCGCGGTAGCTCGGGCGGTCGATGCGGCGGCTGTACGTCAGACTGAACTGGTTTTTATCGTTCATGGCGTAGGTAACGGCCGCGCTGGGGAACCAGCTGAGGTATTTTTCACCTTTCGGGTCTTCATCATCATTGGGCTTCAGGCTGGTGAGGTCGCCCGACCAGTCGGTATGTTCGGCGCGTACTCCGGCTTGAAAGGTCCATTTGTTCAGTTTAACATTGTAGTTGATGTAGCCGGCATTCACCATTTCCTTGTACACAAAACGATTGCTCCGTCCGGTGTCGATTTTGGAAGTACCGTCGATTACATTGAAAAAATCGAAGGTATTGTCCGTTTCCACGTTGTTCAGTTTGAAGCCAACACCCAGTTTGCCTTTGAGGAACGGTTGCTCGTAATCAGCCTTCACGATCACCATATCGATGTCGGTCGGGGTATTGTTGCGGTAAATATTTTGCGAGATGATCGTCTCCTCCGTCGCGTCTTTGTAGTAGTTGGGCTGGTACGAATTGGCGCGGGAGCGGTAAATGCCCCTGTTAGCGTCGATGGTCAGTTCGTGACCGGAAGTGTCTGCGAAACGGTAGTTGAGGTTAAAGTTGAAATTATTGCGGTTCTGCGGCTGGTAGTTGCCTGCGATGAGCACCGATTCGATCGTTTCGGGTGTTTCCAGGGAGGAGATAGCGGTGCGTGTGTTGTTGCTCCCGGGTCCCTGGGCATGGCGGCCGTCGATGATAAAACCGACCGTGTGTTTGGGGCCGAGGAAAAAGTCAGAGCCGATTTTGAAGTTGTGGTTGTTGTTGTTGTCCTTCATGGCGCTGTGCTGGTCGTAGCGCTGGCCATCCTGATCGCGAACGAGGTACAGGTCGTTGTGCCAGTCGCCGTAGTGGTTGTTGTAATTGCCGAACACATTGACCCACTGGTTGCGATGGTTGAACGACATATTGCCGCCGCCTTTGAGGCTTTCGCCATACACGGCCTCGCCGCCGATAGAGCCGTTGGTGCCGAGCGCCCGGTTTTTGCGGGTTTTGAAGTTGATGATGCCCGCGTTGCCCGAAGCGTCGTACTTGGCGGAGGGGTTGGTGACCATTTCGATGGCGGCAATGTCTTCTGCACGCAGCCCTTTCAGGTAGTTTGCCAGGTCTTTGGAATCCATGGGCACATCGCGGCCGTCGATCTGAAAGCGCACGCTGTTCTTGCCTTTCAGACTGATGTTGTCGTTGTTATCAACTACGACGCCCGGCGCTTTGCGCAGCATTTCCAGGGCATTCTGGCCCTGGGCATTGATGTTGCCCTCTACGTTGAGCACCGTTTTGTCGGCGTTGACCTCCACCAGGGGGCGGCGCGCTACAACGGTTACCTGACCAAGTTCCTGTGCGGAGCCCTGAAGGGTGATTTTTTCAAGGGTTTTGTCGCCGCCGGAGTAATCGAATACCGGCACAGCGCCGTTTCCGGAGCCGATCAGGTTGGCATTGACAAAATAGCGCCCGGCCGAAATGTTTTCAAACTGGTAATTGCCGTCGGCATCAGTAATGGCGCCTTTAACCAGCGCACTGTCGGCGGCATTGTACAAGGCCAAGGTGGCAAATTCGGCGGCTGCGCCTTCGGCATTTGTTACGATACCGCTGATTTTTTGGGCAGAAAGTGTGGTGCCTGCCGCAAAGAGCACGGCAAGAGAAAGCAGGAAGGTTTTCATCGCTTAATTATTAGTTGCTGACTGTATTCGTTTTTGTTTCTGGTGCAAATATGGGGTTATAAGGTAGTTTGCAAAACATAGAACATACCAAAGCAATGTTCCTTTCTATAAACTGCTGTTTTGACCCGACGAAAAGAAAAAAGGTTACAGTGGCGTACAGGTATTTTGCAAATACGTTTTCGTCGGCGGCATTGTGGAAGAAGACAGGATGAAAGACAAAAAGGTTACAGCCGGGCTGCTTTTTGGAGGGCGGTATTTCCGCGCTATGGACGAATGGGCTGATTTTTCCGACAAACGCCGACGATTGAATGAGCGGCTATACATAACCGCGCAGAACAAGGTCAAAACCATTTACACCCCCAAACGTTGATGGCGGTACCGGGGAGTCCTTATATTTGCCTGATCGCTCTAACACTTGCTACATGAAAAACTGGAAAACAATTGCCCACCTGTGCCTTGCCGCCCTGTTTGCTTTATTTGCCGGCTGCCAAAATGCCCGCGACGTCCCGACCGTCGGCTTTATCGATGGTTTTGAAGACAGCACCCTCGAGCAGGCTAAAACCGGTTTTCTTGCAGCCCTGAAAGAAGCGGGGTTTTCCGAAGAAGCGCACACGATCAACCTGATCTACCGCAATGCCCAGGGCGATATTCCTACCCTGACACAAATCGTCCGGTATAATATTTCACAAAAGGTGACGCTTCTGGCGACCAACGCTACCCTGCCCACCATAACTGCCCTGCAGAACACTTCCGATATTCCGGTATTTATGATGGTAGCGCCCACACCCGACATGATGAAACTGGGGGGAAACAACACCGGCGGGCCGGCAAACCTGTACGGCGTCGCCGACAACCAGGAATATATCGACACCTCCTTTGCACTTATTTCAGCGCTGGTCAAACCCAAAGGCGCCCAATTGCGGATCGGGCTGCTGTACAACCAGTCGGAACCGCAATCGGTGGAAGCGTATACGCGCCTGCAACGCCTGGCCGGAGCGTTGGGGGTAGAACTCGTGGCCCGCTCCGTGAGCGCTACAGCCGATGCACAACTGGTCGCGGCTGCCCTGCTCAACGAAAATATCGATGCCTTCTTTGCCAACCCCGATAACGTCGTGTTCGGCGCATTTGAAACCATCATCAAGGCCTGCAATGATGCGCAAGTGCCGGTATTTACCAGCGAGGCGGGTCTGGTATCGCGGGGAGCGGTGGCTGCATACGGCGCCGATATTTATCAATGGGGCTACCAGGCAGGCATACAGGCCGCACAGTTTCTTAAAACAAAATCGCTGGATGGCCTGAAATGGGAAATGGTAAAAGTGCGCAAACACGTGTTCAATCCGGAATCGGCCAAACGCTTCGGCATCACGGTGCCCGGCAATTATCAGGCCCTTCAATAACCCGCACCAGCCCCCGTAATGATCTTTTACCTTACTGCGCTCATTCTCGGACTTTGCCTGTCGGCTATGGGACTGGGGATTTTTATCACCATGAAAATCTTCCGTATTCCCGACATTACTACCGACGGCAGTTACACCCTTGGCGCGGTGGTGACCGCACTGCTGCTCACCCGGGGCTGGCCCCTGCCGGCGATCATCGTCGCCACCATGGCTGCCGGAGCAGTGGCCGGCATACTGACCGGCCTTGTACACACCCGACTGAAAATTGACGCCCTGCTGGCCGGCATACTGGTCATGACCGGCCTGTATTCCGTAAACCTCAGCCTGCTCGGACGCTCCAATGTACCCCTGCTCGATGTGACATCCGTTTTCACGGCCTTGTCGATATTCGGGGAACCGGTACTCAACGAGTTGTGGGTCGGGCTGCTATTCCTCTCGGTGCTGGCATCCCTGCTGGCCTTCCTGCTGCGCACCGATTTTGGATTGGCCATGCGCGCCACCGGCAACAGCGAATCCATGACCCGCGCGCTGGGGATCAACAACGACCACATGAAAATCATCGGGCTGGCGATCGCCAACGCGCTCACGGCCCTGGCCGGCTTCCTGGTGGCCCAATACCAGCGATTCACCGATATCAACATGGGAATCGGCATTGTACTGGTCGGCCTCGGCTCCGTGCTCATCGGCGACGCCCTGATCGGCTGGCTGGGCATCCGGTCCATCTGGCTCCAACTGGTATTTGTCATGGTAGGCTGTATCCTGTTTCAGATGGTACTTGCCGTAACCCTGTCGCTGGGCATCGACCCGGCCTTACTCAAACTCATCACTTCTCTTTTTGTCCTGGCTATCGTGGGAATACCGCGGTTGCTGGGGCGTCATGCGCCATGATCGAACTACGGCATATCACCAAGGTATTCAACCGGGGTCAGGTCAACGAAGTGACGGCCCTGCAGGACATCAACCTGAGCATAGCGGAAGGGGAGTTTATCGTATTGATCGGTTCCAACGGATCGGGCAAAACGACCCTGCTAAATGTCATGGCCGGAGCTATTCTGCCCAGCGAGGGCCGGATTCTGATGAAAGGAGAGGATGTCACGCAACTCCCGGAGCACAAACGCAGCCGCTGGGTGGCGCGGGTGTTTCAGAACCCCCTGGGCGGCACGGCTCCCGACCTGAGCATTCTCGACAATTTTCGCCTGGCAGCCCTGCGCACCCGGCCCAAACGCCTGGCCATCGGCATCAATGCGGCGTTCAAGGCAACAGTTCGCGACAAGATTGCGGGCCTGGGGCTCGGTCTTGAAAACAAACTGCAACAGCCGATCGGCTCCTTGTCCGGCGGCCAGCGCCAGGCACTCACCCTCCTGATGAGCGTTATGGACCACACCGATCTGCTCCTGCTCGACGAGCCTACGGCCGCCCTCGACCCCAAATCGGCCGAGGTGGTCATGCAAACCGCCGAACGCATTATTCAGGAATACCGGCTCACCACCGTGCTTATCACCCACAACCTGCAGGACGCGCACCGCTTCGGCAACCGCCTGATCCAAATGGCCGGCGGGAAAATTGCGCGCGACCTCGATGCCGCCGCAAAAACACGGCTCAGGGTTGAAGAGATGTACGCATGGTTTGGATAGGGCTTGTATTTCCTGCCGTTAGTCCTCCTCCCGTAAAAAGCGGATTTCCTTTAAATCAAAAACCGCTGCGTTACCCGTTTCATCTTCCATGTGCAGCCGCCCGTCTGTTCCCACGCTGCGTATAATGCCGGTGAACGCCGTTCCGTCTGCCCGGGCATAACGCGCCGGAATGCCCAGGCGGTACAGACGCCCTTCGTATTCGGCCTTGATGTCGGCACGATGTCCCGATTTGAGTTGCAGGTACCGCCGTTCGAGGTGTTCAAGCAGACTGTCGCATACCGCTTCCAGATCGAACGGGGCGCCGGATTCCAGGCCGAGTGAAGTCGGGTTCGGCAAAGACGGGTCAAACTCCAACTGATTGACATTCAATCCTATACCAACAACGGAAGATTGCAGAAACTGTCCCGACAGGGTATTCTGAATGAGTATGCCGCCTGCCTTCCGGGCGCCTATGTAAAGGTCATTCGGCCATTTGATCACGGTAGACGCCTCGCCCGCCGAAGGTTTATCGAAGGCAGGTGGACGGTGGACGGTGTCGTGGAGGGCCAGGGCGACGGCCATACTGAGATAAAACTGGGTCTTGGCTTCCAGCCAGGTCGGGTACAGGATTACACTGATTGTCAGGTTTTTACCGGCGGCACTTTCCCACCGACTGCCATATTGGCCGCGCCCGGCTGTCTGGCTGTCAGCCCGCACCACCGTTCCTTCCGGTGGCTTGCTTTTTGCCACCAGTTCCGCAGCGTGGTCGTTGGTGGAGCGGAGTTCGTCGAAACGGTAGTAAACTTTTCCGACAAAAAGGGTGTTAGGCATACGTTTTTGTGTCAGTTTGAGGGCATTCGTTAGGATCACCGTGTCAACAGGCGGTTAAGACGGTTGAAAGGACGCAATTTGTACCGTACCTTTATGCCTCCAAAGAGGCCGCAGGCCACGAACACAACGGCAAAGTTTATTAAATTAACAAATTCACACTTGATTTCAAGCACTGCAACACGGCGGACCACGGTCCGCGACATGGATTCCGAGAAACTGAATCACCTGATCGTTGAAGGCATCCGGGACAAGAAAGGCAAAAATATCGTCCTGCTCGACCTTCGCAAACTCGGTGATGCTCCTGCAGATTTTTTTATCATTTGCGAGGGCGACTCCAACACGCATATCAAAGCTATTTCCGACAGCATTTACAAAAAGGTCAAGGATGAACTCCAAACGATGCCGTCGCACATGGAAGGTTCTTCCAATGCCAAAT
>CALMBD010000052.1 GCA_937861115.1 uncultured Bacteroidota bacterium | reverse complement strand
CGGATAACGGCATTTTCACCGACGAAGCAGGGCGGAATGACCACACTGTTCTCGATCACGGCATTGCGGGCAATGAGGCCGTTGTCGCGGTGAAACTCGAGCATGCGCGCGTTGGAGTGCAGAATGGCGTCTTTGTTGCCGCAGTCGAGCCATTCCTCAATCTCGCCGGTTCGAAAACGCATGCCATCGTTTTTCAACAATTCCAGCGCTGTGGTCAATTGGTATTCGTTCTTTTCACGGATCTCCTTGCTGATGATATGTTGCAAGGCATTCCGCAGTTTTTCACCTTCGCGGAAATAATACAACCCGACAATCGCCAGATCGGATACAGGCGTCGAGGGTTTTTCGATAAACTCCGACACATAACCGTCCGTATCCAGTTTGACCACCCCGAACGACGAAGGATCTTTTACCTTTTGCACCCAGATAAAACCCTCTTCCCGGGTATCAAATGTAAAGTCGGCCTTGAACAGGGTATCCGCAAAAGCGATCATGCATTTTCCATTCAGGCTGTCTGCAGCGCAATAGATAGCATGGCCGACGCCAAGCGCCTTTTCCTGGTAATATATCCGCCCGCGGGCGCCCAGAGTCTCCGCAATACCGATGAGTTCTTTTTCCACATCGACGCCAAAATCCCCGACGATATAAGCGATTTCTTCAATCTGGCCGTCGTACGAACTGGCCAGGCTTTCCACCAGTCGCTGAATGATGGGTTTGCCCGCAACGGGAATAAGGGGTTTGGGGACCGTGAGCGTGTGCGGGCGCAAACGAGTGCCCCTGCCTGCCATGGGGATTACGATTTTCATATTATTGCTTTTTCATTGTTTCACTGTTTGCCTGTGCTGCCGAAGCCGCCGGCGCCGCGTACTGTTTCTTCCAGAAAATCCGCTTCCAGCAGCGTTACCTGCTCGTATCTGGCAATCACCATTTGAGCGATCCGTTCGCCGGGCTCGATGACCTGTGCCTCGTTGGACAGGTTCACGACGATACATTTGATCTCGCCGCGATAATCGCTGTCGATGGTTCCAGGCGTGTTCAGCAGTGTGAGGCCGCGTTTTGCCGCCAGCCCGCTGCGCGGACGTATCTGTGCTTCATACGAATCCGGCAGTTCGATAAACAATCCTGTAGGAATCAGGCTGCGTTCGAGCGGCAGGAGCGTAACGGGCACTTCAATATTTGCCCGTAAATCCATCCCGGCACTGCCTTCCGTTTCGTACTTTGGCAGCGGATTTGGGGAGCGATTGATAATTTTGATCTTCAATGTCTGACAATTTTTGGATGCAAAAGTAGCGAATGTGCTGAAACGGGCGCTCCGGCTTCCGGATTGTTAATATTAGTTGCCGGACGGGAATAAGTCGTTTTGTCAGATTCAAGCCGGATTCCGGCATAATTCATGCTTATAGGCTGAAAATCTTCTTCCGTAATATCAAAACGGGGAAATCACGCCGCCTTCTTAGCATTTCCCAATACTTTTCGGCCGATTAAACATACAAGTTAAATGAGACCCACCTTTACGCTTTTTTTTCTTCTACTTTCAACCTTTTGGACAGGCGCGCATGCACAGACAAACGATGAATGCGACATTGATCTTGGCCCGGATGTGACTGTCTGCAACAATGCGACCTTTACGCTCAATCCCAACGGCAATCAGGATGCTACCTACACCTGGACCGGCCCTGCAGGTCTGAGCTGCTACAACTGCCCTTCACCGGTTGTCTCGGGTCTCACAACAGGCGTTTACTCCTTCTCCGCCACACAGCAGACTGCCCAATGTACCAAAACGGACAATATCACCATTACGGTCATCGCCGGGCAACAACCACAATATAACATTATTGACGACAAAACGATTTGTCAGGGCACCTCGGTCATGCTGGGAGGGCCGCTCATCCAGGGTACTTTTTACCAGTGGACCTCTGCGCCACCGGGCTTGTTGTCCTCCTCTGCCAACCCTACCGTTACTCCCAATGTTACCACGCGTTACTATGTGATCGCATTTAACGCGGGTTGCCCCTATGTATCTGTCGACAGCGTGTTGATCACGGTTGTCCATCCGCCGGTACTCGATGTGCAGACAGACACGGCGATTTGCAACGGGGCAAGTGTTTTGCTCGGCCATACCGATCCGGAGCCCGGGGTAATATATACCTGGACGCCCAACGACGGCTCGCTCGACAGCGCCGATATCGCCAACCCGCTTGCCACACCACTCCAAACCACACAATACAAACTGGTCGCCACCAAATCAGTCTGCATGCAAATGCGCACAGTGCAGATATCGATCGTCAACCTTGACCTGTCGCTGAGTTCAGGCGATAGCGCGCGCATCTGCCGGGGGGCGGAGTTGCCCATTCAGGCCACTCTTACCCCTTCAGGAGGCAACGTGAGCTGGGCGCCGCTCGACGGGTTGCAGATCATCGGCAACGGACTGAACGTGATCGCCAGTCCGCTGTCGTCGACCTTGTACACGGCAACAGCTTCCGTACCGGGATGCAAGCGCGACGTCGGGGTTTATGTTACCGTAGACAGCATACCCGCCAATCTTGCCATTCAACCTTCGGACACGACCATTTGCAGCGGCGCGACCGTTCTGCTTGTTTCGCCCGCATTTCAGCAGGCTGATTACCCGGATATCAGTTACCAATGGTTTCCTCCCGACGGCCAACTCACCCCGGATAGTCTCTACATCATGGCCGTTCAGCCGATCAATACCACCACTTATTTCCGGGTGACGACAAACGGAGGCTGTGTGGATACCGCGTCGGCAACCGTCAAAGTGGTGGAACCGCCGCAAATCAGTGTCGTACCACAGGATACCTTGATATGCCCCGGCACCAGTGTCCAACTGAATGCCACCTATCCCTTTGGCATCATCAACCTGAGCTGGTCGCCGACCCAAAACCTGAGTTGCACGCAATGCGACAACCCGGTGGCCACACCTTCCGATTCTACAATCTATACCGTAACCGGACAGTTCCAGGGCTGCCCGGTAAGCGCCTCGGCAACGGTCAATATCAGACCCCTGCCGGTTATTCAGTTTCCCGATGATAAAAATATCTGCCTGGGCGAATCCGTGGTGTTAAATGAGGGTTTTGACCCATCGGCAACGTATAACTGGACTTCTACTGACCCCGATTTTGTACCGACCAGTACACCCCAGCCCGTCGTGTCGCCCAAACAAACCACTACCTATTTTGTGAAGGCAGATAACGGGTGTGTCAGCGATAAACAGGTGACAATTGTGGTTTCTTCAGCTACCCTGGCAGTCAGTAACGATACCAGCATATGCAAAAACTTTAACGCAAACCTGATCGCTACGGGTTCTGCTCCGGGCACATACGAATGGAGCGACGGCCAGTCCGGCGCATCTGTTCTGGTGTCGCCTGCACAAACAACAACGTATACGGTCACCTATACTTACGGCGACGGCTGCATACTCACTGATAACATAACGGTTACCATTCAGGGGGTTGGTCCTGCGATCGAATTTCCTGCTGACAATGAACTTTGCGCCGGTGAAAGTGTGGTGTTGAACAGCATTGACACTCCGGGCGCCACCTATTCCTGGGTTTCCAATCCGCCCGGTTTCACCTCCACCGAGGCTGTACCACCTGCCGTCACACCTGCTCAAACGACGCAATACACCATTACGGCAAGCCTGGATAATTGCACGACGACAGAAACCGTCAATATTATTGTCTACAATGCTACCCTGACCTTGCCTCCCGATATCACCATTTGCAGGGGAGAGCCCCTTGAACTGGTGGCCAACGGCTCGCTGTCCGGCGAATACCTCTGGTCTACGGGCGATACAACTGCTATTATCGAACCGATGCCAACCCAGAACACGACATACGAGCTGACCTATATTTATGGCGACGGCTGTGTGCTCGAAGACGAAGTGAAGGTGAGTGTAAAGGATAACTTTTCCCTGAAAATCATATCCGACCCAGATACCAATCGCGTCAATGTAGGCGATCCGCTCAACCTGATGGGAATCATCGCGCCCTCTCAAAACCTGTCCGGATTCCAGTTCCAGTGGCTGGAAAACGGCCAGACCAACATCGGTAATACGGAATCGATCGATGTAGCGCCATCCACGAACGACTCTACCATCACTTACACCCTGATCGCTGTGGCGCCAAACGGCTGTACACAACAGGAACAGGTCATCATAACGGTAGTGCAGCCCCTGGCCATCATTCCCAATGCCTTTACCCCCAACCGCGACGGGGTGAACGACGTATTCCGGCTGAAACTGCTACAAGGCGCCGCCGTCGTGCTCAGTATGGAAATTTATGACCGCTGGGGCAAACTCGTTTTTGAAAGCGTCGATCCGGCTCCGGAATGGGATGGCAACATCGACGGCAAGGAAGCCGCGAGCGACGTTTATGTTTACGTCATTCGCTGGCAGCGCAGCGACGGCGCTTTGCAGCCACCGAAAATCGGGAGCATTGCACTGCTGCGTTAACAGGTGCATTTTAATGAAAAATGAACTAGTACAAGACTTCCGGGGTTCTGATGCCACGGAAGTCTTATTTTTGCGCAAAATCTTTTTGAATGGTAAAGATCGGTCAGGTTGAACTCGGTGCATTTCCGCTGCTCCTCGCTCCCATGGAGGATGTAAGCGATCCGCCATTCCGCAAACTTTGCAAGGCTCAGGGCGCCGATATGGTGTATACGGAGTTTATCAGCGCCGACGGCCTCGTCCATGAAGCCAAAAACACGTTCCAGAAACTGGAAATATTCGACTACGAACGCCCCGTTGGCATTCAGTACTTCGGCGGTCAACTCGAGAGTATGATCGAAGCCGCCGAGATCATAGAGTCGAAAAATCCCGATGTGATCGATATCAATTTCGGCTGTCCGGTAGCAAAGGTCGCCTGCCGTATGGCCGGCGCCGGGCTCCTTCGCGACATCCCCCAAATGGTACGGCTTACCGAGGCAGTGGTGAAAAGCACTTCCCGTCCGGTAACCGTCAAAACAAGGCTTGGCTGGGACGAGTCCACCATCAACATCGTCGAAGTAGCGGAACGGCTGCAGGATGTCGGCATTCAGGCCCTGAGCATCCACGGCCGTACCCGCAGCCAGATGTACAAAGGAGAAGCCAACTGGTCGTGGATCGCCAAAGTGAAGGAAAATCCGCGGATGCATATCCCCATTTTTGGCAACGGCGATATCGACAGCCCGCAAAAAGCCCTGGAATACAAAAATCGCTACGGGGTGGATGGTATCATGATCGGACGGGCCAGTATCGGTTACCCCTGGGTATTTCGCGAGATCAAGCACTTTTTTGCGACAGGCGAGTTGCTGCCGCCACCCGGCGTCAGTGAACGCGTTCAGGCTGCCCGCCAGCACCTGCAGGACAGCCTGGACTGGAAGGGGCCAAAACTCGGCGTTCTGGAAATGCGCCGCCACTACGCGCCATACTTCCGCGACCTTCCCAATATCAAGCCCTTCCGGGCCCGGCTGGTGACCGAGATGGAGCCTGCCGTGTTGTTTGCCATTCTGGATGAAATTGAAGAGGTCTACTCGGCCGAAGAACTGTTCGTTTAATATTCTGAACGATGCTATTTTCGATATTGCCGCATGAACGGAGGATTTTTAACCTGATTGGTCAGTGTGCCTGTGAATTGAATGTTCCGGCGTATGTGATAGGCGGTTATGTGCGCGACAGACTGCTTGGTCGCGCCACGAAAGATATTGATATTGTTTGTGTTGGCGACGGCATCCAACTGGCAGAGCACATGGCCTCAAAATTGTCGCCCACGCCGAAGATCGTGGTGTTCCGCCGTTTCGGCACCGCCATGTTGCGCCACGAGGGCATGGAAATCGAATTTGTCGGCGCCCGGCGGGAGAGTTATCGCGACGACAGCCGCAAACCCGAAGTAGAGCAAGGTACGCTGGAAGACGATCAGAACCGCCGCGATCTGACCATTAACGCGCTGGCTGTCAGCCTCAACGAAGACACTTTCGGCCAGATCGTCGATCCCTTTGGCGGACTGGAACACCTCGAACAAAAACTGCTGAAAACACCGCTGGACCCCGGCAGTACTTTTTCCGACGACCCGCTGCGTATGTTGCGCGTTATTCGGTTTGCCAACCAACTGGGCTTTTCTATCGAGCCCAACACGTTCCGCGGTATCGTCAAGTACAAGAGCCGGATACACATTATTTCCAAAGAACGGATCACCACTGAACTGGAAAAAATTCTTCAGACCCAGGACCCGTCGACCGGATTCAAACTGCTGTTTGACAGCGGGTTATTACAACTGATCCTGCCTGAAGTGGCAGCCCTGCAAGGAGTGGAAGACCGCAACGGCCGCGGACACAAAGACAATTTTTACCACACCCTTGAGGTGCTCGACAACGTCTGTAAAAAAAGCAACAACATCTGGCTGCGCTGGTCGGCTTTGCTCCACGACATCGCCAAGCCCGCCACCAAGCGCTTTGACAAGGACACTGGCTGGACCTTTCACGGCCACGAATGGCTGGGCGCCAAGATGGTCCCCAAAATATTCAGAAACCTGCGCCTCTCACTCGGATCCGAAATGGAATATGTGCAGAAAATGGTGCGCCTGCACCTGCGGCCCATATCGCTGACCAAGGAACAAGTGACCGACAGCGCCGTCCGGCGCCTGCTGTTCGATGCAGGCCCCGACATCGACGACCTGCTTAAGTTGTGCGAATCGGATATCACCACCAAGAACCCGCACAAGATGGCGCGTTATCTCGAAGGGTATGAATACCTCAAGGAGCGCATGGCAGATGTGTCGGAAGCCGATCGCATGCGGCTGTGGCAACCGCCCATCACAGGGGAGGTCATCATGCAGACCTTTGATATCCAGCCATCAAAAGACGTGGGCACGATCAAAACAGCTGTTCGCGAGGCTATACTCGACGGGGAAATTTCCAACGAGTTCGAGGAGGCATTCCAGCGCATGCTGGAGGAGGGCGCCAAAATCGGGCTGAAACCCCTGAAGTCCGCCGCTGATTTTTCTGCAACCCGGATGTCATCCTGACATGCCCTGAACCGGAAGAGTTTTTACCTTTGGCCGCTGTGTTCCTCTCTTCGCTCAAACTCACCAATTTTAAGAATTATTCACTTCAGGCTTTCGACCTGTCGCCCCGCCTGAATTGTTTTACCGGCCTGAACGGCATGGGCAAGACCAATGTCCTCGATGCCGTGCATTTTCTTTGCCTCTGCAAGAGCCATTCGGGGGCCGCAGACAAGTTCCTGGTCCGTCACGGGGAAAATTTCTTTCGCCTGGAAGCGGTATTTCAGGAAGAGGCCGGCCCTGTTCCGGTTGTCGCCAAATTTCCCCTCGGCCAACGCAAGGAGATCGAAAAAAACGGAACAGCCGTCAGCCGGCTCATGGATTACATCGGGCAATTTCCGGTGGTGATGATTGCTCCCGACGACGTTGCCCTGGTTCAGGACGGGAGCGAGGAACGGCGCAGGTTTATGGATAATACCCTTTCCCAGATCTCGATCGATTACCTGCAAAACCTGTTGACATACAATACTTTACTAAAGCAACGCAATGCCCTGCTCAAGCAATTTGCCGAAGAACGGTCGTTCGATCCGGTGCTGCTCGAGAGCATCGATCGCCAGATGCCTGCGCCTGCTGCGGTGCTCAGCAAGCAGCGGCAACATTTCGTCGAAACGTTGCGCCCCTTGTTTGCAGAATATTACCGCGAAATCGCAGCGGACCACGAACAGGTAGACGCGCGTTACTCCTCCGACCTTGCAGACGGAGACCTTAAAGTATTGTTGCAGCGCAACCTGGACAAGGACCGTGTATTGCAGCGCACGACGGCCGGTCCGCATCGCGACGACCTTGGCCTGCTGATGGACGGCCTGCCCGTAAAACGATTTGCCTCTCAGGGGCAGTTGAAATCATTCCTCCTGGCACTCCGCCTGGCGCAGTACGAATTGCTCCGGCGGGAAAAGGGATTCAGCCCGATACTCCTGCTGGACGATATTTTTGACAAACTGGATGAGAACAGGGTGCGTCAATTGGTCGGGCTTCTGATCAGCCGCGATTTCGGGCAGATATTCATCACAGATACCCAGCGCAGCCGGATGGAGGCCATTGTCGCCAGTTTTACCGGCGACTACCGGATTTTTGAAATCAGCAATGGCAGTGCGTCCGTTTAGGGGCCGTTGCCACAGGAGCAGACGAATTTCAATCTACCTCGCCGGAAATCCATAAAATTTCCGGTTTGCGCTGCCGGTCGAAAAACACCCGTATTTTTTTTCGGAAAGAACCTTTTTGATAGGCGTCGTACTCTATCGAAACTTCCCCGTTGCCACCGGGCGCGATGGGTTCTTCGGTGTACTGTGCTGCCGTACATCCGCATGTAGTGCGTACCGTTTGCAACAAGATGGTATCGGGCGACACGTTTTTAAAGGTAAAGGCAAAGCGCACCGGCCTGCCGGCGGGTATTTCGCCAAAATCGTGATCCTGCCCGACTTGCCAGGCTACCACCGGTTCAGCCGGTGTGATGAAGATACTCAGCAGAAACAATAGCCAGGGCATACGGTGAGTTTTGCAGGTAAAAAGTGTAACCTCGTCGTTTCTTTTTGTGTCGAAAACGCGAAAGGTGCAAAATTGTGCCTTATCGACGTCACTTCAAAACAAAAAATTCAGACAATGCGCTATCTACTGTTATTTATGTTGTTGGTCGCGATTTTCGTGGTTGGCAAACAATCCTGTCATTTTTCCGGTTTTGGTCCGGGCATCAAAGGCAAAGGTCCTGTAAAAACAGAGACCCGTGATGTTCAGGGGTTCAATTCCATCAGTCTTGAAATCTCTGCCAACGTGGAAGTAAGCGTATCCGAAAACTATTCCATCGAAGTGGAGGCACAGGAGAACCTGTTGCCGATACTTAAAACCGAATTGGAAGACGGCAGGCTACGCATCTGGTTCGACGAAAACGTGTCGTATTCCAAAGACCTGAAAGTGCGCATTAGCGCACCTGAATTCAACGCGTTTTTCGTAGCGGGCAGCGGAACCATTCGCGCCACTACACCCATCCGTTCAGAAAAAATGACCCTCGACATCGCCGGTTCCGGCGATATCTTCCTGCCGGAAGGCGACTTCGGCACCCTTAAAACGAACATTGCCGGCAGTGGCGGCATCGATATCGGGGGTAAAGCCGATTATTTTGAAAGTTCCATAGCCGGCAGTGGCGATGTAAAAGCCGAGCGATTTACGGCCAATGAACTGGTAGCCAAAATTGCGGGTTCCGGCGCTGTGCATTGCGATGTGTCTCAAAAACTGAAAGCGGAAATCGTCGGCAGCGGCGATGTGTACTATTCGGGCGAGCCCAGTGTAGAGACCGATATTAGCGGTTCGGGGAAAGTCAAAAAGATCTGACCCGTTCAAATATCCTGACGGTATCACCGGCCAGTTGAAAACTTTCTGTCATTTCTGCGACAACCGGGAGGCGTGGAGCGGCTATGCCGTCTTTCAGCCTCCCGCTGCTTTCCAGCCTCCTGATCTCATCCCACCAGCCGCCGTCGAGGAACTGCTGTAACACCTGAGCGCCACCCTCCACGAGTAATATCGCCCGTTTGGCTGTTTTCAACGTGTTCAGAATATCCTGTATATCGACCAGACCATCGGTCGGGATAAAAACAGTACGTTCAAAGCTGCCCTGGCGAGCGGCGCCAAATACCCAGGTATCTATCGAGTCGTCGAGCAAATGGTGTGTGGCTGGAATTTTTCCCTGCCGGTCCAGCGCGATGCGCAGCGGATTCTTTCCGGTGTAGAACCGCGCATCCAGCCTGGGGTTGTCTGTGACGGCTGTTTTCGTGCCGACCAGAATGGCATCCGCTTCCGAACGCCACTTATGTACCAGACGCAGCGCGGCAGGACCCGATATAGCCGTTCTTTCTCCCTCCTTTCCAATAAAACCATCGACAGATTGTGCCCATTTCAGGACGATGAAGGGCCTTTTTTCCACGATCCAGGTGAAAAATGCACGGTTCAGCCGCCGCCCTTCCGCCTCCAGTATACCTTCCACCACTTCGACACCCGCAGACCGCAGTTTTTCCAGACTTTGTCCGGCCACCAGTGGGTTGGGATCGGTATTGCTCACCACAACGCGCGGTATCCTGTGTTTTAAAACAAGGTCGACACAAGGCGGCGTTTTGCCGAAATGAAAGCAGGGTTCCAGCGAGCAATACAGGGTAGAGTGGGGGATAAGGTGCTGATTTTCTGCGCTTACCGACTCCAGACAACGCACCTCGGCGTGCGCTTCGCCATACTTCCTGTGCCAGCCTTCGCCGATCACCCGTCCGTCATGCACCAGCACGGCGCCCACCATCGGATTGGGCGATACGCTGCCTTCACCCAGCAGGGCCAGGGAAAAACAGCGTTGCATGAAAAGGTGATCCTGATTTATCATTTTGGATGGTGAAGGTTTTTGTTTTTACTTTCCCGTGCAGACGCTACGCGTCAGACGGGTATCAGGCACCCGTCTGACGCGCAGCGTCTGCACGGGAAAGTACCCCGACAACAAACAAGGCCGGGGAAATTACAAGTTAAGGGCCATTTCCCGCTGCAAAACCCGCGCT
>CALMBD010000051.1 GCA_937861115.1 uncultured Bacteroidota bacterium | reverse complement strand
CGAGATAACTCAACCCTCCGGTATTGCTGCCGATCCAAATTCCATCGCTTTTACGGCACTTTCTTACCTGCACGTACGCCCCCGGGACAATAGACGTAGAATCATCGGGTTTGTCGTTGAAAAGCTCGAGATTGGTACCATCGTATTTGTACAGGCTGTGGGTTCCGCCGATCCAGAGGAACCCGCGTGCATCCTCCGTCAGGTCGTACAACGTACCAAGCGATGTTTCACCCACTTTATCAACAATTAACCTGCGATATGGCAACGACTGGGCAACAAGAGACCCCAAACCCGAAAAAATCAGGAAAAGGGCGAGCCAATACCAATATCCGGCGCGAAAAGTCATGTCAGTTCAGGTTGCGGCCATGCAGGGCCGATTTCACGTCGTCTTTACGGCGGCGGGCCACTTCGATTTCTGTCTGGTCGAGCAGCCGGATATAATCTTTACCCATGAAATTATCGATGAACTCCAGGTTCACCAAATGCGATTTGTGCACACGCAGGAATCCTTGCGCACTCAGTATTTCATCGTATTCCCCGAGGGTCCGGGAGGCGATGAACCGGCGCGGGCCTGTCAGGTGAAAAACGGTATAATTCCGGTCAGCCTGACAGCGAATGATTTCCTTCGTCTGGAAAAAATAAGTGCCATCTGCGGTCGGGATGGCCAGTTTGAATTCATTTTCGCGGGGTGCATGGAGGTTATCGACAAAATTGCGGTACAGTTGCTGCCTTTGGGGTTGTTCGCTGCGCCTTTCTATGTGGCGCTGAACAGCGGCCTGCAATTCGTCCGGATCAACCGGCTTGAGCAGGTAATCCAGTGCGCTGAACCGTATTGCCTTGATGGCATACTGGTCGTGTGCCGTAGTGAAGATCACATCGAAGTCCCAGGTTTCCAGGGCATTCAGCAGGTCGAACCCATCCTGCTGCGGCATCACAATGTCGAGGAACACGATATCGGGCTGGAAAGAACGGATCAGCCGCAGGGCTTCGGGCACGTTGCCTGCCAACTCCACATGTGTGATCTCGGGAATAAAATTCTCGACGTGGAAAAGCAGGATGTCCCTGGCTTTTGCCTCGTCGTCCACAATCAACGCTTTGAGCATACCAGAACCCGGGCTTTCATCCGGGCGCCCAAAAATAAGCCCTTTATCTGTTTTAAAACGACAGATTGGCATTAAATAGGTCAGGGTGATACACAGACTGCTGTCCGTAGTCAGGCTTTTTTCAGTTGTTGTCCGGCAAAACCATTTTGATTTTTAAATTTGCCTGGCACGCTTAAACTTCAACCAAATGACAAACCTGTCCGGCATCCATAAATTACTCCTGTACCTGGTCATCATTTTCGGCTCCATTCTGGTATTATCCCTGGTTTCGGGTAATACGATCGGCACCGTCATAGCCTCCATATTGATCGCAATTATCCTGCTGATCGCCAAACCATTATGGCTCACTTATTCGGATAACAAGGTCAGGGTATTCTCACTGTATGTCGTGCTTGCGGTAGCGCTTTCCTTCCATTTCTGGCAACCCTATATCGACCTTCTGGCAGCCAGGGCACTGGGGCATTTTTTTCCCGAACTCGACCTGTCCAACTCGCCGTTATACGATAATTCGCCGGGTCTGGTACTCGGCTTTGTCCTGATTGCCGTCTGGATAGTGAATAACAGCATGCAACAAAACAGAATATTATCGTCGGTAAAAGAGCCGCTGGAGGCCGACTTCCCCAATATCCCGATAAAAGAGAAACTGAAAAACATTGCCGATGCGGTAAGTACCAGCATCGATATTATCGACAACAAAAACAACTGGTCCAGCGGGTCTTTCACCCCGCTGGAGGCAGAGGTAGAGCTGATACGCGAAAAAGGCGGCAAGGAAAGGAAAATCGTAAACGTGCTGGAAGGCATTAAAAGCAGCAGGGACCAAACCATTCTATTGCTGGGCGAGCCCGGATCCGGGAAAAGCGTTACCCTGCGAAAACTGTGCAAGGAAATTGCACTGGAATCGGAAAAAACAGGCAGAATACCTGTTTATATCAATCTGAAGGAGTGGAAAACCAACTGGTCGCCGGAAGAACCGCCCTCCACACAACACCTTTTCCGGTTTATCAGAGATTACATCAACGAAAACTTTAATTTTATCATCGGCAATTTCCTCTATTCGGAGGCCGACAAGCGCAGCACCGTATTTGAAAAACTGTACGAAAGCGGCCGGCTGTATTTCATATTTGATTCGTTTGATGAAATACCTGCCATTATCTCGGCAGATGAAAACTCGGATATACTTCGCCAGTTGTCGGAAGTGCTCTTCAAGTTTCTGAAAATCGGCAGATCAAGCCAGGCACAGGGAGTGGTTGCGTCGCGGTTATACAAGAGACCTTCCAAGGAGTTCATAACCAATACGATCCTGGAAATAAGACCCTTTTCGGACCAGAAGATATTTCGGACACTGGAGACGCAAGGCTTCTATTCCGTTGACAAGATCAGGGAAATATTTGCCACCAGGCCCGATCTGGTATCCGTGATCCGGAACCCGTTTATGGCTTCCCTGCTCGCCAGTTATTCCAAATCCAACAGGGACAGTTTCCCGCTGTCCAAAAAACAACTGTTTGACGATTTTATATCGAATGCCATCAACGAGAAACTGGGACTGGCCAAGTACAAGGAAATCGATTATGCCAATACATTTTCCTTCGCGGTCGACTTGTCGGATATCATGTTCAACAAAGTCGAAGAACTCGAGGTATCCCTCCGCGATGTCAACCGCTACCTGAAGCGGTACCACGTCGATAATATACTGGAACTGCTTTTTGAGACGCGGATCATCCGCGGCATCACCAGGGAAGAGGGCGGCAAGGTCAGTTTTGTTCACCGCCGGTTTGCCGAGTATTTTATCATCAATAAAGACAACAATTACGACCTGCAATCCATCACCAACCTGGGTAAATGGCACGATGCACTGGTGCTCTATTCGGAAATAGCCGAACTGGAAGAAGCCGAAAAGATTGCTGCCTACGCCTGGAACAAGGTACAAGAAGAGGAAAACATCCTGGACATCGGGTTCATCAACCCCTACCGTTTTCTGATCGACGCCTTTTCATTCAGAAAAGAGCCGCTGCGGGCATTCAAGGCTGAACTCGATCATTTTATTTTGAGCACCATCGACAAGACCAGAAACCTGCTGGAATTGAAGGTAATGATCGAAGGCATCGGTTTGCTCGATAACCAGGATATTGATTCCAGTGTTGCCAAAATAATGAGGTACAACAACCAGTGGCTGAATGAAACAGCTATCCGGTCCTCGAGACACCTGCCGAAGATTTCGGCTGAATTGGAGAAAAGTATTTTGTCGTATATCTCGGAAATGGGCGTAGTTGATTTTCTAAAAAAATTTAACTCCATAAAATTTTCCTTTAGCCTGAATGCAGTATTTAAGAAGGGGATTAACATTATAAATGTAAAAATTTTTGAATTTGCCTTGTTTGCAATTCTCGTATTGACCTTGTTTTATTTCATTTCATTCTCAGGTTATTACCATCTGCAGTATGGTGTAATCATTGGCATTTTTATTATTTACTTTATTTTTCAAGGCAATTTTAGTCTTGATGATCTAAAATCCATGCTTGGAATTGTATTGTTAGTGTTAGTAGTATCCGAACTAAGTAAAAATGGATTGGCTCATATGCAACATTGCGATGAACCACATTTTCAGGTTATATCTATTCTGGCATTAGCAATTATTCCAATTTCAAAATTCAGTGTTTCATTTATCTTTTTAAGGAATAAAATCACCCTGAAAGACATTGCAACTATAATTTTTCTTATGGCATTATCTGCTGTACTTTTCCTTATTTCCGATTTTAGCAAAAGCAGGTTCGAACTGCCTAAGCTCACACCATTTCTAATCCCAATATTGTTTCTCCTTACCTATATCTTTACCTATCAATACAATCCATTTGATTATTTTAAATACAAAAAAATCAACTTCAAACGCTGCAACGAACGACCCTATATATATGAAACCATCGCATCATTTAGATCACGGTATTTTGTAAACAAATTTCTGAATTACCTGGAATTCAACGTCGACCAGGTCATCGGCGAATGGCCCGACCCGGAACTGTTCAACAATACCCGGAACGAAACAGTGACCCGGCTTGCCGCACTGGAGGAAAAATGGCTGGGCATTAACAAATAATACCAATCCACAAACCGGCACCTGACGCAACCCCCTACTTTGAATATTCGTCCGGGTCAGAAGACGAGGTATTAATGGCCCAAAATATCCTATCAACTATTTTCCCGGACCTGTATTAAACGGTCCGGCGATCTTTATGTCCAATACCAATCATATTCATTCATTTATGCGCCAACTTTCCACAATATTCCTTTCCCTGGTCTCCCTGGTCTGTCTCCACCTTCCGGCAACGGCTCAAAACCTCCCCGCCCAAATGCGCCTGTCCGGCGACGGCCATATGCTGATCACCGGCGACCAGGCCCCGAACGGCTTGTACGACTCGGCTATCATTCGCACCATATACCTCGATTTTCCCCAACCGAATTACTGGAATCTGCTGACGAGCAACTACCAGTCAAAAACCGACTTGCCCGCAATCATGACCGTCGATGGCGTCATCTATGACAGCGTTGGCGTGCGCTTCAAGGGCCAGACCTCCTATAGCCAGACCCAAAACTC
This sequence comes from uncultured Bacteroidota bacterium, assembly GCA_937861115.1. GTDB lineage: Bacteria > Bacteroidota > Bacteroidia > Chitinophagales > Saprospiraceae > M3007. Next base: position 778 of record CALMBD010000051.1, on the reverse strand, counting down.
GCAAAAGAAGTCCTTCAACCTGACCATGGATTATGCCGATCCCAAACAGGACCTGATGGGCTATCAGACCCTGAACCTGAACAATTGCTTCCAGGACCCGTCCTTTCTGCGCGAAGTGTTTTACCAGAAACAGATCCGGCGCCATATCCCTGCCGCGAAGTCCAATTTTGTGCAGTTGTATATCAATGGTCAGAACTGGGGCATTTACCCCAATGTGCAACAATTGAACAAGGACTACCTCAAGGAATGGTTTTTCGGCAACGACGGCATCAACTGGCGCGCCGACCGGCCCGACGGACTGATCGGACCCGGCGGCCCCGGCGGACCGGGCTGGGGCGACGGTACGGCAGCCATCAATTTTCTGGGCGGCGACACAGCCGCCTACAAACAATATTATACCCTGAAGAGCAGCGGACTCGATAACCCCTGGGACTACCTGGTCGCCGTCTGCAACGCCCTGAACAACACGCCGGCCAATGAACTGCCCAACGTACTCCCCAACTTCCTGGACGTAGACCGCACCCTCTGGTTTCTCGCCTCCGAGATCGCTTTTTCCGACGACGACAGCTACGTGTACAAGGGCAAAATGGACTATTACATTTATTACGAAGCGGAGACCGGACGCCTGACTCCCCTTGAATACGAAGGCAACAGCGTGATGGAGAGCAATTTCGCCACCTGGAGCCCTTTCTATAACGCCAACAAGGTAAACTACCCTCTACTGAACAAGATTCTCGCCGTGCCTATCTGGCGGCAGCGCTACCTGGCGCATTTGCGC
>CALMBD010000050.1 GCA_937861115.1 uncultured Bacteroidota bacterium | reverse complement strand
CTCGCGACCACTGTTATAGTGGCAACAGGCACGAACAATGAAGTCAGCTTACCAGGATGCCTTGGTGATACCCGGTATTTTGCCGTACAAAGCCATTTCGCGGAACTTCACACGGCAGATTCCGAATTTACGCATATAGCCTTTCGGGCGGCCGGTCAGCAGGCAACGGTTGTGCAGGCGGATCGGATTGGAATTGCGCGGCAGTTTGTCGAGGGCATCGTAATCACCCTGTTCTTTAAGTGCTTTGCGCAGGGAGGCGTATTTAGCCACCAGGCGCTGGCGCTTCTTCTCACGGGCTATGACGGATTTTTTTGCCATTTCTCTTTATCGAGTTGATAATGATTGACGTTGTTTATCGCTTTACGAACGGAATACCGATTTCTTTCAGCAATGCGAATGCTTCGGCGTCCGTTTGGGCAGAAGTCACAAACGTGATATCCATACCCAGGATCTTCGACACCTTGTCGATGTCAATTTCAGGGAATACGATCTGTTCTGTCACACCTATCGTGTAGTTACCGCGTCCGTCGAATGATTTGTCGTTCACGCCGCGGAAGTCGCGTACACGCGGAAGGGTGATGGAGATCAGTCGGTCGAGGAACTCGTACATGCGCTCGCCGCGCAGCGTTACCCGCACACCGATGGGCATGCCTTCCCGGAGTTTGAAGTTCGATACGGAAGTGCGCGCTTTGGTCGGCACAGCCTTCTGACCCGCAATGGTGGTCATTTCAACTACGGCGTTATCGACCAGTTTCTTATCGCCGGTCGCATCACCCACACCCTGATTGATGCAGATTTTGGACAAGCGCGGCACTTGCATGACAGAGGTGTAGTTGAATTGCTCCATGAGAGCAGGTACAACTTCTTTCTGATATTTTGTTTTAAGACGCGGTACGTATTTCATCACTTAATGATGTTTCCCGTTTTTTTAGAATAGCGAACACTTTCGCCGTTTTCGTTGCGACGGCCGACACGAGTGGCTTCGCCGGTTTTGGGGTCAACTACAGCCAGGTTGGACAAGTGGATGGTGGCTTCCATTTCCTGGATTCCGCCTTCCTCGTTCTGGGTGGCCTTGACGTGTTTTTTCACGATATTGACGCCTTCCACGATTGCGCGGTTTTTGCCCGGCAGCACTTGTAGCACCTGTCCGGTCTTGCCCTTATCGTCGCCGGCGAGCACCACCACCTGATCACCCTTGCGGATGTGAAGTTTTGGTGCGAAGCGTTTTACTTTATGTTTGACAGCCATTTTGAAAAATGTGCTAAGTTCTGATTTCGGTTGAATTAAAGGACTTCAGGGGCCAGCGAAACGATACGCATATAGTTGTTATCGCGCAGTTCGCGGGCTACCGGGCCGAAAATGCGCGTTCCGCGCGGTTCGTCGGCAGCATTCAGCAACACCACGGCATTGTCGTCGAAACGGATATAAGAACCGTCGCGGCGGCGGATTTCCTTGCGTGTGCGAACGATAACGGCTTTGGAAACGGTGCCCTTTTTGATACCGCCCGGCGATGCGTCTTTTACCGTAACCACGATCGTGTCGCCGATGCCGGCGTAACGTTGACGGGTATGGCCCAGTACCCGAATACAGAGTACTTCTTTCGCGCCGGAATTATCGGCCACATTCAAACGGGATTCTTGCTGAATCATGACTTTAATTTATTGAAACTGGAAATTGAAAAGTTTCTGATTTCCAATGATTTACTTCGCTCTTTCAATGATTTCGATCAGGCGCCAGCGTTTGTTTTTACTCAGCGGGCGGGTCTCCATGATGCGTACCACATCACCGATGTTGCACGTGTTTTCTTCGTCGTGCGCGAAAAATTTCTTGGAACGCTTTACGAATTTGCCATAAAGCGGGTGCATCAGACGGCGCTCTACCTTCACAGCGATGGTCTTGTCCATTTTATTGGAAACCACTACGCCGGTCTTCTGCTTTCTAAGATTTCTTACTACAGTTTCCATTGCAACATTTATTTTTGACGGCGGCGACGAGCGCGCAGTTTGGAACGAGTTTCCAGTGCTTCGGGCGACGATGCAGCAAGTTCGCGCTTGCGGCCTTCCGTAAGGATGCGAGCGATATTGCGACGCATTTCGCGCAATTCCATCGGATTGCCAAGGCCTTTTACGGTATGATCGAACTTCATTTGCTGATATTCCTGCTCCAAGCCGACCAGTTGGGCTTGCAGATCAGCGTCGGTCATGTTAGCAACGTCCAGATTCTCCTTTGCCATTGTTTTTTATTGTTTATCAGTGATGTACAGGGTAAAAAACTGTCCATCCGTTTATTTTTTATCCTTCGTAATCGTAACGAGTGACGGATTTGCACAATACCGGAAGTTTCTGGGCGGCGAGGCGAAGCGACTCGTGCGCAAGTTCCTCCGATACACCTTCAATCTCGAACAGAATGCGGCCGGGTTGGACTTCGCAAACGTAGTGGTCCACCGCTCCCTTACCCTTACCCATACGCACTTCGGCGGGCTTGGAAGTCAGGGGTTTGTCGGGGAAAATACGGATCCAGACTTTGCCCTCACGTTTCATATTGCGGGTAAGCGCGATACGAGCCGATTCGATCTGACGGCTGGTAATCCGGCTGAATTCCATCGTTTTCAACGCAAAAGATCCGAAAGAGATCGAGCTGCCTTTATAGGCCAAGCCCCTGTTGCGGCCTTTGTGTTGCTTGCGATATTTTTGACGTTTTGGCTGTAGCATCGTATGTACAAATTAAAAGCCTGTCTATCAATGTTTTGTATTTAGCAATCCGCCTATCATAAAAAACGGGCTGCAAAGGTACGGCGCATCGGGAGATTTTTATAAAGCAAAATCAAATGCACCGTTAATGAGTTCGTTATTTTATCTGCGTCCGCCGCCGCCGCCGCCACGGTTACCACCGCCGCCGCCGCCGCCACGGTTGCCGCCACCGCCACCGCGGTTGCCGCCGCCACCCCGACGATCGCCACCACCGCCATCCCGGCGATCCCGGCGTTCGCCGCCGCCATCGCGGCGGTCTCTGCGTTCGCCGCCGCCTTCACGGCGTTCGCCACCTTCGCGACGGTCACGGCGGTCACCGCCGGTTCCTTCTGCCGCAGCAAAGGGCGTCAGTTCGCGTTTTTGAAGCACTTCTCCCTTGAACAGCCAAACCTTGATGCCGATTTTGCCATACACCGTCTGGGCTTCTACCCAGGCGTAGTCGATATCGGCGCGGAATGTATGCAGCGGGGTACGTCCCTCTTTGTATTCTTCGGTACGGGCGATCTCGGCGCCGCCAAGACGGCCGCTCACCCGGATTTTGATCCCTTCCGCACCGGCACGCATGGTGCCCTGAATGGCGCCTTTTACGGCGCGGCGGAAATTGATACGGGCCTCAATCTGCTTGGCAACCTGTTCGCCAACAATATTGGCATCGAGTTCAGGTTTGCGGATTTCGAAGATGTTGATTTGCACCTCTTTATCCGTCAGCACTTTGAGTTCTTCCTTAATCAGATCCACTTCTTTACCGCCTTTGCCGATAATGATACCGGGGCGGCTGGTGTGGATGGTGACGGTAACACGCCGCATGGTGCGTTCGATAACAATACGGCTGATGCCGTTTTGTACCGGTTTGTTACGGTCGCGCGGGTCTGCAGTTGCCGTTTTCGGGCGGCGTGCGCGGAGGTAGTTGCGAATTTTTTCGTCTTCCACCACTTTGAGACCGTAGTCTTTGTCGGCATACCAGTTGGAGTCCCAACCGCGGATGATGCCCAGGCGATTACCAATCGGATTTGCTTTTTGACCCATTTATATTGACTGTATGAGCCTGCACGAGGCAGACAAGTGATTGCTGATGAGTGTTTTATTCGGGTTTTGCGGCTTCTTCTTCCAGCGCGACGCGGTTAGCGACCACGATGGTGACGTGGTTGCGGCGTTTGCGCACGCGGTATGCACGACCTTGGGGCGCCGGGAGAAAGCGGTAAATGATACTACCCGGATCGACAAAGGCTGTTTTGATATACAGTTCGTAGTCGTCGGCAGCGCCAACCTGATCTGACTTTTGCTCCCAGTTATTCACTGCTGACAGCACGAGTTTTTCAAGCCATACTGCCGCTTCTTTGTTGGTGTATTTCAGAATGCCCAGGGCATCCACCACTTTGCGACCGCGAATGTTGTCCACCACAAGGCGCATTTTGCGCGGCGACATCGGACAATTTCTCAGTTTAGCTACTGCTTCCATTGTTGTTTAAAATTGATGCTGGTTTTTTCAACACCGGCTTGCGGACCGGCGTATCAGGAATCCAGTTTATTTTTTGTTACCGGCGTGGCCGCGGAAGTTACGCGTCGGAGAAAACTCCCCGAGTTTGTGGCCCACCATATTTTCGGTTACGAATACGGGTACAAAGGTTTTACCGTTGTGTACAGCGATGGTTTCGCCCACCATATCGGGGATGATCATCGAAGAACGACTCCAGGTTTTGATGACCTGTTTGCGGTTGCTTTGTTTTGCTTTTTGCACCTTTTCCACCAAAGAATGGTGAACGTAAGGGCCTTTTTTTAGTGAACGCGGCATCTCTTTATAGATAGGTTACTGAGTGCTGAGTTAAAGGTTGCGTTAATTACGCGCCTGTCAATTCGATTTTTTGCGATTGATAATGAGCGCATTGGAGGCTTTGGTACGGCTGCGGGTTTTTGCGCCTTTTGCCGGGAAGCCTTTGCGGTCGCGCGGGTGTCCACCGGATGCGCGTCCCTCGCCACCACCCATCGGGTGATCCACAGGGTTCATCACAACCGGACGGGTACGCGGTCTCCAACCTTTCCAGCGGTTACGGCCGGCTTTGCCCATGATCTCCAGGCTATGGTCCGGATTGCTCACGATACCGATCGTTGCACGGCAGGTGAGCAGGATACGCCGGGTTTCGCCGGAAGGCATTTTCAGCACAGCGTAGCGATCTTCACGGCCCATCATCAGGGCGCTGTTGCCTGCGCTGCGCACCAGAACACCGCCCTGGCCCGGGTGCAACTCTACGTTGTGTACGTATGCGCCCAGGGGCACTTCCGCGAGATACAGGCAGTTGCCGGTTTCGGGAGCCGAGCCACGGCCGGACACCACCGTTTGGCCTACCTCGATGCCTTTAGGCGCCAGGATGTAGCGCTTTTCGCCATCGGCGTATTGTACCAGTGCGATGTATGCGCTGCGGTTCGGATCGTATTGAACCGATTGAATGGTTGCTTCGCCCGCCTTGTCGCGTTTAAAGTCGATAATGCGGTACCGGCGCTTGTGACCACCACCGCGGTTGCGCATGGTACGGTGGCCGTCGCTGTTGCGTCCGCCGGTGCTACCCAGCGTTACAAGCAGAGACTTTTCGGGTTTTGCTCCTTTCGTGAGTTCATCCCTCGAAACGGCGACCCGGTAGCGTTGTCCCGGTGTGATCGGATTGAATTTTTTAAGTGCCATATCTACTCAGTTGCGAGTACTGTGATGTGGTTGAATATCAGTTTATTCTTCGCCGCCGAAAAGGTCGATCGTTTCGCCCGGCGTGAGGGTCACGTAGGCCTTTTTGTACGACGATTTCGTGCCGCGAATAACGGCTGTTTTGGTGCTGCGTGATTTGGGTTTTCCGGGCATTACTGCCGTGTTGACGCTATCGACCGAGACGTTGAACATCTTTTCCACTGCATTGCGGATTTCGATCTTGTTGGCCTCCTTATGCACCACGAACGCATAAGTATTGCGCTTATCGGCGAGTTTGGTCGCTTTTTCCGTGATGACCGGCTTGATCAGAATTTGCTTAGTCATGACTTTTTAAGTTTAAGCGCAGTTTTCTGTTATTTTCGCAATAGCGCTTTCGGCAATGACCAGCGCGCCGGCGTTCATAATTTGATACGTATTCAAATCAGCAGCCGGAGCAATCCCTGCCTTGGCAATGTTGCGACACGAGAGGTACAGATTCTGGTCGTAGGCGCTCAGCACGGTCAGCGGCTTCTTGTCGGCCACACGAAGTGCGGCAAGGATTTCCTGGAAACGGCTCGTTTTCGGAGCGTCGAAGGAAAAATCTTCCACCACAATGATGCTGTCGGTTTTTGCCTTGACAGACAATGCACTGCGGCGGGCCAGACGACGCACCTTGGCGTTAACCTGGATGTCGTAATTGCGCGGACGCGGACCGAATACCCGGCCACCGCCGCGATACAACGGGTTGTTGATATCGCCTTTACGGGAACCACCGGTACCTTTCTGTTTGTGCAATTTGCGGGTAGAACCGCTCATTTCACTGCGCTCTTTCGACTTGTGAGTACCCTGGCGCTGTGCGGCGAGGTAACGCTTCACGTCGAGCCATACACTGTGCTCGTGCGGTTCGATACCGAACACGTCTTCCGGCAGTTCGATCGTTCTGCCTGTTGCTTCGCCTTTGATGTTATAGACCGATACTTTCATTTCCGAAGAAATTAAATGGTCAAGAAATTATTTTTCTATCGTTACATATGAACCCTTGTGGCCGGGAATAGCACCCTTGATAAGGATGATATTCTGCTCAGGGAACACTTTTACAATTTGGAGGCGGCGCACTTTCACCTGGGCGTGGCCCATGTGGCCTCCCATGCGCATACCCTTCATTACCTTGGCGGCGAAAGAGGAGTTACCCAGCGAACCGGGTGCGCGCAAGCGGTTGTGCTGACCGTGGGTTTGCTGCATGACACCGCCGAAGCCGTGCCGCTTGACAACCCCCTGGAAGCCCTTGCCTTTTGAAGTACCGGTTACCACCACCTTGTCGCCTTCCTGAAAAACATCGGCGACGGTAACTTCTTCGCCGAGATCTTTAGAGAGTTGCATGTCGCGGAATTCCTGCACTTTATGAAGAGGTTCTTCCAAACCGGCTTTCTTGAAGTGACCCATCAACGCTTTTGGTGTGTTTTTTTCCTTGCGGTCACCAAAAGCCAGCTGGATCGCCGAGTAGCCGTCGTTTTCTTGCGTAAGCACTTGTGTGACCACGCACGGACCTGCTTCCACGATCGTTACCGCGACATTTTTGCCGAGGTTGTCGTAGATACTGGTCATACCGATTTTTTTGCCAATCAGACCGTTCACAGTGTCGTTAATTTTTATGGTTGAACGATTGGTTGAATGTTTCGTTTTTTCCAAAACGGTTTTCCAGTTGGGCGAACGCGCGAAAAGCGACCTTCCGTTGAACGGAACCGCTTTCGACCGCATCAGTTATCCGAAAAAATCGGGACACTTTGATTACCGCCGGAAACCGCAGACTTGATTCCTAAAGAGTACGATCAGGTGAGCTTGACCTGAATGTCAACGCCGCTCGGAAGTTCCAACTTGGAGAGTGCGTCCACCGTCTTTTGTGTCGGTGTGTAAATTTCAATCAAGCGCTTGTGGGTGCGCAACTGGAACTGCTCACGAGCTTTCTTATTCACGTGCGGCGAGCGCAGCACAGTGAAAATTTCTTTCTCGGTCGGCAGCGGAATCGGGCCAGTTACTACAGCTCCACTCGCACGTACGGTCTTCACGATCTTTTCCGTGGACTTATCCACCAGATTGTAGTCGTATGACCGGAGTTTGATGCGAATTTTTTGATTCATTACCCTGAAAGGAATTTAAATTTCAATTT
>CALMBD010000049.1 GCA_937861115.1 uncultured Bacteroidota bacterium | reverse complement strand
ACTGCGGCGGCAGACTTCTGAAGCAATTCCTGTTCGTCTTTCTTCAGGCGCAGTTTCACGATCTCCTGCACGCCCTTGCGGCCCAGTTTGACCGGTGCGCCGACGAAAATATCTTTCAGCTTATACTGACCGTTCAGCCGGACGCAGCAGGGATAAATGCGCTTGTCGTCCTTCATGATCGAAATAGCCATTTGGGCTGCGGCTGCGCCTGGCGCATACCAGGCCGAAGTGCCCATCAGGTTGACGAGTTCACCGCCGCCGAACTTGGTGCGTTCGATGATGGCGTCGAGTTGTTCCTTTTTGATCATCTCCGTAACCGGAATGCCGCTTACGGTGGTGTAGCGGGGCAGCGGCACCATGGTATCGCCGTGTCCGCCCATGAGCATGGCCTGGATGTCTTTTGGCGACACATTGAGCGCTTCGGCCAGGAAGGCGCGGTACCGCGCGGTGTCGAGTACGCCGGCCATGCCGAGTACGCGTTTGTCGCTCAGTCCGGAGGCTTTCCAGCAGGCATAGGTCATCACGTCGAGCGGGTTGGATACGACGATAATGATCGGGTTTTTGGTGTATTTCAGGATATTGTGTGTGACAGACACCACGATTTTGGCGTTCGTGGAGATCAGGTCGTCGCGGCTCATGCCCGGTTTGCGGGGAATGCCGGCGGTGATGACGACAATGTCTGAATTGGCTGTAAGGGCGTAATCGTCGCCGCCGGTCACACGTGTGGAATAGCCGTCCACCGGCGCCTGCTGCCACATGTCGAGGGCTTTGCCCTTGGCCATATTTCCCTGAATGTCAATCAGTACGACTTCATTGACGATGTCTGCGTGAGCGAGTACGTTCGCACAGGTAGCGCCTACGTTTCCGGCGCCGACCACGGTAATTTTACTCATTCGTTAAGGCTTGGTTTAAAAATGACAATTGCAGTAATGCGGGGCAAAATTAGGGAAAAATGTTGCCATACAGGGACAATAGCATACTTTAGAATTGTTCAAAAGGGGAATTTTTGACGGAAAAGTCAAAACGGCAGCTCCACCATCTCCACTTCCACAGAGTACCCGGAAAAATTGCCGTAGCCATCCTGTACATTGTTGTACACGGCATCGGGGTCGCTCAGGGGCAGCGTGCTGCCCTGCCGCGCGATGGAAAGGTGGTAGCGGTAGAATTCTTCGGACAAGGTGCGCCATTCCACATAGATGCGGCGCGGTTTTTCGTGCTTGGCGGGGTCGTACGGGATTTTTGCATCCAGGTACAGGGTGCGGTGGTCTTCGCTCCAGAACTTGTCGCTGATCAATACAACGGGTTCCGACAGGTCGTACAGCAGTGAAAGGGTGCGGCCGTCGGCAGAGTAGTTGGTGGGCAGTCCCTCGTAGGTGTAGTCCGTAACCCATTCGCCGCCAACATTTTGCAGCACATCGACATCGTGCTTGAGCGAAAAGGCAAAAAACGGATTTTTCTCAGGTAACTGCTCCAGGTGCAGCTCCAGCGGAATATTGAGCAGCCGCCGTCCGTCGCTGAGGATGGTCTCGCTGATGTCGGCAGGCTTGATCTGTACCGGCGCGATAGGGTAGTGGGGCGGCACGGCGCTGGTGGCGTAGATCGTCTTCAGGCCGTCGACTCGCGCTGTGATGGAAAACGCAACACCCGGCTCCGCCACGTCACGGCTTTCCCAGTACAACTGACCGTCGTCGGAAGTCGCAGCGTATAATTTGTCGATGAACGCGCCCTCCTTGGCCAGTGTCAGGTCCACTTTTTCGGGAATAACCGGATCGCCGGAATCATAAACCGGCTGGCTGAGCGACACTTTTACCTTGAATGTTTCGCCGGGGGTAAAACTACAAACGGCTACGATACGCGTTTCTTCTTCGGGTATGTCGATCGTCACCTCCCGGGCGCATTGCACCAGGAAAATAAAGGCGATCAGGATAAATCGTGGAACGTATGACAGACGCTGTTTCAATGTCGCTTGTTTCGAAGCGTAAAGGTGGGGATTTTTCCGCCAATCGTCAATATACCTGCCTCGCGGATTACAGTTTTATTTCATACCGGAATGCCGGAAGTATGGGCAGCAGGGTGTATTGAATGGCCTTGCCCTTCTCGCCGCTGCGCCCGTCGAGGTAGAGATAAAAGGGGTTGTAGCGGTTGTAGGCGTTGTACACCCCGAGTTGGAAGCCGTGCCGGACGCGCCCCGAAGTGAACCGCGCATTAAATGCCACGTCGAGTCGGTGGTACGCCGGCAATCGGTAACCGTTCACTTCGGTAAACACGTACACCTCGCGTTTGAGGTCGTTGCCGGGCGACTGGTGGGTGTATTTCACCCCGGCCAGGGTGATGGGGTTGCCGGTGGCATAGGCCCATACGAGGTCGGCGCTCAGCCAGGAGGCGATGCGCTGGTGAAGGCTGATCTTCAGGTCGTGCAGCCGGTCGTATCGAAAGGGAAAGGTCTCGCCGGAATTGATGTCGGGAAAGCGGCGATCCGTTTTGGATATGGTATAAGCAATTGATCCTGTGGTGCTTCCGAATGATTTTTCGATGGAGAGTTCGGCGCCGTAACTGCGCCCTTCGCCTGTGGCGATCCGGTCTTCCCAGCCGCTGGCGTCTTCGGCGCCGCCGGTCACCAGCGCGTCGTTGGAGGTCAGGAAGGTGAGCACCCGGTCGAGTCGTTTGTAATAGCCCTCCACCTGCCAGCCCCATTTGCGGTGTTGTTTGCCAATGCCGAGCGAGAGTTGCCATACCTGTTCCGGCTGCACTTTGGGCGTGGAAGGTACCCAAAGTTCGAAGGGCAGGCTGATGTTGAAGGAGCCGATCTGGTGCAGGTACTGGGTGTTGCGGTGGTAGCCGACCCACTGCGTCCAGCCGCGCGGACCGCTGCGCTGCACCCTGAAACGCGGCAGCAGTGCCCGGTAACCGGTATTCCGGATCTGGAAGGTCGAGCCGTTCACCCCCATTTCGACGCGCCAGTTTTTGGACGGCCTGACCTCCATATCGAAATAGGCTTCCGCTTCGTCGGCGCCCAGTTGTTCGTTGTTGTCGAGGATGTTGGCCAGCGAATCGATGGCGGTCGGCGACTGTCCCGGCTGCAGGAAGTTGACGGAAATGGCGCCCGGACGGAAGTCGTGCAGGGTGTACGAAAGGCCCCAGCGGACGGTTGCCTGGTCGGTGGGGTAATACGTGAAGTCGGTTTTGCCAGACCAGTCGCGGATAAATGTCTGGTAGAGCAGGCCGTAATCGGCCAGCGTGCCGGTTTTCCCGTTGGCGTACAGGAATGTCGAGTTGAAGGCCAGTTGACTTTGGTAGTAAAACTGGCTGTATCGAATCGTGGTATTGGAAAACAGGTTTTTGCTCACGACGTGATTCCAGCGCAGCGCGGCGATATTGTTGCCCCAGTTGGAGTTGAGGGTATAGCGGTCGGTTTGCAGGCCGGTATCGTCGTTGTAGCGCTGGTCAAACTGGTTTTGGAAGAGGTCGCCGCCGTAGTAATAGCTGAAATACAGCCGGTCGCGGTCGGACAACACGTAATTCAGTTTTACATTCAGGTCGTAAAAGCGGTAGCCGGCGTTGTCGCCTGAAAAGGTGATGAGATTGCCTCTTTTGCTGAAAAAATCGATCCACGGCTCGAAATAAGTGGTGCGGCCCGCCACCAGGAAGGCACTGCGGTCGCGGCGAAGCGGACCTTCGACCGACAGCGAAGACGCGAACAGGCCGGCCGAGGCATTGGCGTGGTATTGCCGGAAATCGCCGTCGCGGGTCCGGATATCGACCACGGATGAGGCACGGCCCCCGTAACGCGCCGGAAAATCGCCCTTCCACATCCGCGCATGGCTCACCAAGTCGGGATTGAAGATGGAGAACAGGCCCAGGGCGTGGCTGGGGTTGTACACCGGCACGTCGTCGAGCAGGATAAGATTCTGGTCGGCATTGCCGCCGCGCACATGCATGCCGCCCACGCCGTCGACACCCGTTTGTATACCGGGCTGCAGGGCCGCCATACGCATCAGGTCGGCCTCGCCGCCGGGCATAGGCAGGACATTCAGGCTGTTCAGGGAAAGGTTGTTCTGTGTTTCCACATCGTGCAGCCTGCTCTCGGAAGCGGGGAGGGCAGAGATCACCACCTCGGGCAATTCGCTGTTCGCGCGCATTTTAATGGTGGCAAAACGGTCGGCAGTAAGCAGCAGGTTGATGTTCTCGTTGCGGTAGCCGATAAATGACACGACTATTTTGTGCTCGCCTTCGTCCAGTTTAAGGCTGAAAAAGCCGAATTCGTTGCTGACCGTCCCGACGCCCTTGTCGGAGACGGAGCGAATGCCGGCGCCGATCAGGCGTTCGCCCGTTTCAACATCCTGGATATAACCGCTAAGGGTGTATTTGAGCGCTTTTTTGAAAAAGATCACCTGGTCGCCGTCGATTTTGTACGACACTTTTGCGCAGGCGCTGATCTGATCGAGCAGGGCAGTGAGCGAAGCGCCCCTGGCCTGGATGGTGACGGGGCTGCAACGGCTGAAAAAGCGGTCGTTGAAGGCAATATTGACCTTGGTTTGCAGGCTGAGTTTGACCAGTGCTTCGGCAGGCGGACAGGCGTTGCACTCGAAGTCGATCGCCGCGGGCACTTGTGCCGTAGCGCAGACTGCAAGAAAGAAACCGGTAACAATAAAAAGCGCCTTAACCCGAATCACCATGTTTTGAAAACGAAGGTGCAAGTTAAGGCGCTTACGCTGCATTTCAGCGCAAAAGCATCAGTTTGGCTTTACTGACAGGTTCCGCCGGTGAGTAAATATACTCCCGGTTCCGGTGTGGTGATCCGGAATTGGTAGGTTAAGGCGAGGTTTTCCAGCACTTTTTCGATAGGCCGGTTGGTCAATGGTGACGTGTACTCGCATTGGCTGATTCCGGTATTCTGGAGTGTAATCTTTACCTTGTAATATTGCTGGAGGTCGGCGATGACCTCGGCGAGCGGTGTTTTTACGAATTCGAGTCCGCCGCTCTGCCACGCCAGTTCGTTGAGGTTGGTGCTGTTGTGTACCAGTAGCCGGCGGGTGCTGCGGTTGTAGGTGGCTTTTTGCCGGGCTGTCAACACGGTACCCCGGGCTGATGCGGGCAGGTTGCTGCGTTCTGTCGCTTCCGGCGTGAAACGCACCTTTCCGGAGCGCACAAACACATCGGTGCTGAGCTGGTCGCCGGCTACCCGGACGCCGAACTGGGTGCCCAGTACCTCCACGCGGTCGCCATTGGGCATGTCCACCTCGAATGGCTGGCCCGGATCGTGGGCGACTTCAAAATATGCTTCTCCGCTGAGGGCTACTTTACGTTTCGGTCCGGAAAACACTTCGGGATATTCCAGTTTGCCGGAATGGCGCAGCCAGACCTTCGAACCGTCGGGCAGGAGGAACAGGCGTTTGTCCTGATCCGATACCTGGACACTTACCATCTGAACGGGTGCATCGGACTGGCGATAGACCCAGACGGCAGAAAGGACGAGGGCCAGTGCTGCGGCCCAGCGGAGCAGTTGGCGGCTAAAGGGGACTACTTTGGACCGGGGCTGTTCATCCTTCCTGATGGCCGACTGCACTTGCAGGAAAGCGGCGTCGAGATCGGGTGAAAATGTCTTGCTGTATCCGGCGCTTTTTTGCCACACATCCTCCAATTCGGCGGCGAATTGTTTGTTTTCGGCCGATTCGCCGAGCCATTGTTGAAGCACGGCAGACTCTTCCGGGGTGATCGCTCCGGTGAACCGTTTGTGCAATAGCAGGATGTAGTTGTCGTTCGCTTGCATTGGTTTTGGTTTTTCGCGGGCATTTTTGAGTAGTCGTAATAAAGACAATGAAAGGATGGGAACCCCCTACGCGCCCCACCACCATTTTAGCAGCCAAATGACAACCGGCGACAAATCGCGGTATTCCAGTAAGGCCTGTCTGAGTAATTTCATCGCTTTAGTGATCTGATTTTCAATGGTTTTCACTGAGATATCGAGTTTTTCGGCAATTTCCCGGTGCGAGAGGTTTTCGAAGCGGCTGAGGGAAAATACCAGGCGGCATTTTTCCGGAAGGGCCTCGATCGCACGGTGCAGCGCTGCTTCCAGCGACTCCTGTACCGCCTGTTCCCTGATGTCGCGTTCGGTGGTATCGGCGGTATTGCGGAGTTCGTCGGGTTCGTCGAACGATATCCGCCGGTTGGCTTTGATATGGTTCAGGGCCTTGTTGATGGCGGCCCGGCGGAGATAAGCGCGCAGGGAAGTATGGATATCGAGTTCGCCGCGTTTGCGCCACAGTTCTACAAACACTTCCTGTGCAAGGTCCTGGCAAAGGGCCTCGTCCGGCACAATGCGGTACACATCGCCCAGCAACAAGGGATAATGGCGGTCGAAGATGCTGCGCAAGGCAGCTTCGTCGCCGCCGCGCAGGGCGTCGAGCCATTGTTGATCTGAAGTGTCAGTAAGGGAGGATTCCATATCGCCGTCGCTCAAAAGTCCGAAAATTTTTATTTTGAAAAGGTAAAAAATTTCATGCCTTAAAATTA
>CALMBD010000048.1 GCA_937861115.1 uncultured Bacteroidota bacterium | reverse complement strand
CAAGGTGACAACTCGGCGCAAATTGCTGAAGCGCACGCTTATGTTGAAAAAGGGCATAAAAGAGGGAATGTAGCGATAGAAGTGTGACGTTTCCGCCCCGCAGGTGTTCCCCTCTCTATCCAAACTCCGATAATGGATCGCCTCCGTCAAATCCCCGATCCTGATATCAGGACTTCCAGATGCAAGTCAATGCGGTTGGACAATGGGCCGGAAATATTTGGTAGATAGCGTTTTACGACACCGGGGCCGCATACGCAGTCTTTCTCAGGGGGTCGCTTTCCCATATTTCAAATGCACCACCTTTGCCCGCCCCTTTTCCAGCATACTGACGATATACAGGTTGTCGTATTGGGTGTCGGGAATTTGCGGGTAAGTATTGCTTCCAACGAGCAGGTTGAGGAATGAAGGGATCGTATTGGAATGGCCGACGACCAGCACGGCTCCGCCTTTATAATTGTCCAGCGTCGCGTCGATAAACGGACTTTGGTTTAGCGGGTCGTAGGTCTGATTGCCGAGTCCCTTGTCATCGGCCACGGCCTGCGCGGTCTGGCGGGTGCGGTTGAAATTCGTGGAAAACACGGCATTGATAGATACATTTTTCAATATTCGCACAAGTTCGCCGGAGCGTTCGATTCCTTCGGTGCTGAGCGCCGGATCACTCCCGCTGCCCGTGGTTTCGGCGTGTCTGAGCAGGATATAGATTGTAGCCGTGTCGTTTACGAATTGTGTAAGCGTGACCGTATCCGTGATGTGCAGCAAAACGGTGTCGTGTTGGGTGATGTACAGCGTATCAGTTTCGACAACCGTTTTAGTGATGACCTCCGGATCTTTTTCACAAGCGGAAAAGAACGCGGCGAAGACGAGTAACAAGGCGATAAATGGCTTCATGATCGAGCGTTGGTCAGAAAAACAAGCCCGGAAGATAAGGCAGGAAAAATAAATGCCGCTTATGGCCTGCTTACTTGACGTATATCTTAACGTGCGCCTCCGTTAGGCCCATTTCTTTTACGTATTCGAGCAAGGCAGCAGCCGGTTCGCCGCCTTTTTGGGCATGGTGCAGCAGGGTAAAACCGTGCGGGCCGAGTGAATTGAGCAAATTCGGAAATCTTTCGAGTGTGGATTTTACGATGTCCGTTTCACCGAGCATGGTCAGCACAAAAATGTCGGCACGCGCGCCGTTCTCCAACAGGAAAAGGGCAAAATCGCGGTGTCCCATGTGCCCGGCGGCGCCGATGGCCGTTTCAAAATCGCCGTCGCCCCAGTCCCAGGCAGCGTTGATGATGTGGGGGTATTCGGCGAGCAGCTCCTTACCCCGGTCGAAGTCGTTGTGGGCTACCTTGACGAATTCCTGTACGGCGGCGGCGGGGATCGGGTCGGCGGCGAGCCGGGCTTCGGCCTTTGCCGGGATGACGGGCAACAGGATCGCGGGCGTCAACGCCGCTGCGCTGCTGAGGAAGTTTCTTCTGCTGAATTTTTTCATGTCGTGTGGATTTTGACACAAAGGACAAACAAAAAATCCAAACGTCGCCTGCATGTGCTTTGCGTGG
Source organism: uncultured Bacteroidota bacterium (assembly GCA_937861115.1). Lineage (GTDB taxonomy): Bacteria > Bacteroidota > Bacteroidia > Chitinophagales > Saprospiraceae > M3007. Next base: position 3,137 of record CALMBD010000048.1, on the reverse strand, counting down.
GGAGCAATTCGCGAGATGGGCGCGTCGTAGCGTAATGGCACGCTGATGACGCAGATTAACTGATATTCACTGATATCTGCATTAATCTGCTAAATCTGCGTCATCAGTGTGCCATCAAGTCATTTCAGGCCTACCCTTCTGTAAAACGCATCCAGACGCCCGGTTTCTGCCGGATCGTCGATGTGTTCGATGAGAATGATCGCCCCATCGTCGCCGAAGCGGATATGCTGTCTGCATCTGTACGTGAATGCGATTGATTGGTGCGTCAGGTAGTCGGTAAAATGGATACAAAATTCGTTTTCGCCGATTTGTTCCACCTCGCTTTTCCCCCAAACCAGGCTGTCCAGTTTTTTTCTGCCCTCCAGCATGTTCTGCTCGTACAGCCTGCATATCGCTTCCGGCCCAACGATTTTGTCCGAACCGATATGGTACACACAGTCCCGGCTGAGCAGCGATTTTGCGTTGTCGAAATCGTCGTTGTCTAAGGAAGTGGCGAATGCGATGGCGATGGTTTTCATGGGTGTAAAAATACAAACCGGTAATGTATCGCCTCCGCCAAATCCGACGCCGTGCGCGCCACTTTCAGGATGCAGTCGTAGACGCGTGCGAATTCAATTTCGGCCTCGCCATGTGTTCCTACCCTTACCAATCCAGACCCAACGCCGCAGCAGTGTCTCCGACCTGCTGCCCACGTACAGCAGGGTGATTCGATATCACAAACTCAATCCATATCATACCAAAAATGTCGAACGAAAGGCCAGCGCCGCTCTCCAAGGACGTACAAAGATGCTGAAGAATAAGTGTAATCCTCCGGTCTGGCTACCAAACGCCATTTTTCCTGAACCGGGTTCCGATGGATGTAACTTATTTTTTGCCAAACAACATTATCAGAAAACAACGCAACAGATAACGGCCTGTCTTTGAAAAACTGATGACCTCTGTCCTTTCTTTCCGATTTGAACTGCGCCAAAACTAACGGATGATGAATTTCTAAATCAGCCTTGATCTGTTGGGCTACAAATTTCAGCATCCGTTGTTGTGCGGAAGACTTGACTGTTTCCCCGCGCATTTGCCAGACCCAGTGAATATGGTTGGGCATAATAACAAAAGCATAAATCCATACCGCGCCTTCTTTTACCAAAAAAGACATAGAGTTTGTGATAACCGTTTTGTATTTATCGGGCTTTAGCAGGTGTTTCCAGCCTTTAATGGTCGCAGTGCTGAAATAAAGAGCCGTATAACCTTCAGTGGGTAGCGGTTTCATACAGATTTGGTACAATCGTAGGCATTTTTGCTACAGGTTTAATAGATTATCGTGCTATACGTGGGCAGCAGGTCGGAGACACTGCTGTGGCGCCGGGCTTGGGCTTAGTGGTGAAGGAGAAGGATACTATCGAGGCGTAAATGGCCTGGCGCCTACCCCGCCCACCCCTCTCTATCTAAACTCCGATAATGTATCGCCTCCGCCAGATCCTCGATCCTTATATCCGCACTGCCCGCCAGATCCGCTGCCGTGCGCGCCACTTTCAGGATACGGTCAAAAGCGCGGGCACTGAGTTGCAACCGTTCCATCGCCGTTTTCAACAGCGTAAGCCCCGTGTCGTCGAGTTGGCAAACCTCCCGCACCATGCGGCTGGGCATTTGGGCATTGGAGTAAACATCTTTTAAATCTTTAAACCGTTCCGCCTGTACTTCGCGGGCGCGCAACACCCGCTCTCTGATGTCGGTGCTGGTCAACTTGGGTCGTTCGGCATTGGTGAGTTCCTCGATTTTCACCGGCGTCACCTCCACGTGCAGGTCGATACGGTCGAGCAGTGGCCCGGAAATCTTTGATAAATAGCGCTTTACGACGCCGGGGCCACACACGCAATCCTTTTCGGGGTGGTTGTAGTAGCCGCAGGGGCAGGGATTCATCGAAGCCACCAGCATGAAACTGGCGGGATAATCCACCGTCACCTTGGCCCGACTGATGGTGACGCGGCGCTCCTCCATCGGCTGGCGCATCACTTCCAGCACTTGTCTTTTGAACTCTGGCAATTCGTCGAGAAACAACACCCCGTTGTGTGCGAGACTGATTTCGCCGGGCATGGGGTCGGAGCCGCCGCCGACCAGCGCTACATCGCTGATGGTGTGGTGCGGCGCGCGGAACGGGCGCGTGGTGACCAGCGAGGCGTTGTCAGGCAATATACCCGACACCGAATGAATTTTGGTGGTGTCAAGCGCCTCATACAGCGTCAGTGGTGGCAGTATGGTGGGTAGTCGACGCGCCAGCATGGTCTTGCCGGCGCCCGGCGGACCGATCAGGATGACGTTGTGCCCCCCGGCCGCTGCCAGTTCAAGCGCGCGCTTGATGTTTTCCTGGCCCTTTACGTCGGCAAAGTCTACGTCGTACACACTGCCGCTGTTGGCAAATTCCTCGCGGGTGTTGACCACCAGGGGCTTGACGTCGGATTCCCCGCCCAGCACTTCGATGGCCTCGCACAGGTTGTCGACGCCGTAGATATCCACATCGTTGACAATCGCTGCCTCCCGGGCATTCGCCTTCGGCAAAATAAAACCCTTAAATTTTTCTTTCCGGGCCTGAATGGAAATAGGCAGGGCGCCCTTGATGGGCCGCAACGAGCCGTCGAGCGAGAGTTCGCCCATGATGAAATACCGGTCGAGCCCGTCCGTAGCGATCACACCCGATCCGGCCAGCATGCCGATGGCAATAGGCAGGTCGAAAGCGGAGCCTTCTTTGCGGATATCGGCGGGTGCAAGGTTGATGATGGTTTTGAGCCGGGGAAGCCGGATGCCGGAGTTCTTGACGGCGGCCTCGATGCGGGGCAGGCTTTCGCGTACGGCACTGTCGGGCAGGCCCACGATAAAAATGCCGGGTTTCTCGGTGTTGCCCACCGCGCCACCGGTGTTGATCTCGACCGTAATAGTCTGGGCATCCACTCCGTGTACGGAGCCGGCGTAGGTTTTTACGAGCATATGAAGCGTATTAAAAGGTTGCGGGTTACGGGTTTGAGGGCGGATAAAGATAGGGAAAAGTTGTATTTGGAGCGTATTCCTTATTGGGTTTTACTAATACTCCAGGATAAACTTCGACAAATTTTGCCCCTGATCCAGACCCAGTTTTTTGCGGAGGCGGT
>CALMBD010000047.1 GCA_937861115.1 uncultured Bacteroidota bacterium | reverse complement strand
GTCCGCTCTACAAGGGGTAATTGCGAGGTTGCCCGCACTTGATGCGGACGGGTGTTTACAAACATGACAAGGGAACATCGGAGCGATGCCTAATGTGATTTGCTCCGGCATTTACAACTACCCATCATCTGCCATCTGCCATGCGAATTTGCCAAATTCAACGTGAGTTTGTCATGTTTGTAAACAACTGTCCGCTCTACAAGGGGTAATTGCGAGGTTGCCCGCACTTGATGCGGACAGGTGTTTACAAACATGACAAGGGAACATCGGAGCGATGCCTAACGTGATTTGCACCAGCATTTACAACAGTCCACCCTGACACCTCCTTTCTACGCCCGCTCCCGCACGATCTCCAGCATCCTTACCAGCAAATACGACAGGATAATGCTCATCGCAATGCCTTCCACTAAAATAAAGAGGCTGGCAGTTACCGGGGTAAAATACTGACCAATAGGCGATCCGTTTTGTATGCTTGCCAGAAAGGCAGGATTGTAGGCCAGGAACAACACCATGAACACGGTGAATGGAATCACGCCGACCAAAGAGGTGAACAGGCCCAATACTACGCCTGAAGTGTAGTCATCCGCCGGCTCGGGATGCTCGCGTATCCAGGCACGCAAGGCAAACCACAGGAAGCCGACATGGATTACCCCGTTAAAAACACGCAGGTAGTAGTTTTCACTGAGGTGGAGCAAATGCATGGACAGAAAGAACCCGGTAAAACCGAGAAACATCCACAGGCCGTAACGCAAGGCAATGTGTTTCATAACCGGAAGGTTTGGTGAATAATGTACTGCCAAACGCTGTTTGGCACTGGAATACCGCAAGGCCTTAAACGATGCCTTCGACACTTGTCTGAAAAACATCCAATCACATAATCCCGGGGGCGAATGCGGTAAACATAGTCAAATATACAAATTTATCCACATTTTGCAAAAAACAGGAATATCAAATTTACATTTTACTAATAATTTAATAATTGTTTTTTAAATTGGATACCTGAATAATTCTCAAACAATAGTTTTACAAACACTAATCAGCACAATGACCTGAAGTCACCTTTTAGTTGCGCACCTGAAAATCATGGTTGAACGATACTTAAAAAGGGTGAAGCGCCTGCCTGACTTAAAAGCGGGAAAACATGGGTTGGGGTATTACTTCCCGGACCATGATGTCCGGGTCACAAGTAGGTGCAAATAAAAAAGCGGCCCGGAGTCCCACCCTCCGAGGCCGCTACAACTTAGCAGAAATATTCTTGTTCAAGACTTCGAGGCGCCGGGCTTCACCGTTCGACAACGATGAAACATGGCAATCCCGAAACCTTTAATCCCTTAATCCACATTGTCGTGGAGGAACGAATTGCCCCCCATCTTGATCTCCCCTTCTTCTTCGAGGGAGATCGTCCAGTTCGACATACCGGGCTGCTCCGCGTCGGGAACATCGTCAAGATTGATGTTTTTGCGCAGGTAAGCCGGCTGACTTTCCAGTTCGATGATCGTTTGCGGTGAGTTCAGTTTCACCACATTGATGGGCCGGTTGCGGACCTCCTCCCGGCGGCGCTGCGCCTCTTCGATGCGGCGGCGGCGTTCTTCCGGACTGATATCCGCTTCATCGCGACCTACAAAGGGATCGTTGCCTGCCCCTTGGGTACGACGGAGTTTGTCGACCGTTTCCCGGATATCATCAAACTCGAATTCCAGTTTGTTGGCTGCCTTCTCATCTACCGGGCTATACTCCTCCTCAGAGGTGATCGTAAAGAGAGAAGGCCGGGGCTTTTTTTCATCCTCATCGAGGTGTACCACCTGGCGTTCGGAGGAACTGCCCTGGTGCTGGGCGCCCTGACCGGAGAAACGCCGTTCGCCGGCCTCGAAGCCTGTCGCAATGATCGTAACGGCGAGTTTTTCACCGAGGCGCTCGTCGAAGCAGTTACCCCAGATCAGGTTGGTCTCGTTGCCGGCTTCTTCCTGGATGAATTCCGTGATCTCGAAAATCTCATCCATGGTCGCCTCTTTTACGCCGGAGGTGATGTTGACGAGGATATTCTTCGCACCTCGGATGTTGTTTTCTTCGAGCAGCGGCGAGTTCAGCGCCTCATCGACCGCACGACGCGCGCGGTTTTCACCTTCCACGGCTGCTGTGCCCATGATGGCCACACCGGAGCCGCGCATGACCGTGTTCACGTCTTCAAAATCGACGTTCACATAACCGGGAACGGTGATGATCTCCGCAATGCCTTTCGCGGCGGTGCAGAGGATGTTGTCTGCCTGGGAGAAGGCTTGCGAGATGGAGAGGTTGCCGTGGATCTGGCGCAACTTATCGTTGCTGATGACCACCAGGCAATCTACATTTTTGCGCAGGTCTTCAAGCCCTTCCATGCCGTTGCTGACACGGATGCGACCCTCAAACAGGAAAGGCAGCGTGACGATGCCCACGGTGAGGATACCCAGTTCCTGGGCTGTTTTGGCAATGATGGGCGCCGCACCGGTACCGGTGCCACCACCCATTCCGGCAGTGATAAAGGCCATTTTGGTCCCGTCTTCGAGGAAACGCTTGATGTCGTCGAGGCTTTCGATGCAGGCCTGCTTGCCCACACTGGGCTTGCTGCCTGCGCCGCGGCCTTCGGTCAGCATCTGGCCGAGCGATATCTTGTTGGGCACAGGGCTGAGTTGCATGGCCTGCGCGTCTGTATTGCAAATGGCGTAGTCAACACCAACGATACCTTGTTTGAACATATGGGTCACGGCATTGGAACCGCCACCGCCGACGCCTATTATCTTTATGATGGAAGGTTCATCCTTCGGAAGATCAAAAAGCATGATATTTAAATTTTAGAGCGTTATCGAATGTTATTTTTTCCGTTCGAAGTCCATATCGGGTTCGGCTTCGAACCATTCCTTTGTTTTGCGGAAGACGCTGTCGAGCCAGGAGGCTTCTTTTTCTTCCGAAACGTTGGAGGGTTCGCGGTTGCCGTCTGAAATGGCTTCTGCGGTATTTCCGGCGCCGGCCGACTCCACTTCCTGCAGTCCGCGCAGCAGCAGACCGATGGCCGTGCTGTAGATCGGGCTGTTGACCGATTCGTGGTAGCCGTGGGCCAGGTGTTCGACGGGTACCCCGATGCGGCACGACATTCCGGTGTGGAATTCGGTCAGCTTGTGGGAATGCCCCATCAGCGAGCCGCCGCCGGTCAGTACGATACCGCCGATCAGTTTGCGCTCGTAGCCGCTACGGCGTATTTCCCAGAGTACGTAGTCGAGCACCTCTTCCATGCGCGCCTGGATGATGCGGGCGAGGTTTTTCTCGCTGATCTCCTTGTGTTCGCGCCCTTTGAGGCCCGGAATGGTAATAATTCGATTGTCAAAAACTTCCGTTGCGAGTGCAGAGCCGAACTTCACCTTGAGTTTTTCAGCCTGCGGTTGCATGACCGTGCAGCCTTCCTTGATGTCGGCTGTGATCACATTGCCGCCGAAAGGAATGACGGCGGTGTGCCGGATAATGCCTTCGTGGAAAATGGTGATATCCGTGGTGCCGCCACCGATGTCGACCAGCGCTACGCCGGCCTGCTTTTCCTCCTCGGAGAGCGTCGATTCGGCGCTTGCGATGGGTTCGAGCGTGAGATCAGCCACTTTCAATCCCGCTTTTTCGATGCAACGATAGATGTTGTTGATCGCGGTGATCTGCCCGGTGATGATGTGGAAGTTGGCTTCCAGCCGCACCCCGCACATGCCGATCGGGTCGATGATACCCTGCTCGGAGTCCACCGTAAATTCCTGCGGAAAAACATGAATGATCTTGTCGCCCGGAGGGAGTACGAGTTTGAACATGTCGTTTACGATCCGGTCAACGTCGCGGCGATTGATCTCGATGTGATCGCTCTCCCGCGTCAGGATGCCCCGATGCTGCAAACTTTTGATGTGCTGGCCGGCGATGCCGACGTGCACGGTTCGGAATTTCATGCGAGCGTTGCGCTCGCAGATATCGACGGCTTCGCGAATCGCGCCGACCGTCTTTTCGATGTTGCTGACCACGCCGCGCAATACGCCGACGCTTTCAACTTTGCCAACACCGATGACTTCCAGTTTACCATGTGTGTCCTTGCGGCCTGCCAGGCAGCATACTTTCGTCGTACCGATGTCGAGCGCTACGACAACATCATGGGGTTGTGGGATAAACTCCATCATAATGTTATGTTGTTTAAATGGTTTTGAGTTTCAGTTTGTTTTCTCGTTCTCCCTGCAGTCGGCACGAAACTCTTTTCCGCCAGCAAAGATATTTTAAAATATTTTGTTTCAAAATAATTTACTCAATTTGTTTCAAATTCAAACGCGCTTTCCAGTCCTCACTTCCGGCACACGACCTGCCCGTTGTACTTCAGGTTGATCGATTCGTAGAGTCGCCAGCCTGCATAAGGCATGCCTTCCCGGTAAAATATTTTCAGCCTGTTGAGTTTGTCGTCCAGTTTACGGGCGCTGCCGAGTACAATGTTCTGGTCGCCAACAAGGGGCACCAGGATAAACTCTCCCGCATTATTCACGTGTATCTGCTGAATGAACGAAGCAAAAAATTCATCGCTCATCAGGGTTTGGGTCAGGTTGAACAGGTCTTTCAGGGTACTGCGTCTCTTGTTGCGGAATTCGGGGGTATAAGGCGCCACATTCCCGGTGGCGACCAAAACCCGGGCAGCGAAATTTTTGGAGGGCGGCATTTTCACGCCGTTTTTATCCAGGTAATAATTGCCGCCGTTGTTGTCCAGCACCCGCAGGAGGGGTTCGCGTTGCGTAATCCGCACGTGCAACACATTCTTCTGATCGATATAGGCCTCGGCATCCTGCACGAAGGGATCTTCTTCCAGTACACGTTCCATGCGTTCCACTTCGAGACGGCCCAGTTCGGTGCCTTCCAGGGTGTTGCCGAACGACAGTAACAAAGCCTGTTTGACATCGCGCTCGCTGATCAGTTTGTCGCCGCTTCCCAGCGGGATCACTTCCACTTCCACGCCGCCGGCAAAGCTGTTCTTTTTCCGCTCGATGGCAGAAAACAGCGCCAGCACGACCACCAGGAGGAAAAACACCCAGATGAGCCGGTTATAGCGTATGCGTGGCAGTTTGATCATTTTGAGTGATGGTGAAGGATGAACTGTTTGATGTCTTCAATTTTTGTATCGATATCGCCGGCGCCCATCGTCATCAGCACGTCCGGTTTGCGGGTTTTCAGTACGTCGATCAGTTCGTTTTTGGTGGTCAGGGTTACGTTTTTATTTTTCATCAACCCGGCAATGGTCGCCGATGTGATACCGGGGATCGGAAGTTCCCGTGCCGGATAGATATCGAGCAGTATACATTCGTCCAGCCCGTCCAGCGCCGCGGCAAAACCCGCCGCAAAGTCGCGGGTCCGGGTATACAGGTGCGGCTGAAAAATACCGGTGATCTTCCTCTCCGGATACAGCATGCGCGCCGCGGCAATCGCCGCTTCCAGTTCTGCCGGATGGTGGGCGTAATCGTCGACATACACCACTTCAGGTGTGCGCACAATGTATTCGAAGCGGCGTTTCACCCCTTTAAAATCGGCCAGCGCCGCGCGTATTTTCTCTCCATCACCTCCGGCTGCCAGCGTTGCAGCAATAGCGGCGACTGCGTTGGTCACGTTATGCCGACCGGGGTAACTCATTTGCAGGTGTTCGTATTCGGCATTCCCGGCTTCAAAACCTGCGGGCAGAGCAACATCAAAAGTCATCAGGCCGTGTTCGACACGGGTATTTCGGGCGCAAAAATCACCATTGTCGATGCCGAAGGTGAACACCCGGACGCCTTTACCCGACAGTTCGACGGCTACTGCGCCCAGATCGAGGTCGTGCTTGTAAAACAATACTCCACCGGGCTGAACCTGCCGGGCAAACTGGATATAACTCTCCCGAACAGCCTCCTCGGAACCGTAGATGTCCAGATGGTCGGGATCAATGGAGTTGATCACTGCAACCGTCGGGTGCAGGTGCAGGAAACTGCGGTCGTATTCGTCTGCTTCCACCACGACCCAGTCGCTTTCGCCTTCCACGAAGTTGCTGCCGAGGTTGAGCGAAATGCCGCCCACGAACGCCGTGGCATCCACACCACAGGCGCGGAGCAGGTGTGCGGTCATGGTGCTGGTGGTGGTTTTGCCGTGGGTGCCTGCAATGGCGACACACTTTTTGGAGCGGCTGATGATGCCGAGCACTTCAGCGCGTTTTTTTACCGGGTAGCCGCGATCGAGGAACCAGTTCAGTTCTGCATGCTCTTTCGGCACAGCGGGGGTATATACCACGAGATCAACGTTTTCAGGAATAAATGCCGCGTCGTCCGTATAGTGGACGTGCATCCCTTCAGCCGCAAGCGCACGTGTCAGGGCGCTCTCGGAGCGGTCGTACCCATGCACTTCGGCGCCGTGCTTTTTGAAATAGCGCGCCAGTGCCGACATGCCTATGCCGCCGATACCGATGAAGTAGATCTTTTTTATCGCGTTGAATTCCATTGTCCGTGCTGCCTTATTTTTTTTGCAGTTTAAGGGTCTCCTGCTGACCACCGCGGTTCATTTCGAATTCCAGGCTCGTACCATCCGCTTTCAGGAGTTTGACCATGATTTCTTTTTTACCTTTTTCCGTGGTGTACAACTTGTCTTTTTCCGTACGCCAGGCGCCTTGCTGGTGTTGTTCGCCAAACCGGGCGCTGTACGAACCGTCTTCCGAAAATTCGAAAAACACCTGTGCGGCATCCATACCGGAAGGTTGGCCAAACAGCAACCATTCCGTGCCCTGCCATTTTCCCAGGAGGGCGGGGTTTTTGTCGTTGGGCTGCCGGCAAGCCGCCAGCCCAAGGGCCAGTGCTGCAAACAGGATCGTATAAAGGCGTACTTTTTTCATTGTCTTTTTCTTTATGCCGGGTTCAGGGCCCAGTTCCCGGTTTTGAGGTGCAAATCGCGCTGCGGGTATGGTATCTGTATTCCGTGCTCCTGGAAGGCATCCCAGATGGCAAAGCGCAGGTTGCTTTTGGTTGTTTCAATCCGGAACATGTTGCCGCTGTAAAAAAGCAGGGTGAAGTCCACCGAACTGTCGCCAAAGTTCTCCATACGGATAGCGGGCTTCCATCCATCCACATCGGTAATGACATCCGGATCGGCGTATGCACACTTGAGCAGGATGTCCGCTACCTTGTGCATGTCGGAATCGTATGAAACACCCACCATGACGCCAAAACGGGCCGTGTAATGATCGTGGCTCCAGTTTATGACATTGTCGTTCATAAACTTATGGTTCGGGATGATCATAACCTGGTCGTCACGGTTTCGGAATTTTGTGGTGCGCAGGTAAATCTCTTCGATACGCCCCACCACGCCGTCAACTTCGATGATATCGTCCTTTTCAACGGTACCCTCAAAAAGAAGGAAAATGCCCGAGATCAGGTCGGAGAAAATCTGTTGCAAGCCGAAGCCGAGTCCGACGAGCAAGGCTGCCGAACTGGCCAGCACCCAGGCCAGGTTCAGACCCAGCATGGAGAGCATGACAGCAATGGAGATCGTCCAGATCAGGTAATGGAACAACAGCCGGAAAGAATGCTGACGACCCATTTCTATATTCCGCTTCGTTGAAAAGCCGGTCATGAAGCGGTTGAACAGGCCCAGCAACAGTCTGGTGATGAGGTAAGTCCCCACCAGGAGAAACAGGGAATACACCGACAGGCTGTATCCGCCAATTTCAAACAGTCTATATTCGAGCAGTTCTTTCATTATTGTTGATGATCGGGTTATTTATCCCCGGGTACGCACAGTTTTAATACTTCATGAGCGATTTGCTCGGCCGCATTCGGGCGACCGAGGTGGTGTATACTTTCACCCAGGCTGAAGGCCAGGGCATCATTTCCCAGAATAAGCAGGGCTTCCTGAAGCATTCGCGATCCTGCCTCACCGTCGCGCACGAGCCGGGCAGCATTTTTTTCTACCAGCGACAGCGCATTCTTTGTCTGGTGGTCTTCGGCAACATTGGGCGACGGCACCAACACGGCCGGTTTGCCGACCATACACAACTCACTGATCGTAAGCGCACCGGCGCGGGATACGACCACATCCGCAGCGGCATACAGCAAATCCATCCGGTCGATAAATGCCCTGAGGTGTACGTGGGGCAGTTTGGCCGAGTCGCAGGTGCTGAATTCGGCTTCGTAAAACTTTCCGCACTGCCACAATACCTGAACCTGTGGATTATCCGACAGCAGGGCGGTGTTGTCGCGAAGCGCATTATTGAGGGTTCTGGCGCCGAGGCTGCCTCCTACCACTGCTATGGTTTTTTTGTTGGAGTCCAACCCGTAATGCTGCATCGCCTCATCGCGTTTGGTTCGCAGGTCGAGAATATCCTGGCGCACCGGATTGCCGGTGAAAACGATCTTTTCAGCGGGGAAGAACTGTTCCATGTGATCGTACGCCACACAAATGACCGAAGCCTTTTTCGCGAGCAGTTTGTTCGTCACGCCGGCATAGGAGTTCTGCTCCTGTATCACCGTCGGCACACCGCTGCGTTGAGCCGCCCGCATCACCGGACCTGATGCATATCCCCCCGTACCCACCACCACATCGGGCCGGAAGCGTTCGATAATCTTGCGGGCTTTCCAAAGGCTGGTCAGCAGCCTGTAAGGGAAGGCCAGGTTTTTCAGGCTCAGGCTGCGCTGGAAGCCCACGATGTTCAGGCCTTCGATGGCATACCCAGCCTGCGGCACTCGTTCCATCTCCATCTTCCCTGTTGCGCCAACAAACAAAAACTCCACATTCGGGCGAAGTCGCCTGATTGCATCCGCAATAGCAATGGCCGGGAATACATGGCCTCCCGTGCCGCCGCCCGTGATGAGTATTTTGATATGTTTGTTGTCGGTTGTCATCCTTTTATTTTGTCATTTCGTTAGTCCAGGCTTTCAATAAACTTGCTGACGCTGAGGATCATACCCAGCGAAATACAGGTGAACAGCATGCTGGTTCCTCCCATCGAAATCAGCGGGAGGGTCAGGCCGGTAGCCGGCACCAGGTTGACATTCACCGCCATATTGGCCAGGGCCTGTACGGTGAGCAGAAGGCTCAGCCCGATCGCAAGAAATGCGCCGAAGGCTTTGGGGCTTTTGGTCACGAGTTTTACGTTGCGCAGGAAGAGCATGACGTACAGGGCCAGCACGATGGTGCCGCCAAACAGGCCGTATTCCTCACAAATGATCGCGTATATAAAATCGGCATGCGCATAGGGCAAAAAGTTGCGGATAATCGAATTGCCCGGACCTTGCCCGATGATGCCGCCTTTTGCAATGGCGATTTTGGCCTGTTGCACCTGATAGCCGCCGTCCTCGCTGTGCAGAAAAACCTGCACCCGGGTCACCCAGGTATCTACGCGCACCAGGTCTGCCTCGGGGTACAATTTCCCGATCGCCACCAGTCCGGCAAACACCACAATACCCAGTAATCCCAGCAGCAGGATATATTTCATCGTCACCCTCCCTATGAACATCAGCAGGATACAGGTACAAAACAGCACCAGCGCTGACGACAGGTTGGCCGGCGCGATCAGTCCGCATATGATCAGCACCGGAATGATGATGGGCATGAACGCGTCCTTGAAACTGGATATATAGTCCTGCTTGCGTGTCAACTCCCTGGCGATGTAGATGATCAGCGCAATTTTGGCCATTTCCGACGGCTGAAAACTGAATCCCAGAATGCCGATCCAGCGATTGGCGTCGTTGATATTGCGGCCAAAAAACAGCGTAAATGCCAACAGGGGAATACAAATCAGAAGCAGCACCGGCGCGATGCGCTGGTATTGCCGGTAATGCAGCAGGTGGCACAGATACACCAGGAACAGCCCAAACGCCAACCGCACCATATGGGAGACGAACATCACGGTGGTATTGCCGCCGCGCATACGCCAGGCCTCCCATCCCGAAGCCGAATAAACGGCCAGCAGGCTGAACAGGCTCAGCACGGCGATGATCATCCAGATGGTGCGATCGCCTCTTAATTCTGCTGCTATGCGGTTGCCGAGTGACATGTTGGTTGATGCGTTAGTGCGTTAGATTTTGAACGGCCTGGCGAAATTGCTCGCCCCGGTCTTCGTAGTTTTTGAACAGATCGAAACTCGCGCAGGCAGGGCTCAGCAATACCGTATCGCCTGCTGTTGCCCATTTGGCTGCCGCATTTACGGCATCCGCCATACTCTTTGTTTCGACTATTTGCTTCTTTAAGTCCTTGAATGCGCTGATAATCTTGCTGTTATCCAGCCCCATGCACACAATGCCCTTTACTTTTTTCCTGACCCAGGGGAATAACGGGGTATAATCGTTGCCTTTATCCTGACCGCCGACGATCCACACTGTCGGGGTTTCCATGGCCTGTAAAGCATAAAAGACCGAATCGACGTTGGTTGCCTTGGAATCGTTGATCCAGGTGACGCCGTTTTTCACGGCCACCCGCTCGAGGCGGTGCGGCGGCGGCATGAAGGTGTTCAGGCCATCCTGAATCTTCAGGGGATCGGCGCCGAGCAGCAGGGCTGCCCGGATGGCGCATACGGCGTTGAACATGTTGTGCGGACCGCGCAGGTTGCCCTTCGTCATATCGAAAGCATGCGACCTGCCAATGTTGATACGGCCGTTTTTGTAAAAACCCCGGCGGATGGCGATGCGCTTCGCACCGGCGGCCTGCATGGGTTGCCCCGCGATTACGGGATCAAACCCGTTGAAAATGAACACATCACCGCGTTTCTGATTCATGGTTATCCGGAACTTGGCCTGTGCATAGTTTTCCAGTTTGTAATCGTAGCGGTCGAGGTGGTCGGGCGTGATGTTCAACAGCACGGCAATTTTGGGCCGGAACTGCTGTATGTCGTCGAGTTGAAAACTGGACACCTCGAGCACGAATACCCGTGCGGCGTCTTTTGTTTTGCCTGCGCGTATATCGTCTAGTGCCATGCGGGCAAAACTGTTTCCGATGTTGCCGCCCATCCGAACCGGTAATCCGGCTGCTTTCATCAGGTAAAAGGTCAGTTCCGTGGTGGTGGTCTTGCCGTTGGAGCCGGTGATGGCGACGATGTTGCATTTACCTGCATGGCGCCAGCCGAATTCGATCTCTCCAATGACATTGATGCCTTTGGCCCGGACGGCCTGCATTACCTCGCTTTTTTCCGGGATACCGGGGCTTTTGATGATCTCCGCAGCGTTCAGGATGGCATCCATGGTGTGGCGGTTTTCTTCCCAGGCGATGCCCTGCGCGTCGAGTTCTTTTTTGTACTGGTCTTTAATGGCCCCTTTATCCGATACGAACACATCGTATCCCAGGTGCTTTGCCAGGAGGGCAGCACCCGTGCCGGATTCACCGGACCCCAAGATGACGATGCGTTTTTTCATTGTTGTGTTTTTTACCGGTTTTAAAGGGTTGGTTTGTTACTGTATCGGGTTTAGCGGATTTTCAGGGTAATAATCGTCAGTACGGCCAACAGAATCTGAATGATCCAGAAGCGCACGGATATCGTCACTTCGTGAAAGCCCTGTTTTTGATAGTGGTGGTGCAAGGGCGCCATGAGGAATACCCGGCGACCTTCACCGTATTTTTTCTTGGTGTGTTTGAAATACCAGACCTGGATGATCACCGACAGGTTTTCGATCAGGAATACGCCGCAGAGCAGGGGCACCAGCAATTCTTTGCGGATGATGATCGCCAGTGCCGCAATGATGCCGCCGAGGGTAAGGCTGCCCGTATCGCCCATGAACACGCGGGCGGGGTAAACATTGTACCACAAAAAGCCGATACAACCGCCCATCAGACATGCCGTAAAAATGACCAGTTCGCCGCTGTACGGGATGTACAGGATTTTCAGAAACTCGGCAGCCACCGAGTTGCCGCTGAGGTATGCCAGAATGCCCAGCGCCGTGATCACGATGGCAGAGACGCCTGCCGCCTGTCCGTCGAGCCCGTCGGTCAGGTTGGCGCCGTTGCTGACAGCGGTGATCACCAGAATCGTCATGATGACGAAAAGGATCGAACTCAATCCCCGTGCATTGTCGCCGAGAAACCAAAGCAGTCTGGAATAGTCGAGTTCGTTATTTTTGAAGAAGGGAACGTTTGTAATAGGCGCTTTTACGTATACCATCTCCTTGTACGTATTCGGAGCGGTGTTGTCCTTTACAAACAGGGAGTTGGTAACCCTGTAGCCGTGTGTTGTTGCGGCAGACGGCTCCATGCGCACCACCACCTCATCGTTCACCAGCATCGTGATGCCGACGATCAAGCCCAGGCCAACCTGTCCCATCACCTTGAAAATGCCTTTTAGTCCCTTTTTATCCTTTTTAAAAACCTTGATATAATCGTCGATAAAACCGATGGCAAACATCCATGCGGTACTGATCAGCATGAGCAGGATGTAAATATTGTCGAGCCGGGCCAGGAGGATGCAGGGAATAACCGTGGCTGCCACGATGATCACCCCGCCCATTGTTGGCGTACCTGCTTTCGAGGTCTGGCCAGCAAGTCCGAGATCGCGCACTGTTTCCCCGATCTGCAGCGAACGCAACCAGTTGATGATGTGCTTTCCAATAAAAATCGAGATCAACAACGACAGGATCAATGCTGTGCCGGCCCGAAACGAGATGTACTGGAACAACCCGGCCCCGGGCAGGTCGTAAGTACTCTTAAGATATTCGAAAAGGTAGTACAGCATTGTTGAGTTGTTATTGGTTTGTCATTTCGTCATTATCGTCATTTCGTCATTCTGAATATCTGTTTGATTTGGGGGGTAGTGTGAGGGCAAATTCAAAATGACGATTTTCAAATTGGCTGCGGGGCGATATTTCATCGCCCCTCAACCTGCTCAAAATAATAGTCCCTCCACTATTATATCTTTCAAGCGGGTCCAATTCACCTCCTCCTTCCCTCCCAACCCGCTCATTTACTGTTCATTATATTCATCATTCATCATTCATCATTCATCATTCATCATTAGGCGTGTACGAAAGATTAAGATAGTCAAAA
>CALMBD010000046.1 GCA_937861115.1 uncultured Bacteroidota bacterium | reverse complement strand
TTTTTACCTGACGACAACCAATGCCTCGGGTGTATATAGTCTCGGTGTGACCCCCGGCGCAAATGATACCTTGCGACCAATGCTTCAATCGCCCTACCTGGAAAGTGTCAACCCACCCTACCGGCTTGTCGGTAACGGCGGCATTAACCTGGATTTTGGTTTAAATCTGACACCTGATATCACGGACCTCTCGGTTCAAGGCTACCATGCGGGCCGGCCCCGGCCTGGGTTCGACCTGATGCTGGCGATTCAATACGGCAATAAAGGCACCACCATACCCAATGATGCGGTATTGTCGGTAAAACTCGACAATTACCTGGACTTTCTCGATGCTACGCCGCCGCCTACCGCCGTATTTGGCGACAGCCTCGTGTGGTCGCTCGCACCGATACCTATGTTCGACGGCGGCCACATCAGGATAAACGTAAACGTGCAGGCGTCAACGCCCCTGGGGTTTGTCGTAAAAAGCACCTGCCGCATCACCACAGCCGCTACGGATGTGGCGCCCGTCGACAACCTGTGCATCGTATCCGATACCGTTGTGGGTTCGTACGATCCGAATGAAAAAAGGGTGGAGCCGGCAGACGGCCTCACCGCTGCCGAAATCGCCGACGGCAAAGAATTGTTGTACACCATCCATTTCCAAAATACAGGTACCTACCCGGCGGAGCGCGTACGTATCACCGATCTTATCGATACCGCCCTGTACCTGCCCTCTTGCCGATTTGTGGCGTCCAGCCATCCCGTTACAACTTTCCGGCTTAAGCCCGGGGGGTTGCTCGAAGTCATTTTTGATCAAATTCAGTTGCCCGACAGCCTCAGCGACGAACCTGCCAGCCACGGCTTTGTCACCTTTGCTCTGCAACGGAAAAAAGCCTACAAGCCCAATGTCGTCGTGCGCAACTATGCCGCTATTTATTTCGACTTCAACGAGCCCATCCTGACAAATGAAGTGGTAACGCCGCTCAAAACCACAACGGTTTCGGTCGGCGGAGCAGCAGAAGGAACAAAGGTGTCGCAGTTGCGCATTTACCCGAATCCGGCGCAACATACATTTACGGTCTCCGCCAATGGCCAACTGTCGGGCAAAGGTGTGCTGGTCCTTCAAAACGCCTCCGGTCAGATATACCGGGAGCAGGCCGTGAACGATTCAGGCGCCGACGTCATGGTACCGGTAGATCATTTGCCCGATGGTATCTATTTCGTCCGGTTATCAGGTGGAGACAGGGTTATGGCGGGCCGGGTTGTGGTGGTGCATCGCAACAGGTGAGCAGCAGGGTTCCGGCTATTTTTTTCGCAATCGCTTCATCTAACGCGGGGAATGTAAGAGGATACTTACCGCTTCTTCCCGCCCTTCTTGATCGGCTTTTTATACTTCTTTTCACGCAGGAACTTGGTTTTGTTTCCCTTGTTCACCTTTTTGTTTTTGGCTTTTTTTTCATGAAAGGCCCCGGTTGGGCGGGCAGGAAGTTTGACCTGAACCTCTGGGACTGTAAAGCGCTCGTCTTCCGTGAGTTGATCCGAAATATCGAGGTCGCCGGGCAGCGGAAGCAAGGGTATTTCCTTTTCCATCAATGTCTCGATGGCCTCTTGTGCGGCGTGCTCGGCTTCTGTGACAAAAAGTATGGCCACGCCGTCGCGGTCGGCACGACCGGTGCGCCCGATACGGTGGATATACGTCTCCGGCTCGGCAGGAGTGTCCACGTTGATGACATGCGTCACATCCGTGACGTCCAGTCCGCGTGCGAGCAGGTCGGTAGTGATGAGCCCCCGGAGCAGTCCCTTTTCAAACTTTGCCACGGCATTCATGCGGAAGTTCTGCGACTTATTGGAGTGCACGATCTCGAACTGGTCGGGGAAACGCGCTTCCAGGCGATCGTAAATGACATCGGCCATCCTTTTGGAAGGCCCGAAAATCAGCACCTTCTGCATGGAATCGTCTGTCGCGAGCAGGTGCTCCAGCAGATTGATCTTGGTAAAAAAGTTGGGTACCCGGTAGGCGCTTTGCCCGATGCGCTCCAGCGGCGTACCGGCGCGTACGGCTTCGATATTGACCGGCGCGTTGAAAAAGATACCGATCATCTCATCCACCTCTTCCGTCATGGTGGCAGAGAACAGCAGGTTCTGCCGTTTGCGGGGCAGCATGTCGAGGATATTGGTCAATTGCGCGCGAAAACCCAGGTTGAGCATTTCGTCCACCTCGTCGATCACGAACTGTCGCACGTATTTGAGGTTTAGCGCCCGGCTCATCGCGAGGTCGACCAGGCGGCCCGGCGTGGCCACCAGGATATCCAATCCATTGACCAGCAATAGTTTTTGCGTATTGATGTTGGTGCCGCCATATACGCCTTCCACCCGAGCTGTCATGTACGGGGTGAGTTTTCTGATCTCCCCGACCAGTTGAACCACCAGTTCCCGGGTAGGCACCACGATCAGCACACGCGGTTCTTTCTGTTTGGAAAAAGTAAGCTGGCGCAGAATAGGCAGGAGGTAGGCGAAGGTTTTTCCGGTACCGGTCTGGGCAATCCCGACCACATCACGGCCCGACATCACCACCGAAAACACCTTTTGCTGGATGGGGGTGGGTTGGGTAAAACCCAGGTCACTGAGGGCGTTCAGGAGCGGGGTATTCAGGTTCAAATCTTCAAAAGTCATGTCGCAAAGCCGGATTTGGCGCGAAGATAGGGTGTTTTGGACAGGCGTGTATTCCTGCCGGGCCCCGGAGACGTCTTGAAGGTCGGCCATGATAACCTGGCGACGGGTTTTCTTTTAGACAGGATCAACATGATTTACAGCCCGATTCCGGATGCCCTTATCGCGACCGACAAGTTTTCTTTTAGACAGGATAAACATGATTTACAGGACAAAAAAGTTGGCCTGTCCCCCAAACCTGTTAATCCTGTACATCCTGTCTGAAACCTGGCACATCTCAATAAACCTGTTAATCCTGTATATCCTGTCTGAAACCTTCAATTCCTGTCAAAGGCGCCGCTTCAGACGTTGCGCTGCACATTAATACCCCGCTCCAGGCGTTATTCCTGCATGAAACCCATGCTCCTGTTCCTGTTGTTGATCGAAACCTGTTTCCGGCCTTCCCGCCCCAACCCGGACACAGCACCTCAAAGCAACCTGCCACAACCGGATACCCTCCTCTGCCAGCGCTTCGCCCCGCCGCCCGGCTTCGAGCGCCCGGCAGTCGATTCCGGCTCCTTCGCATTTCACCTCCGCCACCTGCCGCTAAAACCACCGGGCAGCCGCGTCCTGCTTTTCAATGGCCTGGAGAAGAGCCGCTCCGATGTCTACGAAGCGGTAGTCGACCTGCCCATCGGTAATCAGGACTTGCACCAGTGCGCCGACGCCGTCATCCGCCTGCGGGCAGAGTACCTGTGGCAAGCCGGTCGGTTCAACGAAATTCATTTCAACCTGACCAACGGTTTTCGGGTAGACTACAACCGCTGGCGCAAGGGCGAACGTGTAAAAGTGTCGGGCAACAAGACAAGTTGGGTAGCACAAAAAACCGCTTCCGGCACGTATGCGACCTTCTGGCAATACCTTGAGTTCGTGTTCACCTATGCCGGCACGCTCTCGCTCTCGAAAGAGTTGCAACAGGTCGATGTTGCCGAAATGAAAATTGGCGACGTGTTTATTCAGGGCGGCGCACCGGGTCATGCCGTGATCGTGGTTGACCTGGCAGTGGATAGTTCAGGTAAAAAGGTATTCCTGCTGGCACAGAGTTATATGCCTGCCCAGGAAATACAGGTATTAAAAAAAACCGCAAATGGAACGATAAGCCCGTGGTACAGTGTTGAGTTCGGGGAAAGGCTGGAAACGCCGGAATGGACTTTCAATAAAGGCGACCTGAAAAGATTTCGGGAGGAATAGGCCCTCGCCCGGATAAATATATTTTTGGCTCCGCGTCACATATAGATGCAAAGGCCATTATATTTGTACACAATCAACCCTTTTTAACAACATAACTGAACAATCTAAAACCTGAAAAATGAGTTTCTTCTCTCGTCTGAGTAATGGCTGGGATCTGGCCAAAATCAGTCTCTCTACCATCAACAGCAACCGGTCGTTGCTGCTCTTCCCGGTCTTTTCCGTTGTATCCCTCGTTCTGGTGCTCGCCACTTTCTTCGGCGGGACCTTTTTCCTCATCGGCGACGAACTGGAGGTGCTGTTCAACGACGATCAGTACGGCAACCTGTTGGGCTATGGCCTGGTTTTCCTGTACTACCTGATCAACTTCTTCGTCATCGTTTTTTTCAACGCCGCCCTGATCCACTGCGCGGTAAAAATCCTGAACGGCGAGGAAACCAGCCTGCAGGAGGGCATGTCCTTTGCCTGGTCCAGGGTCGACAAGATTTTTGCCTGGTCCGTCCTTTCTGCTACCGTAGGCACCTTGCTTCAGGCGCTGCAAAATGCCGGCAAGATCGGCGAGATCGTAGCATCCCTGATCGGGGTAGCCTGGTCTATCCTTACGTTTTTTGTTGTGCCCGTGCTGATTTACGAAGACAAGGGCGTTATCGAGTCTGTGAAGGAATCCGGACGCCTGATGAAACAGAAATGGGGCGAATCGCTTGCCGCTAACGTGAGTTTTGGGGTGTTCCATTTTCTCGGTATCCTCGTAGCCGTTGGTATAGGCGTCTTGTTGTCTTCCGTGAGTGTCGTCCTCGGCATTGTAACAGGTGTGGCGATCGTACTGCTGGTCAGTACTGTTATGTCGGCCGCACAAACCGTCTTTGTAGCGGCGGTGTACAACCACGTGACAGGAAGACCGGTGGGCAATTTCGACGGCGATGCGCTCGACAGCGTGTTTATTACGAAGTAAGCGAAGTTTATTCCTGCTTCTAAAATAAGACAATCAGAGCCGAACAGCGGAATACCGCTCGTTCGGCTCTGTTCGTTCGGATACTAGACAGTATAATCCTTTATTTTTTTACGGTCAGGCGCAACTCCTGCACCTTGTTGTTACCGTCCCGGATGCGCAGGGTATATTTTCCGGGAAATAACGCCAGCGCCGGCCATTCTTTCCCCGTGTCGAAAACGGCGACATCAACCGGTATGGCATCCGGACCTTCGCTGCGCAAGCGCGCCTCTACAAGGCATGGAAAACCCGTCCGGATTTTTCTGCGGGGCACCTGTACCCAAGCTTTGTCGCTGTCATTGGTCAGCCAGTGCGGCCGGCCATATACCATAGCCGTACGGGGGTGAAACAGCTCAATATCGTACTGATCCTTACCCTGCCTCCCATTAAAAGGACGGCCCAGGCTATCGAGATACACCGCAGAATAGGGCAGGTCGTGCATTTCAAAATGCGGGTCTTGCCGGGAGGGGCTGCTCCGCTCCGTCATTTGTACCTGGCTGATTGTCAGCGGATCGATGCCTGTAATATCCTTGAACCAGCCGGCCATTGCCCTATCCCAATAATCGTGTTTGCCCTCAATCACGTGATCAAAGCCGCAATGCACCAGTACCCTGGCCTGCTTGTCCTGTTCAAAAAGTCTGGCCAGATTGCGGGCCTGCCCGCGCTCCCGATCCCCCACGTCTTTCCATTCATACGGCCACAGGGTGTAGCCGATGGCCAGTGCCTGCCGCACCAGGTTGCCCAAACGCGGTTCCACTATGTAGTACCCGGAGCCGGTCAGTGGGTATCCCCGCCGGCCGATCAGGGTATCGGTGTAGTTCAGGTCTTCCAGCGCCAGATACCGAAAACCTTTTTGGTACAGCGCGCGCAGCAACTGTGTGGTAAATACCCTGTGTTGTGGTTGGTGGTGCGCTTCATTGATGATCACAATCTGCCGGCCGGAAGCCGCGAGGCTGATATACTGGAGCGCCTCTACCGGGTGAAACCGGTCAAAATAGGCGCTGTCGCTTGCCGTCATCGGACGCCGCCCGCCCCGTTTGGTATCCCAGATTTCGAGGGCTTTCCAGTATTCGCCGATAAATGAATACCGCCAGGTTGCCACCTGGTCCTTCCAGGGCATCGTATCCTGCTGGAGGCGGTCTTCGATTTCCTGCGGCAACAGGTATGGGCTTTGACCGGAAAGACGCCACACCCCGAAGAGCAGAATGATAAAAGCAGCAGCGGCTTTCATGTCATTTTCAGGTTAAGGTTGAGTAAAAACAGGGAAGGATACTAAAAACAATCCGCGCCACTTCTCTGAAGCGCGCGGATTGTTTTTATTTCTTGGAGAAAACAATGCATTACATATTGCTGATGATCTCCGTACCGAATTCGGAACATTTCAGTTTGGTAGCGCCTTTCATCAAACGCTCGAAGTCGTACGTCACGCGTTTTTTGCGGATGCTGCGCTCCAGGCCCTTGACAATGAGTTTTGCGGCCTTGTCCCAACCCATGTATTCCAGCATCATCACACCCGACAGGATCACCGAAGCGGGATTTACCATGTCTTTGCCCGCATATTTGGGCGCTGTACCGTGAGTCGCTTCAAAGATGGCGTGTCCGCTCACGTAGTTGATATTGGCGCCGGGGGCGATCCCGATACCGCCGACCTGGGCAGCCAGTGCGTCGGACAGGTAGTCGCCGTTCAGGTTGAGTGTAGCAACCATGTCGTACTCTGCCGGGCGCAGCAGAATCTGCTGCAGGAAAGCGTCGGCGATGACGTCTTTGACGAGCAGTTTGCCCGAAGCCAGCGCTTCAGCCTGCGCCTTGTTGGCAGCCTCTTCGCCCTTGGCTTCCTTGATGCGGTCGTACTCCACCCAGGTGAATACACGGTCGCCGTATTCGCGTTCGGCAAGTGCATAGCCCCAGTCCTTGAATTTGCCTTCGGTGAATTTCATGATATTGCCCTTGTGCACCAGCGTCAGCGATTTGCGCTTGTACTTGAAGGCGTACTCCAGGGCTGCACGAACCAGGCGCTCCGTGCCTTCGGTAGAGACCGGTTTGATGCCGATGGAAGAGGTTTTCGGGAAACGGATTTTTTTGACGCCCATCTCGGTTTGGAGGAAGTTCATCACTTTCGCGCATTCTTCCGTACCGGCGAGGTATTCGATACCGGCATAGATGTCTTCCGTATTTTCGCGGAAGATCACCATGTTGACGAGACCTGGCTCTTTTACCGGACTGGGAACGCCGCGGAACCAGCGCACCGGACGCACGCAGGCATAGAGGTCGAGTTCCTGGCGCAGGGCCACGTTGAGCGAACGGATGCCGCCGCCAACCGGCGTGGTAAGGGGCCCTTTTATGGCTACTTTATATTCATTTATAACTTCGAGGGTCTCTTTTGGAAGCCAGTTCTGGGTTTTGTTAAAGGCTTTTTCGCCGGCCAGCACCTCTTTCCAAAAGATTTTTCTTTTGCCCTGGTATGCCTTTTCAACAGCGGCATCGAATACACGTACAGAAGCCGCCCAGATATCGGGGCCAATGCCGTCGCCTTCAATGAAGGGGATGATCGGATCGTTGGGTACTTTTAATTTGCCTTTTCGGATAGTAATGGTAGAACCTTGCATTGCGAAGTTATAGATGGTTGAGTTAGTGAAAGTGGGTTGGTGAGGACAAAAGAAGGGTTATTTTTAGGGAGCGCTAAGATAGGGAGTGAAAACGCAACTTTTTAAGCGATTCCCTGCTGAATTTGCGTGAAAAACGACAAAATCTGTTCCGTTGCCCCCCTGTTGTCTTCCAAATATCCCGATACAGCCCCGGAGGCCTTTTGATAAAATGCCTGATCCTCCAATTTGTCCAGTATGGCCGACAACGATACAGCATCGGTTATACAGTATGCACCTCCACGCGCAACAAACTGCCGGGCCTCTTCAAATTTTTCATATTTGGGCCCAAAAATGACCGGCAAACCGAAGGCCGCCGGCTCCAGTGTATTGTGAATGCCCTTCCCGAATCCGCCGCCGATATACGCCACCGTGCCGTAGCGGTACAGGGTATTGAGCAGGCCCACGTTATCAATAACAAGGATTTGTGCCGATCCGGCGCTGGCAGGAGTGGCCAGGGAATAGCACAAAACGGTTTGGTCGGCAGCCGGGGACAACGACCTGGCCAATTTTAAAATCCTGCCCACGTTTTCCTCTGAGGGGTCGTGCGGAGCGACTATGATTTTCCATTTTCCGGGTGAACCGGCCATTAGCCGGTGCAAGACAGGCAGAAAAAGTTCCTCATCCGCGCGCCAGGAACTGCCGGCAATGAACACCTGTGTTGCACCCGGCTCACCTGCAAAGGCTGCTGCAATACTGTTTTCAGGCGTATTTCGGGCAATATCCAGCACCCGGTCCACCCGTGTATCACCCGCGATCGTCGCGTTGCGGAACCCGATCTGTTGCAGGAGTTTTGCCGAATGGTCGTTTTGGACAAAGAAATGGGTAAAACAGCCCAGCATCTGCCGCCAGAACGCCCCGTACCAGCGGAAAAAGGGCTGCGTATCCCGGAATAGCGCCGAAATGAGCAACACCGGGATATGGCGCTGCTTCAACTGGTCCAGGTAGTTGGCCCAGAATTCGTATTTGATAAAAATGACTGCGTCAGGACGGATCAGGTCTGTAAAATCGGCTGCATTGCGGCGGGTGTCGGCAGGGAGGTAGCAGATGAAGTCGGCATGGGCATAGTTTTTCCTGACTTCATAACCGGACGGGGAAAAAAAGGTCAGTACAATAAACCATTCCGGACAGGCCGTACGAAAAGCCTCGATGACAGGTCGGCCCTGTTCGAACTCGCCAAGCGACGCGGCGTGTATCCAGAGCGTTTTTTTGCCGTGATCGGCAGGGTACTCCCCGGCGTAGCGGCGACGCCAGTGCCGGCGGCCTTCTACCCAGTGCCGTGCTTTCGCATTGAAAAAGGAAGCCAGGTAAACGGCGGCGGTAAAAAAGCGAATGCCGATTTCATACAACAAGGCCATGAGCATACCGCCGTAGGGCAGGGTTTAGTAATAGATTTTTTCTGCGCCGCCCTGGTAGAACGGCAGCGTCCAGGCAATGCGGATGCCGATGCGCAGGTCGGTTCGCTTGCCGTCGAGTTTGCGCATTTCCGTAAAATCCCAGTCGCGCAACGTCTGGGTGAAGCCCTCGTTGAACTCAAATCCGGCCATCCAGTTGGAGCGCCGGTTGGCGCCGAGGTGTTGCCATCCGATAAACTGGTTGAGGGCAATGCCGCCGCACAATCGATCATAGCCTTTCTTGTACTCGCCGGTCAGTTGGGTCACGCTGTCGCTGTCGTCCTGAACCCTGATCCGATGCCGGGTAACGCCGGCGCCCAGTGTCAGGCGGATGCCCGAGCGCTTTTGGGAAAACGTGATCAGTTTGCCGATCATGCCGCCGATATAGAAGCCTCGTTCGCGCAGCGCGACGGACGCAATCAGGCGGTCGTTGCCGATAATATCGCCTTCAGGCGTACGAAGGATAGCCAGCGGGTCGTCCTTTACCTTGTTTCCAAAGAAATAATGCCCTTCGACGCCCAAAAGGTAATTGCCGGCAGTCATGAGTTCAAATGCACCGCCAAAATCGCCGTCCACGCCAAACCGGTCGGCCATATCTCCTGCGGGTGTGTGCAAGCCGGCAGTAACGTGCGCGGAAAGCACTTTACCCGTATTCCGTGCCGTCATATCCGGGTGCTCGGGAAATTTTTGTGCCCGAAGACCGGACGCACAAAACAGGAACAGCGCTGTAAAAACAAAATACTTCATAGTGTAGAAAATTCAACGGTGCGCAGCCAACTGCCATGCGCCGCAAAAGTAACGTTCTTATCCCCTACTCCGCTTCCCTTTGAAGGAAATCGCATCAAAGCGCGTCGCGCAGCGCCCGTGTCATCTCGCGTTTCCCCGGCGGCCCCTGCAGGCGCTCGACAATAAATCCCGCCTTCTTCAGGGCTCTTTTGAAGTGCCCCTGGGCGCAATAGGTGACCAGCACGCCATCGGGCTTCAAGGAACGGTACATGCGCATGCAAACCGCTTCTGTCCAGAGCTCCGGCTGGAACTGTGGTGCAAAGGCATCGAAATAGATCAGATCGAATGCCTCCGTCGCTTCAAACGATTCGATCTGTGTCAGTTTCTTTTCAAATACAAAATGCGTTGAAAACGTATGCGGGCGATCCCAGGCACAACCGTGTATTTGCAAAAAATCGGATGACCGTTCCGGATAGCCTAACTCTTCCGGATAGTTGAGCGCGGCGGCGAGTTCCGGAGCGACAGGGTAGGCTTCGAGGCCGGTGTAGTGTACCCGCAGGTTGCGCCGCTCCGCCTCCAGCCAGGTCATAAAAGCATTCAGTCCCGTCCCCAGGCCCGCTTCCAGGATCGCGATATCCTGCTGCACCACTGCCTTGTAACGCAAACCTGCCGCAATAAATACATGGGCCGACTCCGTCACCGCGCCAAACCGGGAATGGTAACTGACGCCGTACCGTTCGGAAAAAATGGAATGTGAGCCGTCGCCGGTGTACACTAAAGTCATGACCAAAAAAAAGCGCTCCGGTTTTCCGAAGCGCTTGTGAAGGTGCGGGAAGCGAGACTCGAACTCGCACGACCGTGAAGTCACAGGTGTTTGAGACCAGCGCGTCTACCATTCCGCCATTCCCGCGTTTTTTGTCATTGGTCAATGACGATTTTCACGGCGCAAACTTAGAAAGGTTTTCCTTAATCCGCAACAAATACCTTTTTTTCAAATAATGATCGCGCACCGCCTTCAACGGTGCAGCACCCTGAGTTGGTTCCCACCCGTCCAAAACCGGCTGGATAGCGTGTAAAAGTGACTTTTCAATGTCTTGCACCTGTTGCATGGCTGCCTGGAGACGTGTTTCATCGAAGTCAAATTCGAGTTCCATCAGCGCTTCATTGATCTCCATCATGTCCATCAGAAAGTCGGGCGGGAGTTCCGGCAGGTCGACGCCGTCGCCGAGCAGCCCGTTGATCTCCAGGATATACCGCATCCGGCGGTCCGGGTCGAGCAGCGTCTTGTAGGCCTCGTTGTTCAGGGTGCTCAGGTCGAGCATATCCGCCTGATCGCCGTCGCTGGCCTGGGTGTGGAAGTCGGGATGGTATTTCCGGCTGTTTTCCAGGTACACACGCCGGAGTGCGGACGCATCTACCTGGAAAGAGACCGGGAGATCAAAAAACGCGAAGTAGTTCAAATTT
>CALMBD010000045.1 GCA_937861115.1 uncultured Bacteroidota bacterium | reverse complement strand
GGTCGTCGCGACGTTGCCCGCACCCGGATCGGACGGGTGTTTACAACAAGACAAGGGAACATTGGTGCGTTGCGCGGGCGAAGGGCGCGGACGGGGACAGTTGGGGTGTCAACATATCGATAGAAAAGTCAACGTGAGTTCATCCCAAGTAACGTGAGTTTGTCCTGTTGTAAACACCCGTCCGCTATACGGCGGATCGTCGCGACATTGCCCGCAATTGGGTCGGACGGGTGTTTACAACAAGACAAGGGGACATTGGTGCGGTGCGCTTGCGAAGCGCGGGCAGGAACGGAGGCAATATCAAATCGTCATAAAAATCAACACGGGTTTGCCAAAAGCAATCGTTAGCTCGTCATAAATCAACGCGATTCGCCCCAGGCAACGTGGGTTTGTCCTAAGTAACGTGAGTTTGTCCTGTTGTAAACACCCGTCCGCTTTACGGCGGGTCGTCGCGACGTTGCCCGCACCCGGATCGGACGGGTGTTTACAACAAGACAAGAGCGGGGCGGCCTGTTACGGCTTCTCTTTCAGCCGCGCTATCCGGTCTTTGGAGATTTGCTCATATCGTTTTCGCCGGTTGTCGTCATAATCGGAGCCCGGCAGTTTGGCCAGACAATTGTTGCTCGCCTCGATGGCCAATGTACTTTCACCCGCCAATTCATAATACTCCGAAAGGCTGTCCCACGCGTTCGGGGAATCGGGAAATAATTCGGCTACCCATTTGAAGATGTCAAGCGCCTGCTGGTTCTTCTTGTTGTTCAATACATTATAGGCTGCCCGGTTGAGGTCGCTTTCCCTGAAAAGCATCCAGCCCGGCTCTGTTTTGACGGCTTCCCGGTACACCTGTTTGGCCCAGGCTACATCACCGGCCACAAGGTTTTTAAAAAAGGTGCGACTGTCGGGCGGCGCCGTTTTGCCCTGTTTTGCCAAAACCACGCCCAATCCATCGTAAAGCGCCGGCGCCGGCGCGGTATTTTTTATCAGAAAACGAAAAATGGCTTCGCTCTCCGAAGGCCTGGAGTCGAGCAGATCCCCGGCGAGTGTGGTCATTTCACCCGGATAATACAGCGGCACGACGCTGCCTGCTTCCGGCCGGTGTTTTTTCAGACTGGCCTCCAGACCCAGGTTACGGACGTCGCGGATAAACGCCGTTTCGTTGACTTTGCCGGATTTGGGCTGCCACCTGTCGTATTCCATGTAAAAAGCCGTGGCGGCTGCCGTTGCTTCGCCTTTGATTTTTGCCACGACATGCAGTGCGCCGTCCGTCCCAGCCGACACGCCGGCAGTGGTGATCACCTGTCCATTGTCTACAAACCGGGTATCGGCGAGCACCTTGGCTGTGGGCGTCAGTTTTTGCAAGGCGTCGAGGTATCCGTGGAAAGTCGTCACCTCTTTCCCGTCGAGCAAACCTGCCTTCGACAGCAGACCTGCGCCGGTGCACACCGACATCATAATCTGGGTGGTTTTTGACCGTTCTTTTATCCAGTCGATCATTTTTTGCTCGTTCATCACGCTTCCGGTACCGCCGCCGGGAAACACGAGGATGTCGGTCGGTGGACAGTCGTCAATCGAATATTGGGGGGTAATGGTGACAAAGCCCTGGCTCACAACAGGCTCTTTTTTGAACGCCACCACAAAAGGCTCGAAACCATCGGTTGAACCAAATACCTCGGACGGACCGCTAAAATCCAGGATTTCAACACCCGGGTATACAAAAATACCCACTGACAGTGGTTTTTCAGTCGATTGTGCAGTCAGCCGTGCAGCCCCAAAAAGAAAGCAAGCGAGCACAGCGATGTTCAGATTTTTATTCATAGCAACATTTTTTAAGTACCCTGCAAAAGTCCTTCTACTTTTATGTTTTACTAAAAATGTGGCCGGTGAATAGGTTCAAATGCTTCCAATTGGACTCATTTGTGGAACCTGCCCGCCGTATCGAACAGCAGCACTGTTTTCAGAACATGAACCACCCGGGTATCCTCATCACCATCCTCTTTCTGGCCGTCCTTTCCGGCAGCATTGCGCTGGTCGGGGCTCTGAAAAACAATGGCGGCAGGGCAGGCGGATACGTTTGTCCGCCTTGCGGTTGCAGTCAGCACGATCTGATACACGATACCCCCGGCGTTTGCACGGGCTGCGGAATGCCCCTGATCACCGTGGAAAGAACCCACAGCAAATCATGGGAGGCCCTTTTCGAAAGTGCTGAAACCAACTTTTACCACCACAAATTTTTTTACCCGGTCAACTTCCTGGCATTGTTCATCGGGATACTGGCGTTGTTCCGCTTCAAAAACGAACTTCCAACGGTGCTGTTTTTCGTGTTTTTCGGAAGCCTTGTATTGTATAGTTTCAAAAACCAGCTCTACGGTACGGCCTATTCGATGCACGCATCGCGGAAATGGGCCTTTTTTCCTATCTCTTTTTTATTGGCGACCGGCCCGGCCCTGTACCTCTATTTCAAAAAGATACTGACAGGTGAAAACGATCTTACGGGTAATGACCGGCTTCACTTTTTACCGGCTGCGGTGGTTTTTCTGTTGAATGCCGGCGCCTTTTTCGGCTTCGAAAACTGGCGGCAACTGGCGATGTACAACAATTACGACCACTTTCCCGGACTGGCGGAACAACTGACCTTCATCGGGAGCAGCGCGTATTACAGTTTTTTGATCGGGGCATTGTTCCGAAACAGCGAATACCCGGACCCGCGTTTTCAAAAATGGCAACGGCAATTGCGCATCTTTCTGGCAATCGTGACGATTGGCCTGACGGTCATGATCCTGGGCAACCTATTCTATTTCGACCTGATGTCGACCTGGCTCGACTACCATCCGGTTTGGCTGTTCATCGCTGTATTTACCCTGTGGAGCATTTACGTTCTGGTGTTTAGAAAGGAGGTTATTTTTCAAAAAAGCCCGGTCAAGGAAAGCCGCTGGCCGGACGTCAAAATATTACTGTGGAAAGACGCCCTGGAGACCGTCATGCACCACCAAAGGCCCTATCTCAACCCCGACCTGAGCCTTCAAATGCTTGCCCAAATGGTCGGCATCAAGGAAAAAGACCTTTCCGAGGTGCTCAACATTGGTCTGGGAAAGAGTTTTCACGATTACATTAATCTGTATCGGATCGAAGAAGTAAAAAGGCTGCTTCTCAACCCGGAAAAACAGCACCTGACCAATTTTGCGATGGCGCAGGAGGCTGGTTTCAATTCCAAGTCCGCCTTTTTTGGACTGTTTAAAAAGCACCTCGGCATGACGCCCGGGGCGTTCAAACGAAAAAATGAATCCGCCACAATTCCCCTTTCATTCCATCCGAATCCCGACATTTGCCCCATGAACGCCATCCGCGAAACAAACTTCCAACTACCCGGCCAGACGGCCTTTTACCGCGGCAAGGTCCGCGATGTATACTCCGTACAACGCGGCGACGCAGAGCTGCTGGTCATGGTCGCCAGCGACCGCATTTCCGCTTTCGACCATATCCTGCCCCGCCCCATCCCCTGCAAAGGCGCCGTGCTCAACCAGATCGCTGCGCATTTTCTCAATGCTACCCGCGACATCTGCCCCAACTGGCTGCTCGACACACCCGATCCAAACGTGGCCATCGGCCACCGCTGCGAACCCGTTCGGGTGGAAATGGTGATCCGGGGCTACCTGGCCGGTCACGCGGCCCGCACCTATGCGTCGGGATTGCGCACGCTCTGCGGCGTTGCCTTGCCCGATGGCCTGCGCGAGAACGACCGCTTCCCCACCCCCATCATCACGCCTACCACCAAGGCCGACGAAGGCCACGACGAGGATATTTCCAGGGAGGAAATCCTGCACCGCGGGATCGTCAGCCGGGAAGATTACGAGGAGATGGAAGCCTACACCCGTGCCCTGTTTCGCCGGGGAACGGAAATGGCCGCCCGGCAAGGCCTTATCCTCGTGGATACCAAGTACGAATTTGGGAAAAAAGACGGTCGCATCCTGCTGATGGATGAAATCCACACCCCCGACAGTTCCCGGTATTTCTACGCCGATGGCTATGCCGAACGCCAGGCGCGCGGCGAAAAACAGCGCCAGTTGAGCAAGGAGTTTGTGCGCGAGTGGCTGATCGCCAACGGATTCCAGGGCAAGGAAGGCCAGGCGATGCCCGAAATGCCCGACGCATTTGTGCAGGAAATCACCGACCGGTATGTCGAGTTATATGAAAAGGTGACGGGAAAGGCGTTTGTAAAAGACGAATCGACCGACCTGCCGGGCCGCATCGAGCGGAATATACTCAGCGCGCTGCCTGCAATGCCTTGATCTGCGCGAACAACTCCGCTTCGTCGCCCGTTGCGTATTTCTTGTGCTGCCACACCAGCGCGCCGTTCTTGTCGAACAGAAATACCTGGGGCAGTCCGTTCAGTCCCCCGGGCAATGTGGTTTTGAACGCGCGGGTATGATCCCAGTACACCTGGAAAGGCCAGTTTTTCTCCTGCACCATAGCCTGCACCTTTGCAAAGCGTTCGGGAAAATCCATGGAGATGGCTACCAGGTTAAAGTCGGCCTCTTTTTGCCATTCCGCATAGTTTTTAGTGTACGCCGCGAGTTCCAGATGGCAGGGCGGACAAGTCGTCAGCCAGAAAGCCAGCACAGTGGGTTTGCCGGTTTTGAGCACTGCGGCGGAGTTTACCGCGCTACTGTCCGGTTTGATCAGGCTGATATTGAAAGGAAAGGGCGAAGCGGGCTGCTCGTTCTGGCCGAAGGCCCGAAGGCAAAAAAGCAACAAAAGAGCGGGAAGAAACCGGATTGTCATACAGGAAATGGATTGTCTGAACAAAGGAAAAGAATTGTGAAGTTTTGTTCACATTCCGATGTGACGCCGGAAGCGTTTTAACGTCCCATTAACGGTTTTTAAGAAAATGGAGCAAGGCTTCATCTGTTTGTTGCTTTTTTCGTCTCTTTGCAGGTGATTTGTTTTTTAATTTCTACCTAAACATACCTGCCCTGTGACGTCGAGCGCCGCGCGAAAGGCAAAAGACTATACTGACAGCGAACTCATTGCACTTTATCTCCGGGATCAGAATACGATTTATTTTAATCATCTGTATCAGCGTTACAAGGGCAAGGTGTTCGCCAAATGCATTTCCATGCTGGCTGACGAAGGGCTTGCCCGCGATGCCACACAGGATGTGTTTATCAAGGTATTGCTCAACCTTTCCAAGTTTACGGAGCAATCATCCTTTTCTACCTGGGTCTATTCGATTACATATAACTACTGTATCGACATGATCCGGAAAAAAAAGAAAATACCGCTGATCTATACCGAAGACATCGGCAAGGTGAGCAAGGAACCCGAAGTGGACATACCGGATAGTGTGTTGCTGGAGATGAAACAGGAACGCCTCGCCAAAGTACTTGAAAACCTTCCTCCCGGCGACAAGGCCATACTGATGATGAAATACATCGATGATTTACAGATACGGGATATCGGCGATATTTTGGGAAAATCGGAAAGTGCCATTAAAATGCAGATCATGCGCGCCAAACACAAGGCGCAGTCCATATACGACGACCTGTTCGCTAACGACCCGATCGAAACATCCAATACCTGAAGTACCACAACCAGAATTTAATCGGCTCAATACCGGCAATTGCCTATAGACAATAACCTACACATTCACCGCTGCCTGTAAAAGGCGGCAAAACATAATCCTTGATATGGCCAACAATTTCGAACAATGGCAGGGTGACTGGGAGGATAAAGTGCCCGAAGAAATCGGCCACAATATCCTGCACCAGGCCAACACCCTTTCCCAATTCGGCCGAGTGATCGAACTCTTCGTCCCCAATGCCTTGCAAACAGCCGCCCAACTGATCGGCGGGTCCAGCCCATCGGGCCCCAGACCCCGGCCCAACGGCGGGCGCTATTCGCCTCCGGTAATTCCTGCCGGCCGGCCGCCGGCGGGCGGCAGCGGAACGGCGAGGGAGCAGCGGTTGCCCTCCGATCCCGAAACAACCTGATCCACATTTGTTGACAATCTTCCTTTACCCTACTCCATGGATTTTTTTGACCAGTTGAAGAATGGGGTGTTTGCGGAATTGCTGGAGCGTTTTTCAGCGGCCATTCCGAAACTCACCTTCGCCCTCATCATATTGCTCGTCGGATGGCTCCTTGCCAAAACGGTCCGAAAAATCGTGCGCCGTGTGTTCGCAGGACTCGGTATCGACCGGCTCGCCGAACGCCTGAACGACATCGACCTGGTGCAACGCACCGGTATGCGCGTCGAAATATCGTCTGTGCTGGCACAAATGATCTATTTCGTGCTCATGCTGGGCTTTGTCATTTTTGCTACCGATGTGCTGGAAATCCCGGCCATAACGACGATGGTGCGCGACCTGATCGACTACATGCCGGCCCTGTTCTCCGCATTCGTACTGTTACTCATGGGCCTCTTCCTTGCCGATATCATCCGCGGGATCGTGCTGACGGCCTGCCAGTCCATGGGCCTCCCGTCGGCAAAAATGATCTCGACGGCTATATTCTACTTCCTGTTTATTACCGTCGCCGTCAGTGCGCTCGCGCAGGCCAAGATCGACACGGGGTTCATCGCGTCCAATATCTCCATCATTATTGCAGCCCTGGCTTTTGCCTTTGCCTTCGGCTACGGACGCGCCTCGCGCGACCTGCTGGCCAACTACCTGGCCGGCAATTACAACCGCAACAAAATCCAGGTCGGCGACGACATCCGCATCATCGGCATGCGCGGCAAGGTGGTTCTGATCGACGCCACTTCGCTCACACTCCAGACTACTGACCGGGAAATCATTATCCCGCTCGGCAAATTGACTTCTGAAAAGGTCGAAATTTTTTACCCCGACGCGCAGGACGACAGCCTGCTCGAGCCCGGTGAGTAACGCCCCCTTTATTTCGTCACAAAACTCATTTCTTTCATGAAATCATTACAAACACTGTTCATTTCCTTTTTGCTCTTTACTGCTGTCAATCTTTGCGCCCAGGAAGCCGGCGAGGGCCGGCTCAAGGAAGTCACCGGCATGATAAAAGCCGACAGTTTCGGCTGGACGATCGGCGGCGGCGTCGGCCTCGACCTTTCGGGCATGGGGCTGCTCAACCCCAAGGTAGGCTCCGGCGGCAACCGGATCGGTATCGGCGGTATCGGCACCCTGGTTGCCAAACGCAAAGAAGACAAGTGGTTTTGGGACAACGGACTGGCACTCCAACTGTCAGCCCAGCGCCTCGGAAAAACCAGCGCCAACCAAGCCACCGGCTTCCAGAAAAACCTCGATGTGCTGCGCCTCACCTCCCGTTACGGACATAAAATGAGCGGGGACAAGTGGTTTGCCGCCGCAGACTTTTTTGCCCAGACGCTGCTGCTTAAAACCTTTTCGAGCAATTACCTGTCGGCGATCAGTCCCACCGACCGCGTCGTGGCCAAATTTTTCTCGCCCCTTCAGGTAACCTTCTCGCCGGGTATCGACTACAAACCCAACGACCACCTCTCGTTCTTTTATTCGCCCATCGGCATACAACTGATCTATGTCGCCGACGACAGCATCGCCCGGACGGGTGTGCACGGCAACGATATAACCCGCGCTGCAGACGGCAGTATCACCGAGTACAAAAAGTCGTTTTTTGGCTTCGGTTCTGAATTTAAGGCCGCCTACAACAACAAATATTTCAACGGCCGGCTCTCTGTTACCAATGGCCTGCGCCTGTTCTCCAACTACCTCGACGGCCCGCAAAATGTGGATGTACTCTTCAGCAATAACTTCAGCATCGTCATCTTCAAAGGGCTTTCGCTCGATCTTCTGGCCGAATACTTCTACGACAACGACGTGAAAGTGCAAAAAGACCTGAACGACGACGGTGTGTACGAAGTGATCGTCAATCCAGACGGCACCACCAGCGGCCCCGACCGCCTGGGCCGCGGCGGACAATGGACGGGTGCGTTCCTGCTGAAATACAGCATGATCTTCTAGACATATACATATACCCATGAAAATCCTGATGGTTTGTCTCGGCAATATCTGCCGCAGCCCGCTGGCGGAAGGGATCATGCAACACAAGGCCAACGAGCACGGGCTGGACTGGACAGTCGACAGCGCCGGCACAGGGTATTGGCATGTGGGTGATCTGCCCGACAGCCGGTCCATCGCCATCGCCCGCCAGTACGGGATCGATATCACCGGCCAGCGCGCGCGGCAGTTTTCAGCTGCCGACTTCGAGCATTTTGACAAAATATTTGTCATGGACACGCAGAACCTGCGCGATGTACTGCGCCACGCCGCAGGTGAGGCCCACTGGTCGAAAGTAGAACTGATCCTCAACCAGATACACCCCGGAGAAAACCGAAGTGTACCCGACCCCTACTACGACGACAACGGCTTCGAACGGGTATTTCGCATGCTCGACGAGGCCTGCGAAGCATTTATCCGTCAACAGGTATGACCAATGCGCTACTTCCTGACGCTCTCCTATCTCGGCACCCGGTACAGCGGCTGGCAAATTCAGCCCAACGCGCCGTCGGTACAGGAAACGCTGGAACAGGCGCTGTCGACCTTGCTGCGCGGCAATACGGAAATAACGGGCTGTGGACGCACGGATGCCGGCGTGCACGCCCGTTATTACGTAGCGCATTTTGACGCAGACGGTCCCTTGCCCAAAACTTTTTTGAACGGCATCAACAGTATTCTGCCCCCCGATATTGCCATCCATGAGGTAAGGCCGGTGCATGCCGGCGCACATGCCCGCTTCGATGCCTTCGAGCGAAGTTATGCCTACCACATAAGCCTGCGTAAAGACCCGTTTTCAACAGATATGGCGTGGTTTTATCCCAACCACCGCGCCCTCGACCTTCAGAGGTTGACGCAAACGGCTGAACTGCTCCTTCAGTATCAGGCTTTTTTTCCGTTTTGCAAGACCCATAGCGGCGTCGACAACTATGGTTGCGACCTGAAGCGCGCATTCTGGGAAATACCCGAAGGCGGGCACGCAATGATTTTCCACATCACAGCCAACCGCTTCCTGCGGGGGATGGTGCGCCTGATCGTTGGCGCGTGCATGCAGGTCGCTACCGGCAAACTCGATCCGGGCGACGTAAAACGTGCCCTGGACGAGCAGAAGACCCTGAAAAAAAGCCTGAGCGTACCGCCGCACGGGCTGTTTCTGACGGCTGTACATTATCCCTACTGAGCAAATTCATGGCAGTGCATGACCACCGTCATGCAGCAGGGCGTACGATCCCGGCACTTTTGTGTTGTTGACCTGCTGATCAGCGGTCCGGCAGTCTCTCTAAAACAAGTAGAAGCTGTCATTCCGGTCCGCATGATCGGTTCAATCGTACCGACTATGAAAAAGATTCTTGTCCCTGTCGATTTTTCCGACAACTCCAAACACGCTTTACGCGTAGGCGCCGCCATTGCCGTCAAATACGGCGCCCTGCTCGAAGTCATCCATGTCAATACCGCTATTGCCTATGCGCCGGCCATGCCGGAGTATCCGGGACTGGGCTCGTTCGACATGACGGAATACTACGACACTGTGGCCGACGAATTTCGCCAGTTAAAAAAAGAACTGGATGCCGATGCCGCACTTGCCGGTCTTCAGATCGAAACGAGGGTGGAGGAAGGGCTTCTGTACAGTTCTCTGCGGCGTATTGCCGAGGAAGACGAGATCGGGTTGATCGTCATGGGCACTAAAGGCGCCAGCGGCGCACTGGAATTTTTTGTCGGCTCCAACACCGAGAAGGTTATCCGTACTGCGCCCTGTCCGGTCTTGGCGATACCCGAGAAATCGGGCGATTTTAACCCCAAAACCGTGGTACTGGCCACCACACTCGACGAGGATCAGTTCGCCGCGTTCCTTCAACTCGCGGGCTGGCAAAAACGATGGCCTTTCAACGTCAAGATGTTGTACCTCAACAATCCCGGTCTGTTTGGCTCTGACAAGGAGATCGAAGATGCCGCAACCGGGTTTGCCAGACGGTCGGGACTGCACAATGTGACCAAGTACGGCAGCGGCGCTACCTTCAACGAGGAAGCGAGTATTGTGCAGTTTGCACAAAAGGAAGGAGCCGACCTGATCGTCATGGCCACCCACCAGCGCAAGGGTCTGTCGCACCTCCTGTTCGGCAGCCTGACAGAAGACACCGCCAATCATTCGCCCATCCCGGTATTGAGCATACCCGTTAAATAAGCGTATGGCCGGAATATAAGAAAACGCCGTCGGTGATACCCGTCGACAGGGCGCAGAACAGGTGAAACGTTGTTTTTCAGAAGCGGTAGCGGCCAATGGCCGCTGCCGCTATTTCATTGTTTACAACAAGCGTTCTATTTTTGTGCAAACTTCGCACATGACCTTCTCTTCCAAACTCATTGAAAAAGCCGTTGATGCATTTGCCTCGCTGCCTGGTATCGGTCGAAAAACGGCACTTCGACTGGTTTTGCACCTGCTGAAGCAGGATAAAAGTACCACGGAGCAGTTTACCTCGGCATTGATGGCCATGCGCGAAGGCATTCGGGATTGCCGGATTTGCCACAACCTGGCCGACAGCGAAGTATGCCATATCTGCGCCGATACGCGACGCGACCGCAGTCTGGTTTGCGTAGTGGAAAATATCCGCGACCTGATGGCTATTGAGGATACGGGGCAGTACCGCGGACTTTACCACGTGCTCGGCGGCATCATATCGCCCATCGAGGGCATCGGCCCCGGCGATCTGAACATCGATTCCCTCGCAGAAAGGGTGCAGCAGGGTGAGATACGGGAAGTTATCATGGCCATCAGCCCGACTATCGAGGGTGAAACGACCATTTTCTACCTGTCCAAAAAACTGTCGCCGCTGGGCGTACAGGTAAGCGCCATCGCGCGCGGCGTGTCGTTCGGCGGCGACCTGGAGTACGCCGATGAACTGACCCTGGGGCGCTCTATTGTGGCGCGGGTTCCGTATGCCGGGAAATAATCTTCAAATACATTTTCATGGGCAAACTGCACGACGCCATCAAACCCCCGCACCGGGAATTTATCGAACGGCAACACATCTTTTTTGTCAGCACCGCACCGCTTGGCGCCGAAGGCCGCATCAACCTGTCGCCTAAGGGACTCGACTGTTTTCGGGT